>JAWWBT010000069.1:0-12339 GCA_033720815.1 Gammaproteobacteria bacterium | reverse complement strand
TACCCCACCCGTGGTGGTTGTGATGCCACCGCCGACAATCACATTGCCGGCGCTGCCGCCAGTGGTAATTGCATCCAGCAGGACGCCCTGTGCGGAAATCGCGCTGCCGATATTTATTTCGTTGCCGAATCCCTGCGTGTAAATCGTTGCGTTGCCGGTAACGTTTACACCGCCGGTGATGGTTACATTCCCAGCCCTTGCAAGCGAGGAGCCTAGCGAGAAGCTGCCACCTCCAACGTTGCCGTTGATGGTGATCGAGCCGCTGGTCGTGATGCGATTGTTCGGGTTCACCGTGCCGCCGGTCAGCGTGACGGTATTGCCGCCAAGAACCACGCCACCATTCAGGTCGACGGTGCCGGTCGAACCGGCCGTAATGTTCACAGCGCCACTATTGACGAACGAGCCGGCGAGATCGATGAGGCCGCCAGTGGCGACACGGAGATCGATCGAACCGCCGACATTGACACGGCTATTGGCAACAAAATTGTTTACTGCGCCGGACGTGCCGCCACCGCTGCCCACAAGCAGGTTCGGACCGATCATGCTGCTGGCACTGATCGCGATGCTGTTCGCCGTGCGGTACCAGTCGACTTCGATCTGGTTGGCAGTCAGCTGGATGTTGTTGGTTGCATCAAGGTTGGCGAAATCGATATTGCCGTCACCGATGCTGCCGGCATCCAGGTTGATGTTCGTTGCGGAAAGGTTCGCGGTGGAACCGCTGATCAGGTTGGCGCCGGCAGTTCCCCCGATCGACGCGATAATGCTTCCACCCGCAGTCACGTTGCCATTGAACCCGATAACACCATTTTCTACCGCGGTGCCCAGGATCCGGATGTCCACGTTGTTCGTGACATTGATCGGCGCATTGATCGTGACGTTATTCGGCTGGAGTGCGTTGCCGATGACCAGGCTGTTACCGCCGATGCTTGTTGCAGAAAGTGTTACTTGCCCATTGCCGTTGATGACGCCGGTATCAATGATGCCGCCACCGGCGCCGCCCTGGTTGGCCGTGATATTAATCGAGTCGCCAGAGACTGCGCTCAAGGTCACGTTGCCGCCGGTGGCTGGACCGCCACCGCCATTTGCAGTAATCGTGATGGTCGGCGCGCTCATTGTATTGCCGACGGTGATGTTGCCAGGTGAACTACTTCCCGCCGAGGTGAACAGCGTAATCGCAGCGCCTGCGGAAACAATGCCATTCAGGTTGATGTTTGCACTGTTGCCTTGCACGTAGGCGAACGCGGAATTGCTGACATTGATATTGCCGTTGACAGTGAGATCAGAAACATTGCCTGTCGTGCCACTGCTGCCTACGTAAAAATTCGTACCGATTACGTCGGCGTTCACTGTCACGTTGTTTGCGTTGTGGAAATAACCACCCTGTACAGTGCCACCGGTGATATCAATATTGCCGCCTGCATTGAGGCTGGCGCTGCCAAATGAACCAGCGAATGTGATATCGCCTGAGCCAGCGTTTACCGTAATGGTGCTCGCAGTGATGTCCGGCAAGTTGATCGAATCCGCTGTACCACCACCCAAAATGCTGGCGGTGAAGTTCACGTTAGGGATATCAAGCGTCAGGCCACTCAGATCGATCAACCCCGAATCTGGGTCCGCGGATACATTGACTACCGGAGTGCCGCCACTGCCAAATACGCCGCCGGCCAGGCCAAGGCCGAACGTGCTGGCACCGCCAGCGGATGCGACGGATCCGATGTAAAGGGATAGATCGCCGACGGCGGTACCTGTTTGCGAAAGTGTGGCAGGAGGCGTGCCATCAAAAGTAATGGTCTCGCTTGCCACAAGAACTACGTTTACGCCGAGGCCCAGTTCGGAAGCGATCCAGTCGGCACCCAGCGCTGTAACATCTTCTGTCGCGGAGTCATAAAACAGCGGAGTGCCCGCACCAACCCAGTTATAGGTAGAGCCAGCACTCGTTAATGCTGGTGCGTTGCTATTCGCTGTTATGGCAATGTGGTCCGGGTCGATAACCAACTCGCCATTCGGGCCGATCACTGGGTTGCCCGCAACGTTCAGCCCGCCATGGCCGGACACTTCCACCGTCCCGCCAGTTTCACCATCGGCGCTGATCAGGTTGTTTGCCTGGTAATCCAGGTGTTCCCGCGCGATGAAGCGCGCATCACCGGCATCGTGACCTTCTGCGCCATCAACAGTCTGCACGCCGCCATCATGCAAGGTGACATCGTTGTCACTCCACACCATCATCTGGCCGCCATCGCCATTTTCACCGGAAGCATCCAGCGTGCCGGAGTTTTCGACGTTGCCGCCATGGCCGACCAGCCAGATGTCGCCACCGCGATTCTCGATGGCGCGCGCACGCACGGTGCCTTCGTTGTTGACGACAGTGGACGTCACTTCGTTGGCAACGCGTGCAGTCATCACCACCATGCCGCCATCGGCGAGCAGGCTGCCGGCATTGTGCACGCCGGCTTCACCGGCCAGCGTCGCTTCATTCACGGCGAAATTGACCAGGCCATCGCCCTGGAGGTCGAGGGTCAGTGCGTTACCGGAAACCAGCGCGGCGGTACCGCCCTGTGCGGAAATCAGGCCGGTGTTCTGCGTGAAATCACCGGCGAGCACGACATAGCCGCCTTCGCCCGCAGTGATCTGGCCTTCATTGACAACCTGGCCCAGCGCTGCGGCATTGTCCGCGCGCGTGAAGCTGTAGTTGCCCTGCATGAAGTCGTCGTCGGCAATGTCCAGCGTGGAGCCGAGGAAGCCCTGCACGTCGAGCACGGCACCTTCGCCGAAGAACACGCCATGCGGGTTGACCAGGAAGACGTGGCCGTTGGCGCTGATGTTGCCGAAGATGTAGCTGGCGTCTGAAGAGAGCACGCGGTTCAGCACGACGGAGGAGCTGTCGAGCTGGTCGAAGATCACGAATTCGTCGGCATCGACGTTGAAGGTCTGCCAGTTGATGATGGCGCGATCGGTGAGCTGGTTGATCGTGGTGGTGTTTGCGTCGGGCCGCACGACGTCGGCGGCGCCGCGGATGACGTCTTCACCTTCCGGTCCGGCGAGTGCAAGGCCCGGCAGGCCCAGCAGTCCGAGTGTTGCGCCGGTTCGTCGCATCACGCGGCGGATCGACTGTTGCAGGACCGGTTTCTTGTGTGTGGCGTGATACGACATGGTCGTCATCCTCTCACTCAGACTTCAGGTCGAACGCAAGACGCGTTCGTAACATCACCAGGAGCGCCGAAGCGCTCAGAACATCACCTTGAACGACGCCCAGAAATGGCCGTCGTCGTCACCCGCAAGCGATGTGTGGTTATCAATGGGTTCGGCATACATCAGGCTGCCCGAGAAGGCGCTGCCATCCGGTGCAAACAGCAGGCCGACGCCGGCACTGCCAAGTTCGCCGGAGCGCGCCGGGTATTCGGTTTCGCCCGGCAACAGCTGGTTCTTCGCGTAGCCACCGTCGACGAAGACGCTGGCGGCAATCGGGTACTTGGAGACCAGGAAGTAGCGGCGCAGCTCCAGGGACAGGAAGCCACCGTGATCACCGCGCTGCTCGGCCGGGAAGTAGCCGCGAACGGAGTAGGGGCCACCCAGCGAGAATTTCTGCGAATCGACCAGTGGGTCGCTGGAATAGACCGCGGTGGCGCGCGTCTGGAACAGCCAGCGCCTGGCAAAGGGCATGCTCCACGAACCATCCACGCGCAGCTTCGCCTGCTGCGAATCCGTAACCGGGTCGGTAATGGTGCTGTCGTTCGACTGGCCATTACCCGAAAGCAGGGCAGAGAACGACCAGCTGTTGCGAGATTCGGTTACGCCGCTCATGAACAGGCCCAGTTCGAGCAGGTTCAGCTCGGTGGAGTTCTCCGGCAGCGCGGCACCCGCGATGAACGATTCGGTTTCCTGGCGATACAGCGCGGTGGTGAACACCACGTTATAGTCGCGCGAGCGCACCAGCGGCGAACTCCAGTCGACGCGGTAAGTGGTGTTGTCACCGGTAACACCCAGCAGCGCGAACTCGCCTTCGTCGACTTCGTAATCCGCCTGGTTATAGGTGAAACGCAGGCGGTCGCCATCGGCGCCCAGCGGGATGCCATAGGTCAGGTTGCCGTAAGTCAGTGCGCCGCCTTCCGAAACCAGGCCCGTAATGCTGAGACGATCACCGCGACCGGTGAGGCTGTTGAAATTGGCCGTGGCCGAAAGACGGATTTCGCCAAGGCCTTCGCGACCGTAGTTGTCGAGGCTGCCGGAAAAGTCGGCGACATCCTCGGTGACCTTGAAGAGCAGGTCGGAACTGCCATATTCCTCGCCCGGCTTGATCACCGCGCGGGCCTGCAGGCCCGGCAGGTCATTCAGCAGCAGGATACCGCGTTCCATTTCATCGCTGCGGTAGATCGTGCCCGGTTCAAGGCCGGCGAGTCGGTCGTTCAGGAAGTTGAAGCTGTACAGCTCGTTGCCGGTCACGCTGACGGCACCGATGCGACCCTCGATGACTTCCAGGCGCACCTCGCCATCCGAAATCTTCTGTGCGGGGACGAGTACGTTGGCCAGGCCGAAACCGCGCTTGCGATAGAGCGCGGTCAGCAGGTCGGCGGCTTCGTAGATGTCGGAGAGTGACAGCGGCTTGCCCACGTAAGGCTGCAGTGCGGCCTGCAGCGTGGCGTCGTCAATCGACTGGTTGCCGATGACGGTGAAGCGGTCGACCGTCACGCGCGGCCCGACGGGCTGCTGCATTTCCGGGTCGACATCCTTTTCGAATTCGGGGGCGACATCCATCGGCAGCGGGACCTGTGGCGGTTCCTGCTGGATGGTGTCCTGTACGGTGCCCGGCGTGGGTTGCGCGGCCAGCGACGGAGTGGTTGCCGCGGCCATCGCCACACAAATCGAAGCGAGCAAGGCACAGCGACGCGTGGTGAACGCGTTCTCGGTCACAATGTTTCCCCCCAGTATGAAGACTGGTCTTTCTTGTCTTGTATTTAAAGAAGCCGTGCGGCCTCTTTCCCCTGATGTGTGATTTATACCTCAGAATAGCCCCTTGAATGAATGGCTGGTTATGAATTTCGCGAGATTTACGAAAATGCTGACAGCCACGCGGTGGATTTCGCCGGATCCGCCGGGAATCTGCTGGCGACTCGCTGGGTGGCACCATTTCCCTGGTGTCATTTCGTTGGTTTCAGGGGGTGTTTCCGGTATCATTTTGCGCTGTTTTCGGGGCTTCCCGGCCCATTCCTGCTGGCCCGGGGAGCAGCGCCACGGCGGCTCGCCTGGCTGCCCCTATATATAAGTGTCCGCCCGTCGCGTCCTGCGCCGGGCGATATTGTTTTCCCGGTAGGCTGCCGCCTGCCGTAAGCCGCAAGGAACCGCAGAATCATGGCAAATCGCACGCCGCTCTATGATCAGCACGTCGCCGCAGGCGCCCGCATGGTGGACTTCGGTGGCTGGGACATGCCGGTAAATTACGGTTCGCAGATCGATGAGCATCACGCGGTGCGCCAGGATGCCGGCATGTTCGATGTGTCGCACATGACGGTGGTCGACCTGCACGGCGAGAAGACGCGCGATTTCCTGCGCCACCTGCTGGCGAACGATGTCGCCAAGCTGCAGGACAAGGGTAAGGCGCTGTATACCTGCATGTTGAACGAAGATGCAGGCATTATTGACGACCTTATCGTCTATTTCCTCGAAGAAGATTTCTTCCGCATGGTCGTGAACGCGGCCACGCGCGACAAGGACCTGCCGTGGATCGAGCAGCATGCGCGTGATTTCAACGTGGAAGTCACCGAGCGCACCGACCTGGCCATGATTGCGGTTCAGGGTCCGAACGCACGCGAAAAAGCGTCGAAAAGCATCGATCCTGCGTCGAAAGATATCGCCATGGGCCTGAAGCCCTTCAATGCCGCCCAGTGTGGCAACTGGTTCGTCGCCCGCACCGGTTACACCGGCGAGGACGGCTGGGAAATCATGATCCCGAACGAAGAAGCTGCCGATGCCTGGCAGGCCTTCGCGGATGCCGGCATCGCGCCGGCCGGCCTTGGCGCGCGAGACACGCTGCGCCTCGAGGCCTGCCTGAACCTTTATGGTGCAGACATGGACGAGACCACCACGCCGCTGGAATCCCTGCTGGGCTGGACCGTGGCCTGGGAGCCGGAAGATCGCGATTTCATCGGCCGGAAGGTGCTCGAAAAGCAGAAAGCCGAAGGCGCTCCGCGTAAACTGGTGGGCCTGGTGCTGGAAGAGCGCGGCGTGCTGCGCGGTCACCAGAAAGTGATCACTGGCGCGGGCGAGGGCGAAGTGACCTCGGGTACCTTCTCGCCGACGCTGCAGAAATCCATCGCGCTGGCCCGCATTCCGAAGGAAGGCGGCAAGCCGGGCGACGAAGTGGAAGTGGAAATTCGCAACAAGCGCCTCAAGGCGCGCATCGTCAAGCCGCCATTCGCGCGCAACGGCGAAGTGAAGATCGAGCTTTAAGGAATCTTTGAAATCGGGCCTGTAGATGCCCAACGCCATTCGAGGAGAGCAACATGAGCAACGTTCCAGCCGAACTGCGTTACACGAAGTCGCACGAATGGGTGCGCAAGGAAGATGACGGCTCCGTCACCATCGGCATCAGCGACCACGCGCAGGCTGCCCTGGGCGACCTGGTGTTCGTCGAAGCGCCGGAATCCGGTGACAGCGTCAACTCTGGCGACGCCGTGGCGGTGGTCGAATCCGTCAAGGCTGCTTCCGATGTGTACGCACCGGTCGCCGGCGAAATCGTCGCGGGTAACGATGGCCTGGCCGATGCGCCGGAAGCCGTCAACGAGGATCCGTACGGTGAAGGCTGGATCTTCAAGATGAAGCCGGAAAACATGGATGACGTCGACGCACTGATGGATGCCGAGGCCTACAAGAAGGTCCTCGAAGACGAGTAAGCATTCCGGCAAGGCCGGCAGGGCGGTCCCGTCCTGCCGGTTTCGCCCTGGACACGCAACGCGCCCCTGACTCTTTATTTTTTACGGGTATCACGACATGCCGTTCATTCCGCATACCGAGACAGACATTCGCGAAATGCTCGACGCCATTGGTGTCGACAGCATCTCGCAGCTGTTCGATGAAATTCCGGCCGACCTGCGCGCCGATGACCTGCCGGGTGTTCCGCCGGCGGCGACCGAAATGGAAATCACCCGCCTGATGCACGAGCGTGCAGCAGCGGACGGTTTCGCGCAGAACTTCATCGGTGCCGGTGCCTACGAGCACCATATCCCGGCGGCTGTCTGGGAAATCACCACGCGCGGCGAGTATTACTCCGCTTACACGCCGTACCAGGCGGAAGCGAGCCAGGGCACGCTGCAGCTGCTGTACGAATTCCAGACGATGATGGCCTCGCTGAATGGCATGGATGTCTCGAACGCGTCCCTGTACGACGGCGCGACTGCGCTGGCCGAAGCCTGCCTGATGGCCGTGCGCGCGCATCGCAAGTCGAAGTCGAAGAAGATCCTGCTGCCGGCAACGCTGAACCCGCGTTACCGCAAGGTGGCGGAAGCCATCTGTGGCACGCAGGACATCACCTTCGAAACGCTGCCGTATGACGAGCAGACCGGCCTGACGAAGCTCGACGCGCTGAAGCAGTACGAAGGCGAAGACATCACCGCCGTCGTCATTGCGCAGCCGAATTTCTTCGGTGCGCTGGAAGATGGCGACGCGATGACCGACTGGGCGCATGCGAACAATGCGCTGGCGATCGGTGTGCTGAACCCGACGGCGATGGCGATCCTCAAGCCTGCGGGCGAGTGGGGCGAGAATGGTGTGGATATCGCTTGTGGCGAAGGCCAGCCGCTCGGCGTGCCGCTGTCCTCGGGTGGTCCGTACTTCGGCTTCATGTGCTGCAGCGACAAGCACGTGCGCCAGATGCCGGGTCGTATCGTCGGTCGTACCGTCGACCTCGACGGCAAGGAAGGCTTTGCGCTGACCCTGCAGGCGCGCGAACAGCATATCCGCCGTTCCAAGGCGACCTCGAACATCTGCACCAACCAGGGCCTGCTGGTCACCGCCGCGACGATCTACATGTCGCTGCTCGGTGCCGATGGCCTGCAGCGCGTCGCTGCCAGCTCGCACGCCAACACGCGGGCGCTGCGTGATGCCGTGACGAAGATCGACGGCGTCGAGATGGCCTTTGAATCGCCGTTCTTCCATGAAATCGTGCTGAAGCTCGATCGTCCGGTCGCGCCGGTGCTCGAGGGCATGCTGGCGAAGGACATTGTCGGTGGTCTCGATATTTCGAAGGACTTCCCCGAGCTCGGCAATGCGCTGCTGGTCTGCGCAACCGAGACGAAGACGGCAGACGATATCGCGGCCTACGCGGATGCGCTGGCCGATGTACTGAAAAACGTCCAGGTGGCGTGAGGAGCAATCGACATGGCAACCGTGAAAATGGGTGACAACGAGATCCAGCTGAATGGCGACCTGCCGAAGGTTGGTGACAAGGCTCCGAGTTTCTCGCTGGTCGATGGTGACCTGCAGGACCGCACGCTGGACGAGTTCGGTGGCAAGAAGAAGCTGCTGAACATCTTCCCGAGCATGGACACGCCGACCTGCGCGCTCTCCACGAAGAAATTCAACGAGCACGCGAAGGCATATGACGACACCGTGATGCTGATGATCTCTGCCGACCTGCCGTTTGCGCAGAAGCGTTTCTGCGGCAACGAGGGCCTGGAAAACGTCGTCCCGCTGTCGCTGATGCGCGGTGGCGAGGAATTCGGCAAGGGTTACGGTGTGATGATCACCGAAGGACCGCTGAAGGGCATCACCGCCCGTGCCGTCGTCGTGATCGATGCGAACGACAAGGTCGTGCACACGGAACTCGTAGAAAACATTGGCGATGAGCCGGATTACAACAGCGCACTCGAAGCGCTGCGGAGCTGCTGAACATGAGCCAGGAATTGATGGAAAAGACCACCAACGACCCGGTGATCTTCGAGCATTCACGTGAAGGCCGTCGTGCCTTCGCACAGGCGCCGGCCGACATGGCGGATATCTCCGACATTCCGGAGAAGTTCCGGCGTACCTCGAAGCCGCGCCTGCCGGAAGTGTCCGAGATGCAGACCGTGCGTCACTACACGCGCCTGTCGAAGAAGAATTTCTCGATCGACACGCAGTTCTACCCGCTGGGTTCCTGCACGATGAAGTACAACCCGCGCGCCTGTAACACGCTGGCGCTGTTGCCGGGCTTCCTGCACCGCCATCCGCTTGCGCCGGTGGAAACCGGCCAGGGTTTCCTGGCGTGCATGTACGAGCTGCAGGAAATCCTGCGCGGCGTGACCGGTATGAAGGGTGGCGTTTCGCTGACCCCGATGGCAGGTGCGCAGGGCGAGCTCGCAGGCGTAATGATGATTCGTGCCTACCACGAGTCGCGCGGTGACCACGAACGTAACGAAATCATCGTGCCGGATGCCGCGCACGGTACCAACCCGGCGACCGCCGTGATGTGTGGTTGCAAGGTGCGCGAGATCCCGACGAACAAGGAAGGCGATGTCGATATCGAAGCGCTGAAGGAAGTCGTCGGCCCGAAGACGGCGGGCATCATGCTCACCAACCCGTCGACGCTTGGCGTGTTCGAACGCAAGATCAAGGAAATCGCCAAGATCGTCCATGATGCAGGCGGCCTGCTGTATTACGACGGTGCGAACCTGAACGCCATCCTCGGCAAGGTGCGTCCGGGCGACATGGGCTTCGACGTCATCCACATGAACCTGCACAAGACCTTCTCCACGCCGCACGGCGGCGGTGGTCCGGGTTCGGGTGCGATCGGTGTTTCCGAGCGACTGAAGCCCTTCATGCCGATTCCTGTCGTGAAGAAGGAAGGCGACAAGTACCGCTGGGCCAGCGAAGAGGATTTCCCGCAGTCCATCGGTCGACTCAGCGCCTGGATGGGTAACGCGGGCGTGAACCTGCGCGCCTATGTCTATGCGCGCCTGCTGGGTCATGAAGGCATGCAGCGTGTTTCCGAGTTCGCGACGCTGAATGCGAACTACATGCAGGTGAAGCTGAAGGAAGCCGGTTTCGACCTGGCCTACCCGACACGCCGCGCCACGCACGAATTCATCGTGACCCTGAAGAAGGAAGCGAAGGATCTCGATGTCACCGCGACGGACTTTGCCAAGCGCCTGCTGGATTACGGATTCCACGCGCCGACGATCTACTTCCCGTTGCTGGTGCCGGAATGCTTCCTCATCGAGCCGACGGAAACCGAGGCGCGCGAGGAACTCGATAACTGGGTTGCCACGATGGTCGCCATTCGCGAAGAGGCGAAGAACGATGCCGAGTACGTGAAGGGCGCGCCCTACACGCTGCCGGTTCGTCGCCTTGATGATGTGCGGGCAGCGCGTCAGTTGGACCTCGTGTGGACAGGTCCACTGGCCGAATAGCCTGAGACCTGCTGCGCTCGACAATCCGGCGTTGGTGAGTCGGGAAAATTGCTCACGTACTCGCGTGTACGCTCCGCATTTTCACGGCTCACCGCCTTGCCTTGTCTTCGCTCGCGACGGTCTCAGCCTTTTCGGCGGACGTAATGAATCTTTCAGCGAGGCTGAATGGACATGGATAACACGAAAGGAATCCCGCGCCTCGTCCGCGCGATGAAAGCGACACTCGCCGGCCTCAAGTGGGCCGCGAAGAACGAGGAGGCCGTGCAGCTCGAGCTGTTCGGCCTTCTTTTTTTCATACCGCTGGGCTTGTGGCTTGGTGATAATGGTGTCGAACGCGCCCTGCTCGTCGGCAGCGTGTTTCTGGTCCTGCTGGTGGAAATCATCAATACCGGCATCGAGGCGGCGATTGATCGTATCGGGCCCGAACGTCACGAGCTTTCCGGTGTGGCGAAGGATTTGGGCTCGGCAGCCGTTTTCATCGCACTGGTGATGGCCGCCATCACCTGGGCACTTCTGTTACTGTAATTTCCTTCGATCCATCCGAACCTGCAAATTCCGAAAGGGGATGTCATGAGCGCACTGATTTGCGGCTCCTTTGCCTACGACAACATCATGCTTTTCGACGGTCGCTTCAAGGACCATATCCTTCCCGACAAGGTGCACATGCTGAATGTGGCATTCCTTGTGCCGGACCTGCGCCGTGAATTCGGTGGGTGTGCCGGCAACATCGCCTACAACCTCAAGCTGCTTGGTGGTGAAGGTCATGCGATGGGTACCGTGGGTTCGGACTTCAAGCCGTATGCCGAGTGGATGGACGAAAAGGGCATCTCCCGCGACTTCCTGCGCGAAATCGACACGACCTACACTGCGCAGGCGTACATCACTACCGACAAGGACGATAACCAGATCACGGCATTCCATCCCGGTGCCATGAACGAGTCGCACCAGAATGAGGTGCCGGCGGACAAAGGTATTTCCATCGGCATCATTGCGCCGGATGGTCGGCAGGGCATGATCGAGCACGCCACGCAATTTGCTGATGCAGACATTCCGTTCATCTTCGATCCGGGCCAGGGCCTGCCGATGTTCGACGGCGAGGCGCTGACGGACTTCATCAACAAGGCGACCTGGGTTGCGGTCAATGACTACGAGTCGCAGATGCTTTCTGATCGCACCGGGCTCTCACCGGCAGATATCGCCAAGCGCGTGGAGTCGCTGATCGTGACGCGCGGTGCTGAAGGGTCCGTGGTCTATACCGAAGGCAAGCGCATCGATATTCCTGCTGTAAAGGCTGAAGAACTGCGTGACCCGACGGGCTGCGGCGATGCCTATCGCGCCGGCCTGCTGTTTGGGTTGATGAATGACTTCGATCTCGAGACCACTGGCCGTATCGCCTCGCTGATGGGCTCGATCAAGATCGCGCACAACGGTACCCAGAACCACATGTTCACTGCCGCCGAATTTGCCGATCGCTTCGAAAAGGAATTCGGCTACCGTTTCTGAACGTGTCCCGTCCGGTGCGGTCCAAACCGGCATGACTCGATTAAGGATAAAGATGATGCAACGTCTCGTAATGGCCTTCGCGCTTGTCGCCCTCTTTCCGCTGCAATCGCTGGCTGCGGAAAACTGGCCAGAAACCATCGAGAAGGTCGCACCTTCGATCGTCAGTATCCAGGTGGATGCAGTCCGCGCCTTCGATACGGAATGGAATGCTTCGGCGCAGGCGACCGGCTTCATCGTGGATGCCGAACGCGGCATCATCCTCACCAATCGTCATGTGGTGCAGCCGGGTCCCGTCACTGCACAGGCAGTATTCCGCAATCACGAGGAAGTGGAACTCACTCCGGTCTATCGTGACCCCGTGCACGACTTCGGGTTCTACAGCTATGACCCGAAAGCATTGAACTACTTCGACCCTGCGCCCCTTCCGTTGCGCCCGGCTCGCGCAACGGTGGGTCGT
>JAWWBT010000068.1:0-12428 GCA_033720815.1 Gammaproteobacteria bacterium | reverse complement strand
GGCACTGACTTCTTCCTCTACGTACTGGCTGAGCAGGCGGATCGGGAAATTGTCGATACTGGTATAGCCGACATCCTCGAGCAGGTGGAGAGCCACCGTCTTGCCCGAGCCCGACATGCCACTGACGAAGATGATTTCCATGGCATAGGTTCCTGTGACTTCAATTCCAGTCTAGCAGTCAGGCCACGGCGCAGATAAGGCTGTAACCAAAGTTCAACAAAAACGGGGCCAAGAAGGCCCCGTTCGGAAGTTGATACAGGATTCAGTCGATTGTCAGAGCTGCGCCTGCTTCTGTGCTTCCTTCTGGTGATGATCCTTCTGCTTTTCCTTGTGCTTCACGACCTGGCGGTCCAGCTTGTCGATCAGGCCGTCAATGGCTGCATACATGTCTTCCTTCACGTCGTCTGCGTAAAGGTGGTTACCGTTGACGTGGACACTGGCCTCGGCCTTGTGGCGGAGCTTCTCCACCGTAAGGATCACGTGAACGTCATTGACGTGATCGAAGTGACGTTCGATCTTTTCCAGCTTGCTGTCCACGTAATCGCGGAGCGCCGGGGTGATTTCAACGTGGTGGCCGGTGATATTGATTTGCATGGTCCACTCCTTACCTTTCTCAGGTCATGATGCGCCTCTTTCGAGGCTCTTTCGTGCATAGGAGGCCGGGATGCGCATGGCTTCCCGGTACTTGGTGACGGTTCTCCGCGCCACTCGGATACCCTGGTCGTCAAGCCGGGCGGCGATCTTCTGGTCGCTCAGCGGCTTGCCGGGATTCTCGGCGTCGATCAGCCGGCGGATCATCGCGCGAACGGCAACGGTAGATGTGCCATCGCCATTGCGACTCGCCAGCGGCTGCGAAAAGAAATACTTCAGCGGCAAGGTGCCCCTGGGTGTGTGGATGTACTTGTTCGCGGTGACGCGCGACACGGTCGATTCGTGAAGATCGACAACCTCGGCGACGTCCTTCAGCAGTAACGGCTTCATGCCTTCCTCGCCGCGCGAGAAATATTCCTGCTGGTGCCTGATGATTGTTTCGCTGACCCGCAGCAGCGTGTCGTTGCGGATGGACAGGCTGCGGATCAGCCAGCGCGCTTCCTGCAACTGGGCCTGCATGTCTTCGCTACGTTCGCGGCTCTGTTTCAGCAGGCGCACGTATTCCTCGTTCAGGCGCAGCCGTGGCACGACATTGCTGTTCAGCGTGACGCCCCAGCCATTGCCTTCCTGCGTCAGCAGCACATCGGGAACGAGGTAGTCGGGTCGGGTGTTGTCGAGCGCGGCACCGGGACGCGGTTCCAGCGACTGGATGAGGTCGATCGCCTCGGCGCATTCGTCAGTATCCACGCCGGTGGCCCGCGCCACGCTGGCTGCGCCACGGGCGAGCGAGTCGAGATGTTCGGAAACCACCTGTCGGGCCAGTTCGGTGACGGGGCCCTGTGGCATCAGGCGCAACTGCGCGAGCAGGCATTCGCGAAGGTCCCGGGCCGCAATGCCCGGCGGATCCATGGCCTGGATTCGCTGCAGCACGCCTTCCGCAGCGTCGAGCGAGATGCCGATGCTGTCGGCAAGTACATCGAGGTCTTCGCGGAGGTAGCCATCGTCATCCAGGGCATCGATGATGGCTTCGGCGAGCGCAAGGCGCTTGCCGGTGAGGTCGCTGAGGCGCAGCTGCCAGTGCAGGTGATCCTGCAGGCTGTCACCACCGGCTTCGCCGAGATTCTCCAGGAAATCGTTACCGCCTTCCGACCATGGGTCGGCGCGGTTCGGTCCGTCGCCCCAGTCGTGGTCGTCAATTTCGCCATCATCGGCAGCGGCCTTTTCGGCGGGGGAGGTGTCTTCGGCTTCGCCACGCCCGGTGTCGTCCGGTTGCAGCATGACGTTGCTGGTGAGTGCCTGTCGCACTTCCTGCTGGAGTTCGAGCGCGGATAATTGCAGGAGCCTGATCGCCTGACGCAGTTGAGGGGTCATGGCGAGCTGCTGGCCGAGACGCAGTTGCAGCGAGGCTTTCATCGAGGTGGAACGGGCTCCTGTGGTGGTGCCTCTGGGGCGGGGACGTCTGCGCATCCCTCACTTCTATTTATAGCCGAAAATCCTCCCCCAGGTAAACCTCTCTAACCTTTTGATTGGAAAGGATTTCTTCGGAGCTCCCGGCGGCAATGACCTGGCCCTCGCTGATGATGTAGGCGCGTTCGCAGATTCCAAGGGTTTCCCGCACGTTGTGGTCGGTGATAAGGACGCCAATGCCGCGATCGCGCAGGTGCTCGACGATGCGCTGGATGTCGATCACCGAGATCGGGTCGACGCCGGCGAAGGGTTCATCGAGCAGGATGAAACGCGGATTCGCCGCCAACGCGCGGGCGATTTCCACGCGCCGGCGTTCACCACCGGACAGTGCAATGCCCGTGGACTCGCGGATGTGGCTGATATGCAGCTCTTCCAGGAGCTGGTCCAGTTCGGTACGACGGCTGCGTGCATCCAGGTCGCTGCGTGTCTCGAGAATGGCAAGAATGTTTTCTTCCACTGTCAGCTTGCGGAATACCGACGCTTCCTGCGGCAGGTAACCTACACCGAGGCGGGCGCGGGCATGCACTGGCAGGTGGCTGATGTCGTGCTCGTCAATGGTGATGCTGCCGCCATCGCGCGGCACCAGGCCGACGATCATGTAGAACGACGTGGTCTTGCCGGCGCCATTCGGGCCAAGCAGGCCGACGATCTCGCCACTGCCGACGGTCATGGATACGCCATTGACCACCGTGCGGTCGCCATAACACTTCTTCAGTTCGGTGGCCTGCAGCGTTGCCATTAGCGGTTCTCCGTCGTTTCGTCGCTGCCGTTGTCTTCGGATTCCTGGTTGTTGCGGGGAGTGAAGATGATGCGGACGCGTTGCGGCGTGGACTCCGAGCTCGTTGCCAGCACCTTTTCCTGCACCAGGTCGTAGCGAATCGTTTCACCGCTGAACTCGTCGCCGCCCTGGTTTACCCATGCCTCACCGGTCAGCACGACAATTTCATTCGCTGCATCGTATTCGATTCGCTTCGCCCGGCCCTTGATGGGCTCGCCGTCTTCCGGCATCTGTTCGAAGCGGGCGGGAGATCCAATGATGGTGCCAGATTGCAGTTCGCCATCCTTTGCCTTCAGGCGGACCTCGTCCGCCAGGATATGAACAGCTCCCTTCTGGATGCTTACGTTTCCCTTGAAGACGGAAATCTCGCGCGTTTGGTCTGCCTCGAAATCATCTGCATCGACAATCAGTGGGGCCTCGTTTCCGGCGATGCCGGCAACGGGATAGGCAATGAGAAGAAATCCCAGTAGCAACAAGCGACATTCAAGGTTCATAACGAGCCCTTACCTTTGATTCGATGATCATGCGGCCGTCGGCCAGCGAAGCCCAGAGTCCCTTGCCGGTCACGGTGCTCTTACCATAACGAATTTCAATGGCCGCGTCGGTCTCGACCACTTCGCTGTCCGCGTCGATATCCAGCACGACCGTTGACATTTCGAGGGGTGGGCGGCCGGTCTTGTTCTGGACCAGCAGGACATTGTCTTCCACGTGAAGCCTGTTGTTCTCGCTCGACAGTTCCCCGGTCGCAGCCGTGAGTGCCCAGTTGGCATCGGCTTGCTTGCCGCGCGCATCAACGGCTTCCATGTAGATCAGCGGGTCATTCGGGTAATGGGTTGCGCTGCGCGCCCGGACGGTCATTGACGGGCGACCATTCTCGTCATGCCGCACTAGCTCCATGTCGGTGAAATAGCTGTCGGGCGTGGCAGGGCGGTCTTCTGTTGCCGCGCTTTCCTCGCGCTCGCGATCCAGCAACATCCAGCTCCCGATGACGGCTAGCAGCATCAGCCCGATAAAGAGGTTTCGCCTAGCGATGAAGGAAAGCGTACGCATCCTGTTGCTCAGTCTTCCTTCTTCGCGGCGATTCGGGCTGCGATCAGCAAGTCGCAGATTTCGCGCACGGCACCGTGACCGCCTTTCGCGGTCGTACGCCAGTTGGCCGCGCGCAGCACATCCGGGTGTGCATCATGCACCGTGAACGCCAACGCCGCCTTTTCCATCGCGGAAATATCCGGCGTGTCATCACCGGTGTAGGCGACAGCATCCAGTTCGATTCCGAGGCGGTCGCAGAGTTCGCCCAGCGCATCGCCCTTGTCTTCTCGACCTTGCTGGACATGATCGATGCCAAGTTCGGTCATGCGTTTCGCGACCATGCCGGAGGTGCGGCCGGTGATGATGGCGGTAGTGATTCCGGCGCGGTGCAGTGACTTGATGCCCACGCCGTCGCGAACGTGGAAGGCTTTCAGCATTTCACCCTCGGCGCCGTAATACAGGCGACCGTCGGTGAACACGCCGTCGACGTCGAACACGGCGAGCCGGATGTTTCGTGCAATGGCATTCAGCTTGCGCAGGTCCATGGATGCAAGTCCTTCAGACGATGCCTGCCTTGAGCAGGTCATGCATGTTCAGTGCGCCGACCAGCTTGTCGTCGGCATCGAGGACCAGCAGCGCATTGATGCGGTGTTCGTCCATCATCTTCAATGCTTCGGCAGCAAGCATGCCGGGCGTGGCGGTGCGTCCGCCTTCCGTCATTACTTCGCGAATCGAGGTGTCATGCACATCGATGCGCTTGTCCAGGGTGCGGCGCAGGTCACCGTCGGTGTAGATGCCGAGCACCTTGTCGTCTTTATCGACAATCGCCGTCATGCCAAGGCCCTTGCGCGTCATTTCCAGTAGTGCCTCGGAAATCGAGACATTCGGTCCAACGCGTGGCACGGAGTCACCACTGTGCATGAGGTCGGAGACGTGCAGCAGCAGGCGTCGGCCAAGAGAGCCGCCCGGATGCGAACGGGCGAAATCGTCGGCAGTAAAGCCGCGCGCTTCGAGTAGGGCGACTGCAAGGGCATCGCCCATTGCCAGGCAGGCGGTGGTGCTGGCTGTCGGCGCGAGATTCAATGGGCAGGCTTCCTTCTCGACGCTGGCATCAAGATGGGCACTGGCTGCCTTGGCAAGCGTGGACTCCGGATTGCCGGTCATGCCAATCAGCGGCACGCCAAGTCGCTTGATCAGCGGCAGGATGGTGAGGATTTCAGCGGTCTCGCCGGAATTTGAAATGGCGATGACAACGTCACCCCCGGTGATCATGCCGAGATCACCGTGACTGGCCTCACCGGGATGCACGAAGAAGGCCGGACTGCCAGTGCTGGCCAGCGTCGCGGCGATCTTCGAACCGATATGCCCCGATTTGCCCATGCCGACGACCACGATGCGGCCGCTGCATTCAAGACAGATCTCGCAGGCCTTCGTGAACTCGGTACCGATGATGTCGATGAGGCGGTCGAGTGCCGCGGCTTCGGTGCGCAGCACTTCGCGACCGGTCGCGATGAAATCGCTGTTCGCCATGGAAATGATGTCTCCCTTCCTGCTTATCGGCGCCTCGCGCCGTCAACCAGGCCCGGATGTGGCCAGGGCCTGGACGGTATCAGGCAAGGATACCGAAATAGAGGATCAGCTGATAACCGGCGAAGCAGGCCAGCAGCACCGCGCCCGCTGGCCGGGTAATGCGGCCGACACCGCCAATGCCATAGGCGAGCCCGAAGAACAGCAGGGTGAGGAAGATCATCACCGGGAAATCGCGGCTCAACACCTCGGGTTCGAAGCTGCCCGGCATGATCACGCCCGGCAGGCCCATGACCGCGAGCAGGTTGAAAATATTCGAACCAAGCACGTTGCCGATCGCAATATCGTGCTCACCCTTGCGCGCGGCGACCACAGAGGCGGCAAGTTCCGGCAGCGAGGTGCCGATGGCGACGATGGTCAGGCCGATGATCAGGTCGCTGACGCCGAAACCCTCCGCGATATTCACGGCGCCCCAGACCAGCAGGCGCGAAGAGGCGAGCAGCACCACGAGACCGGCAACGAGCCAGAAGATCGCCTTGCCCATCGACATGTCCCGCGGAATTTCTTCCTGGAATTCCGCGATCATCGGATCTGTCTTCTTCGAAGCCATGCCAAGTCGCACCAGCCAGACCAGGAAACCCACCAGCGCAAGCAGCAGCAGGATGCCGTCGATGCGGTCCAGTTCGCGGTCGGCCAGCAGTCCGACACTGACCAGCATGATGGCCATTAGCAGCGGCAATTCGCGGCGCAGCGTTTCGGAGCGGACGGTCAATGGCGTCACTACCGCCGTGAACCCGAGGATCAGCGCAATGTTGGTGATGTTCGAACCGATGGCATTACCCATCGCCAGGCCGGGATTGCCTGCAATCGACGCCATGGCGGAAACGAGGATTTCCGGAGCCGAGGTGCCGAAGCCGACGATGGTCAGTCCGATGATGAGTGTGGACACTCCGAGCAGGCGGGCAGCACACGCTGCGCCCGCGACAAAGCGGTCCGCACCCCACATCAGCAGGATGAAGCCGGCGAGGACAGCGATAACGTTCCAGATCATGTTCGGTCCGTTGCTCGTTGGACGCCATCTGGCGTCGGGGAAAGGGCCGCATGATAGCCATCCCTTCGGGCGCTGGCTAGCGGTTCCCACCTTGCGAGGCTGAGACCTCAGTCACGCGCAACGCAGCAATCCGGCCTGCCCCCGGGCCCTTCCTTGCGTTATCATGCCCGCTTCCGCGCGGCCAGCCGCGCCACATGTTTCCTGCCCTGTGCTCGCGAGGCGAGGGCGGACCAATCCCGAACGGATTTCCATGCAGAAAGAAGATATCAAGGCCCTGATCGAGACGGGCATGCCGGGAGCCGAAGTTGCCGTGTTCGGTGACGATGGCCAGCATTTCGAGGCGCGCATCGTGAGCGACGCCTTTGAAGGCAAGAATACCGTGCAGCGGCACCGTATGGTGTACGCGACGCTGGGCGACAAGATGGGTGGTGAAATCCACGCGCTGTCGATGCAGACGCTGACGCCGACCGAAGCCGGCGGCAACTGACAGGAGGATTTCGTGGACAAGCTCCTCATCGAAGGCGGTGTGCGCCTCGACGGTGATGTACGCATCGCCGGTGCAAAGAACGCTACCTTGCCGATCATCGCCGCGACGCTGCTCGCGGACGACACCGTTACGGTTTCCAATGTGCCGCACCTGCACGATGTCACCACGACGATCGAATTGCTGGGTCGCATGGGCGTGTCGGTGACCATTGACGAGAAACTCAATATCGAGGTCGACCCGAGCACCATCAATTCGCTGTTCGCTCCTTATGAGCTGGTGAAGACGATGCGTGCGTCGATCCTCGTGCTCGGGCCGTTGCTTGCACGCTACGGCGAGGCGGAAGTCTCCCTGCCGGGCGGTTGTGCCATCGGCACGCGTCCGGTGAACCTGCATATCGAGGGCCTGCGCGCGATGGGCGCGGATATCGTCGTCGAGAACGGTTACATCAAGGCAAAGTGCAAGCGCCTGCGTGGTGCCAACATCGTAATGGACACGGTCTCCGTCACCGGCACCGAAAACCTGATGATGGCTGCGGCGCTGGCGGATGGCGTAACGGTGATCGAGAACGCGGCGCGTGAACCGGAAGTCGTCGACCTTGCCGAGTGCATCAACAAGATGGGTGGCAAGATTCGCGGTCATGGCACTGACACGTTGGTCATCGAGGGCGTGAAGAACCTGAAGGGCTGCAATTATCGCGTGGTGCCCGATCGTATCGAAACGGGAACCTACCTGGTCGCCGCGGCAATGACGCGCGGCCGGGTCAAGGTGAAGGACACTCGTCCCGACCTGCTCGATGCCGTGCTCGTGAAGCTGCGCGAAGCCGGTGCACATATCACGACTGGCGAGGACTGGATCGAGCTGGACATGAAAGGCCAGCGACCGAAATCGGTGTCAGTGCGCACCGCGCCGTACCCGGCCTTTCCGACCGACATGCAGGCGCAGTTCACCGCGTTGAACGCTGTCGCTTCGGGCACCGGTACGATCACGGAGACGGTGTTCGAAAACCGTTTCATGCACGTGCTGGAAATGCAGCGCATGGGCGCCGACATCAAGCTGGAAGGCAACACCGCGATCATCACCGGTGTCGAGGAACTCACCGGCGCGCCGGTGATGGCGACCGACCTGCGTGCATCGGCCTCGCTCGTGCTGGCGGGGCTGGTGGCGCAGGGTACGACGACGGTCGAGCGCATTTACCACATCGATCGCGGTTACGACTGTATCGAGGAAAAGCTTGCCGGGCTTGGCGCCAAGATCCGTCGTGTTCCGGACTGATCGCGTGTCGTTCAATAGAGCATGAAAAAAGGCGGCTTTCAGCCGCCTTTTTCATGCCTGGTTCATCCGCCTGTCGGCGTGGCCCGCACCATCATCAGCCCGTGCTAGGCGGACTGCGTTCGATGATCGTTGCCTTGACGACAAACGCACTGCCGTTTCGTACGCCCTGCAGGTTCACGACCTCGCCCGGTGACGTACTGGCAATGATTGTCAGGGCCTCGCGCGCGTTGGCCACTGCTTGGCCATTGATGTGGGTAATGGTATCGCCGCGCTGCAGGCCGGCGGCGGACGCGGGGCTGTCACGGTAGACATCACGCACGATCACGCCACGCGTATCGGGCAGGCCGAAGGCTTCAGCCAGCTCCGGCGTGAGGTTCTGCGGGTCGACGCCCAGCCAGCCGCGGATCACGCGACCGTGTTGCAACAGCTGCTGCATTACACCCCGTGCAAGGTTGACGGGTACCGCGAAACCGATGCCGTTCGAGCCCTGGCCGCGCGTGTAGATGGCGGTCGAGATGCCGACCAGTTCCCCGCGCGTGTTGATCAGTGCACCGCCGGAATTGCCCGGATTGATCGCAGCGTCGGTCTGGATGAAGTTCTCGAAGGTCGACAGCCCCAGCGAGTTGCGCCCGGTGGCGCTGACGATGCCCTGGGTCACCGTCTGGCCAACACCGAAGGGATTGCCGATCGCCAGAACGACGTCACCGACCGATAGCTGGTCAGAACGGCCCAGCGGCATGCCCGGGGGATCCGAAATATCTGCCCTGAGCAGCGCAAGGTCGGTATCGGGGTCGGTGCCGATGATCTCGGCTTCCGCGACGCGGCCATCCGATAACGCGACCTGGATCGCTTCGGCGCCGCTGATCACGTGGTGGTTGGTCAGGATATAGCCGTTCTCGACGAAAACCCCGGAACCGAGCGTGGATTCAATGCTGTCCCTCGGCCCGAATTCGTTGTCCAGCCGGCCTCCCAGCCCGCCATCCATGACCCGCTTCGCCGTATGCACGTTGACGACGGCCGGTGCCGAGCGCTGCACCGCCTGGCGGTAGCTCTCGCCGGTCAACGGCATGGCACCGCCATCCTGCAGCAGGTCCGGTCGCAGCCACACGATCACGAATGCGGCGGCCAGCCCGTAGGCGACCGATTGCAGGAGGAAGGAGAACGTTTTCCGAGGCGTTTCATCGCGCATAAATTAGCATGCTGCCGGGTGCGCGTCAGCCGCGAAGGCGCGGGGAACGTGGTTTTTCTGTACCGCAGCGGTGGTCAGTTCGCGACCGGGGCATGTATAATGCGAAATTCCGTGCGGAGGCCTTGCGCGTTGACCTGGGGAAGGAATACGGGGTCGGGCGCTGCGCCGCAAAGAGCACCGAATCTTCATGCAATCAATGGGTTGCATTAATCAGTCTTGCCAATCAAACAGCTTGCGGAGAGCCTGAATGAGTACTGACGGCGTTGATCTGAACAGGCGCCACTTCCTGACCGTCGCCACGACGGTCGTGGGTGGTGTGGGCGTGGTGGCCGCTGCCGTGCCTTTCGTAGCCTCGATGAAGCCGAGTGCCCGCGCCAAGGCGGCGGGTGCCCCGGTGGAACTCGACATTTCCAAGATCGAGCCGGGTGGCATGGCCAAGGTCGAATGGCGCGGCAAGGCCGTCGCTGTCGTCCGCCGGTCCCCCGAACTGATCGAGCGTACCGAGTCGATGGACCCGTCTACGCTGCGCGACCCGAAGTCCGAAATGGACCAGCAGCCTGCGTACGCGGAAAACACCCTGCGTTCGATCAAGCCGGAATATTTCGTGACGGTGCTGAACTGCACCCACCTCGGCTGTGCACCGCAGTTCCGTCCTGAAGTCGCGCCGGAAGACATCGGCCCGGACTTCAAGGGTGGTTTCTTCTGCCCGTGTCATGGCTCGAAGTTCGACCTCGCTGGCCGCGTCTACAAGGGCGTGCCGGCGCCGCTGAACCTGGTGGTGCCGCCGCACCGCTACCTTTCCCCGACAAACCTGCTGATTGGTGAAGACGGAGGCGCTGCCTGATGAGTAACGCGAACCCGGATTTCTTCGACCGCATGTCGGAAGGCTGGAACCGCTTCATTGGCTGGATGGACGAGCGCGTGCCGCTCACCAGCTTCATGCGCAGCCAGCTGCATGACTACTACGCGCCGAAGAATTTCAACTTCTGGTATTTCTTCGGTGTGCTGTCGCTGATCGTGCTGGTCAACCAGCTGGTCACCGGCATCTTCCTGACGATGAACTACAAGCCGTCCGCGGCTGACGCCTTTGCGTCTGTCGAATACATCATGCGTGATGTGGAATGGGGCTGGCTGATCCGCTACATGCACTCCACCGGTGCATCGGCGTTCTTCGTTGTCGTCTACCTGCACATGTTCCGCGGCCTGATGTACGGCTCGTACAAGGCACCGCGCGAACTGGTCTGGGTATTCGGCATGCTGATCTACCTGGTGTTGATGGCGGAAGCCTTCGCCGGCTACCTGCTGCCGTGGGGCCAGATGTCCTACTGGGGCGCACAGGTGATCATCTCGCTGTTCGGTGCGATCCCGGAAATCGGTGAGCCGCTGGCCACCTGGATCCGTGGTGACTTCTACGTATCGGATATCACCCTGAACCGCTTCTTCGCGCTGCACGTGATCGCGCTGCCGCTGATCCTGCTGCTGCTGGTGGTCTTCCACCTCGTGGCGCTGCGCCACAACGGTTCCAACAACCCGGATGGCATCGAGATCAAGAAGAACAAGGGTCCGGACGGCAAGCCTGTCGATGGTATCCCGTTCCACCCGTACTACACGGCGAAGGACCTGGTGGGCATCATCGTGTTTGCCATGCTGTTCTCCGTGGTGGTGTTCTTCGCGCCTGAAATGGGCGGCTACTTCCTGGAGCACGCCAACTTCGAGCCGGCCAACCCGCTGGTGACGCCGGAACACATCGCACCGGTGTGGTACTTCACGCCGTTCTACGCAATCCTGCGCGCCGTGCCGGACAAGCTCATTGGCGTTATCGCCATGGGCGGCGCGATCGTGCTGCTGCTGGTGCTGCCGTGGCTTGACCGTCATCCGGTGAAGTCGATGCGTTACCGCAGCCCGCTGTACAAGCTGCTGCTGATGGTGTTTGCGGTGACCTTCATCGTGCTCGGTTACCTCGGCCTGATGCCGGCGACCAAGGTGTTCTCGGAGCTGGCGCTGCGATTCTCGGAAATCTACTTCCTGTTCTTCCTGGTCTCGTGGGCCTACTCGAACGAGCGCAGCAGCAAGTTCTACATCGGCGCGACCGCGGTGGTGTTCGGCATCCTGGTGCTGTTCGATGCCTTCCGCTGGGATCCAGCCAATACCATGCTGACGCTGAAGATGGGCCTGATCCCCGTGATCTACACCATTATCTTCCTGTTGCTGCCGGCATTTACCCGGCTTAACGAGTCGAAACCGGTTCCGGAGAGGGTGACGTTCGAATGAAACGCCAAGCACTGACAACGATCTGCAGCATCCTGATGGCATTCACCCCGCTGGCGGTTTCGGCCGCCGGTGGTGGTGCCGCCCTGGATGCTGCCAACAACGACCTGAGCAATACGGCTTCGCTGCAGCGTGGCGCAAAGTATTACGTGAACTACTGCCTGGGCTGTCACAGCCTGCAGTACGTGCGCTACAACAGCCTGGTGGAAGACCTCGACCTGACCGAGGACCAGGTGATGCAGAACCTCGCGTTCACTGCCGAGAAGCCGACCGAGATGATGACCATCGCGATGGGCCAGGATGATGGCGAGCGCTGGTTCGGCAAGGCGCCGCCGGATCTTTCGCTGACAGCCCGCTCGCGTGGTGCAGACTGGATCTACACCTACCTGCGTTCCTTCTACGTGGATGAGAGTCGTCCCTTCGGTGTGAACAATACCGTGCTCAAGGGCGCGAGCATGCCGCACGTGCTTGCTCCGCTGCAGGGTTACCAGAAGGCCGTCTTCGAAACCGAAGTCGATGCCGACGGTACCGAGCACACCAGCTTCAAGGGCTTCGAGCAGGTTTCCGAAGGTTCGCTGAGTGAAGAGGAATACAACCAGGTGGTGCGCGACATCACCAACTTCCTTGATTACGTCGGTGAGCCCGTGCAGCTGGAGCGGAAGAGCCTTGGCATTGGTGTGCTGGCCTTCCTGCTGATTTTCTTCCTGTTCGCCTACTTCCTGAAGCGTGAAATCTGGAAGGACGTGCACTGATCGCTCGTGCGGTGACG
>JAWWBT010000067.1:0-12645 GCA_033720815.1 Gammaproteobacteria bacterium | reverse complement strand
CGACTGAACGCGAGCGATTTCCGCGCGCTGTTCGAAAGCCAGATGGAATCCCGCCACCTCGACCTCGAAGCCCGCGCCATGCGTTCGCGCAATGAAGGCTTCTACACCATCGGTTCGAGTGGTCACGAGTGCAATTCCGTGCTGGGTCGCCTGCTGCGCCACACCGACCCGGCCTTCCTGCATTACCGTTCCGGCGGTTTCATGATGGAGCGCCTGAAGAAGGTCGGGCAGGACCCCGTTTACGACACCGCCCTTTCATTGAGTGCCTCCGCCGAAGACCCGATTTCCGGTGGCCGCCACAAGGTGTGGGGTTCCGCGAAGGCCTGGGTGCCGCCGCAGACCTCCACCATCGCCTCGCACCTGCCGAAAGCGGTCGGTGCCGCGATTGCGCTGTCGCAGACGAAGCTCTGCGGCGTTGAAGCGCCGATTCCGATGGATTCGATTTTCTATTGTTCCTTCGGCGATGCCTCGGCGAACCACGCCACCGCGCAGGCCGCGTTCAACACCGCCGGCCAGACATCACACCAGGGCCTGCCCTGCCCCGTGCTGTTCGTTTGCGAAGACAACGACATCGGCATTTCCACGCGCACGCCGGGCGGCTGGATCAAGGCGCAGTTCGAGCACCGCGCCGGCATCAAGTATTTCTCCTGCGACGGTCTCGACCTGGTCGACACCGGGGAAGTGGCGCAGGAAGCCATCGAGTATTGCCGCAAGCACCGCAAGCCCGTCTTCCTGCACATGAAACTGAAGCGCCTGCTCGGCCATGCCGGCACCGACATGGAAACCGAGTACCGCACGACGGAAGAACTCGAAGGCATCGAGGCCTGCGACCCGCTGCTGATGAGCGCGGAAACCGCGATGGAATCCGGCGCGTTCTCGCGCGATGAAATCCGCGACCTCTACGAGAACGTGCGCAAGCGCGTGCAGGCCGCGTCGGCAAAGGCCGCGAAGACGGCAAAGATCACCACGCGCGAAGACGTCATCAAGCCGCTGGCACCGCATGACGACGAAGCCGTGATGAAGGAAGCCACGCGCCCCGCTTCAAAGGAAGCGCGCATTGCGGCCTTCGGTTCGGAGAATGCCCTGCCGGAAAACCAGCCGGCGCGTCACCTGGCCATTCTCATCAACCGTGCCCTGCACGACCTGATGGCGAAATACGGCGAGATGACGCTGTTCGGTGAAGACGTCGCGCAGAAGGGCGGCGTGTATACCGTCACCTCCGGCCTGCACAAGACCTTCAAGGGTCACCGCGTGTTCAACACGCTGCTGGATGAAACCACCATCCTCGGCATGGCGCAGGGCCAGGCGATGCTCGGCCTGCTGCCGTTCCCGGAGATCCAGTACCTGGCGTACTACCACAACGCCTGCGACCAGATTCGTGGCGAGGCGGCATCGCTGTCATTCTTCTCGAACAGCCAGTACCACAACGGCATGGTGATGCGCGTGGCATCGCTGGCCTACCAGAAGGGTTTCGGTGGTCACTTCCATAACGATAACTCCTTCGCTGCGCTGCGCGACATCCCGGGCCTGGTGATTGCCTGCCCGTCGCGCGGTGACGATGCCGCGAAGATGCTGCGCACCTGTGCGGCAATGGCAAAGACGCACGGTCGCGTCGTCGCGTGGATGGAACCGATCGCGCTGTACATGACAAAAGACCTGTACGAGGAAAAGGATGGCCAGTGGCTGTTCGACTACCCCGCCCCGACCGAGGCCATCCCGCTGGGTGAAGGTCGCGTGTACAACGACAAGGCGAAAGACCTGCTGATCATCACCTACGGCAACGGCGTTCCGATGTCGCTGCGCGTGGCGAAGCAGCTCGAAGAAGAAACCGGCAAGAAGATCCGCATACTCGACCTGCGCTGGCTTAAGCCGCTGAACCGCGAACAGATCGCGAAGCATGCATCCGAAGTCGGCAAGGTGCTGGTGGTCGATGAAGGCCGCCGCACCGGTGGTATCTCGGAAGAAATCTTCACTGTGATCGACGAAGAATGCGGACCGAAGCTGGAAAAGATGCGCGTTGCGGGTGAAGACAGCTACATCCCGCTCGCCGACGCCGCCAACCTGGTGCTGGTGCAGGAACCGGAAATAAAGACGGTCGCGAAGCACCTGTTGAAGTAGTCCAGACCACTTGCTGCATGAAAAAAGCCCCGCTTCGGCGGGGCTTTTTTTATGAATGAGCGCGACCGCCTTCTCTATGCGTTTTCGCAAATAGGCACGCCTTTTGACTCCAGGTATTCGAGAATCTTCCCACCCCTGAAGGACCAGACAATGCACTGAGACGGCACATCTGCACGGCTGTGCTGGTAGATCAGACCCTTTGAGAAGAGATGCCACTTGTTGCTGACGCACTTGATGTCACTGAACTTGAGAACATGCCTTCTATTGCCGTAGGCGATGACCACGAAATCTTCGTATACGGCATGCCGCACGAAGGGAATGGTAAGGTTGAAGCCATCGAACCGGCCACCAGCTTGTTCTTGAAACGCGGGCACCCGGCCGCTCTCTTCCGCGCCTTTTCGTCGCCCTCGGATGACAACGAAGGAGAACACGCCAATTACGGCGAGAAAGATGGAGAAGACAAAGATCAATTCCAACATGCTCAGAATTCCGCTCATCCAGTAGTCGGTGAGCAAGCTTAACAAATACTAAAAGGTACTGACCCTTTATGCGCTAGCTCGCCGACGAGGCCAACCTGGTGCTGGTGCAGGACCGGAAATCAAGACGGTCGCAAAGCACCTGTTGAAGTAGTCTGGACTACCGGTACCAATTAAAAAGCCCCGCCGAAGCGGGACTTTTTCGATTCGAAGTCAATGGACCCACATCTATGCAATCTAAAACACGTCTAATACCCACTTTGCGACCCAGGAATCGATAGGCCAGGGACCATTTTGAGTCAATCGAAGCCAGTGCCGACGTTCATCTGAGGGAAGTATTTGCGAAGCCCGAATGATGGCTCTTCGTTCTGAGCTGCTAGCCCTGTAGAGCTCATCCTTCTTTTCTCTTGCCCAAGGTAGGTCTCGTTTAATAATTGCTGCCCGTGCCTGAATCTCGAGATGTTGGTTCTGCCTTACACTTTCGTATATTTCCCTTATGTCCAGAAAACTTTCCTTAGACGAAAATAGCCAGTCCATCCACAATCTAACCAAGCTGTTTCTATAAGGTGCAGAACTAGTAACTGCAATGAATTTACTCGAGAGATCGTTAATTAGGTCATCAGTTAGTACTGTCGATAGATAGAGGCAGACATCATTAATAGCTGGACTAAAGAACTCAAAATTATCGAGCAGCGCTTCGATAAAGATCGGAGTTTCCTGCCTTTTTGCTTTTCGGAGCAATGTTCTCGCCAAGCCAAGATCTAGCTCCTCTCTATCAACAAGCTTCTCGAAACCATTCGCTAAAGCAGCCTCCAAAAGTTCAATTTCATCAAGCTCAATCTCTATCTCTTCTATCTCTTCAGTATATGGATTGAAAACTTCTAGGGTTTGAAGGATTTCTATCTTCTCTTCTGCGTATGCATTGTGCAGTCGGTCAGCTACAAATCTATCCGATTCGAGGATCGCGGTTTTATGAGAGGCCAGAGTGAGCCGATGATGCTTATAAAGATAAACCGTCAGCTCTTGCAAAATATGCTGCAGCTCGATTTTCGAATTCGAGAAAATTCTAAAGTCATCCACATATCTTGTATGAGGAACGCCTTTGCCAACAATGCAATTATCGATATCTAACAAGACTGCTTCTGACATTATTATGCTAGCAGCGGGACCCACTGGGACACCTTGTGACGACTTGTTATTAAGTGCGCCCAGAAATACTTCAATATCATCGCTTACGGATTTTAAGTTTTCGTCTGAAAACTCAATCGCATTATTCAGCCGGTGCAAATAGATTTGATTGTAGAAATCTGTAATATCAGTTGTCAGGACATAGGTGTACTCGTCCGAGAGATCTTCCGTTTTTTGAAAGAAATCTGAATACCCAGTTCCCGCACTAAAGAAGTTTCCATCGCGCACATCGAACCTGTAAGAGCAGGCGATCTTTTGGTCAACCGGGCAGCGAGCCCTCTCGATGCTTGGCGCGACCTGATAAGCAAGAGCGGTATAAGTTAATGCCTCTAACGGTTCTAACTGATGAACGACCCTGTATGTTCCGGATGGCTTCGGCGCTGGCACTGTTAATGGACTGCTGACGTGTAGCTTCGACACGTTGGATGCAGAGAGATAGTGCTTAACTTCATCCCATGAGTGCGAGAGTGCCTCAAACTCAAACTGCCGTGGAAAAAAATCCGAGTCGTAATATTTCGCGATGTGGATTCGCGCAAATTCCAGTGAATCTTCAGTTAGCCTAGTCATCTTCGTCCGTGCTTTCTTGCTAGATAGTGCTCAAAGAGCATAGCTCATAAATGGGTTTTATCGACCACTGAATGTCAGGTCATGCCTGATATGCGGATTGGCGGTGGTGTGGAGAATCCGCAGGGCCGATAAGGCAAGGAAGCTAGCAACTTTCTCTCATGACACGGATGTCGCTCGAGAGCGGCGCACCCTGGATCGGGTGTGGACGAATACAACACCTCCCGAGGGAATAAGTCCGCCGGTTGTCATGACGGTTGCTAGCACCCGATCACCACTACTCCATAGCAAGGAGTCATGACATGAACGCATGGACGCACCCCACCTGGCCGCCCCGGCCATCGATCGCCGCCTATAACCTGGAAGGGCTTTGTTTCGCGATTCACGACATCGTGCATCGGCACGGTGCGCATGGCATTGCGGACGAACGCCGCGTGTACTTGCAGCTCGCGGCCATTGCCTCGGCCGCGGAGCTGTATTCATTTGTACTGGCGCGCTGGTTTTCGACCCGGATGGGCGAAGACCACGACCTGCTGGAAACACTGCAGGATCACTTCGAGGAATCTGGCTTCCCGCCCGGCACGGACATGAGCGCCGCGCAGTCATCGCGCTTGTAGAGAGCACCGAGTTCACGCTGGCGGCGTTCGAGCTCGTTCTGCGAGGGCGTTTCTACGGTGACTACAACACCATCCTCGACGCCGACAGCTGTCATTCTTGACGTGAACTCATACAGAACCAGTTCACCTTCGTACTCGAAACCGTCCGCTGCTTCGGCGACCATTTCGGGAAATTCGTCTCCGGGCTTGATGGTTCGGATATCCGGCAATGGCAGCGGCGTGCTTTTTGACGGCGGGCTGACATCAGCACCGCCTGTCAGCGCATGGGCTGCAATGAAAGGTATCGACAGGATGATGAACGGCGCGTACGCAACCAGCTCCGCGGCATGCCAGAACGTGGACGGTTCCTCGCGTGGCTTGTAATCATGGCGGCTCGCCAGTTCGCCGACGTTGTCGGAGACATCCTGCGCAATCGCCCAGTCGCGGTATGGCAGGAGTCCTTCGTGTGACCAGTGACCACCTGGCGCGTTGAAGCCCGTGAGGCAATCGCTCAAGTGTTCAGCGGATTCGGGCTCAAGCAGCGCGACAAGCTGGTCATCCTCCAGGAACACGCCGACCTGCAGCCCGGTAACAGCGTTGCCAAGGTGGAAGTAACTGGCGTGCGGCCGGCTGTGGCCCTGCTCGAAACGCATCTTCACGTACCACGGCGTGCCTTTTTCAGGGGGTGGCTTCGAGCTGCTCACCAAAGCTTCCAGCGCGACGCGCTGCTCGCGCATGGTTTCCGGGCCCGGTTCCGTGACAGGTTCCTTGCTGGCGCATGCCGTGACCAGCAGCGCGCCGAATAATACGAGCATCCTGCGCATGAATCCCACAATCGTTCCCTGCAGCATCTTGGACCGTAGCGTATCCGGCACCGGGTCGGAAGTGCATCACAGCGACTTGCAGCAATAATCGATTTACGGAAATATCGACGCTTTCGCTTTTTTTACCGGGGAAATCAATGGACGCTGAAACAACGGATGTGCGCGACAGCTCGCGGGGTTTTCTTGTATGGCTGGTGGTCATCGCCAGCGTCGTCGGCGGGTTGATCGGCATCGGAGTGATTGCGTGGCTGCTGCTGCAGAATGATCTTGTGGTTGCACTGTTCCTGGTTCCGTTTGCCTTGCTCTACGGTTTCGGCGTCTACACGGGTGTGCGGCTGTTTCAGGATGTATCGGTGCGACACCTGCGGCTGGCGCGGCGCTTCTGGCTGGTGCAGGTCCCGACGTTTTCGGTGCCGTGGTTCAGCTACTACTTCGGCGCGGGTGGCTTGCTGCTACTGCAGTGGTTGCCGCCGGCGAACTTCAATTTCCTGTGGTTCATCGGCAGCAAGTTCAATGTCGATCTCCGCTTTGGCGGCAACGAGCCGCTCCCGTGTATGATCGGCATAAACGTGGTTGCACTGGTGATCTGGAAAGCGCTGGGACGCCGCCTGGAAGCCATCCAAAACGAGGGTTGAAGCCGGGAACAGCCGGCTGCACGTTCCCGGCGCAGCACAACGGGGACCACTTCGAGGAAGATGGCTTTCTACCCACCGCAGATATGCGAGCCGGAAAGCTGGAGAAAGCGTGGCGGTTAATTTCCCCGCCCGGGGTGCCCAGTCACGCAGACTGTGCGGCATTGTCTGGCGTTCGCAGGCGAAGCAGCTACATCCCGCTCGCCGACGCCGCCAACCTGGTGCTGGTGCAGGAACCGGAAAGGAAGACGGTCGCAAAGCACCTGTTGAAGTAGGCAAGACTACCGATAAAAAAGACCCCGCTTCGGCGGGGCTTTTTCGTTGCGTTGCTTCCTGGTGCCTTCAGAATTGCCGGTTCACCGCTTCGAGGTGCTGCACCTGCGGTTGCAACTGGAAGCGCACGCGATGACGCAACACCACCTGTACGGTAATGAACGCCACCATGATCAGCGCAGCCAGGCTTGCCACGTCACTGCCGCTCATCTTTCCGGCATTCCAGAGCTGCAGCAGCGCAAGACCGAAGAGCGGCAGGATGACGACTGCCGTGAGCAGGCGAACGCGCTGGTAATGCGAAATGCGCGAACGCGTTGCCGCGATGGCATCGGAAACGGCATCGACCGCCGGGCTGGCAAGGCGACTCCATGCCTCGCGTTCGTTCTTCAGCCACTTCCAGCTTCGAACCAGGAGTGCAGCGGAAGCTACGGAAAGCAGCATCGGCAGCATGGCACTTGCGATGGTGGTTTCGGGTTTCATCACTACGACAATGCCGAACACCAGGTTGGCCAGTGTCATGAGGCCGAAGAATGCGAGCAGGCCCTGCTGCATGCGCTGGCGACGTGTCGCCGTGCGGATGACGCGATCAATGTCGTTGGCTGAAATTTCGTGCATGGCTTATTCCTTGATGAGTCGTGCAAGGCGCTGGCGCAAGCGGGTAAGCCGCGCGCCAACGTTGCTCTCTGAAAGTCCCAGTGTCTCGGCGATCTGCCGGTACGGCATTTCATCGAGGTGCATCAGCAAGAGGGAACGGTCGAGTTCCGGCAATTTCCGTATGGCCGCGTAGAGCTGCGCACTGCGTTCGAATTTCATCGATGGCGGTGGCTGCTGGTGGTCGGCCTCATCGAATTCATCCATGACCGGCTGGCGCGAACGCCCTCGCTTCCAGGTGAGAGCGACGTTCTGTGCAACGCGGTAGATGAAGGTGGACTCGGCCGATTCGCCGCGGAATTTCGGAACGGCATGCCACAAGGCCAGCAGCATGTCCTGGACGAGATCATCCTGGTCGGGCTCGGCGGCAAAACCGCGGGCAATATGAAGAAGGATGCCCTGGTGCTTCGTTACCCAGTCCCGGAAAAGCTGTTCCTGTTCTTTTTTCGGCGCCCTGCGCTGCATGCCAATATTCCCTGTTTGCCTGTCCGGTTGGATGCCGCCCGACCCGCTTCCTTACACGCAAGGCCGCGAAAAACGCTATCACACTGAAATAAAAGCTTCTTTTCTGGTCGCGTTCTGTTAGAGTGCGCCCTGCTTCGCGCCCATCGGTCGGCGCGTGCACGGGAAAATCCCGCTCGCGGTACCCCTGAAGCCCGGTTCACCTCGGCTCAGCCTGCCCCGAAACAACACATCTGATCTGCCTGGACCGACCTTGTGCCCCTTTGTGGCCGTTGCAGGCGTCTGGGAGAAAATCTGAATGTCTTTTGAATCACTCGGCCTGTCGGCCGCGTTGCTCCGTGCTGTGTCCGAAAAGGGCTACAGCGAACCGAGCCCGATCCAGGCCAAGGCCATCCCGGCCATCCTGGAAGGTCATGACGTCATGGCTGCCGCACAGACAGGCACCGGCAAGACGGCCGGCTTTACCCTGCCGTTGCTGGAACGCCAGATGCGCCACCCGACGCCGGGCAACCGCCGCGTCGTGCGCACCCTGGTACTGACCCCGACCCGCGAACTGTGTGCCCAGGTGCTGGACAGCGTGCGCGACTACGGCCGGCAGTTGCCGCTGAAGTCTGGCGCCGTGTACGGCGGCGTGAGCATCAACCCGCAGAAGTCGATGTTGCGCCGTGGCGTGGACATCCTCGTCGCGACCCCGGGTCGCCTGCTGGACCATATCGAACAGCGCACGCTGGACCTGTCGAAGGTCGATACGCTGGTGCTCGACGAAGCGGACCGCATGCTCGACATGGGCTTCATCCGCGATATCCGTCGCATCATCCAGCTGCTGCCGAAGGCGCGCCAGAACCTGCTGTTCTCCGCGACCTTCTCTGATGAAATCCGCGGCCTCGCAAACGGCATCCTGAACAAGCCGGTCAGCATTGAAGTTGCCCCGCGCAATACTGCTACCGAACTGGTCTCGCAGGTCGTGCATCCGGTCGACAAGGGCCGCAAGCGCGAGCTGCTTTCCTTCCTGATCGGTTCTCAGAACTGGAAGCAGGTGCTGGTCTTTGCCCGCACCAAGCACGGTTCCGACCGACTGGCGAAGCAACTGGAGCAGGACGGCCTGCGTGCCGCCGCCATTCACGGCAACAAGTCGCAGGGTGCGCGTACGCGTGCGCTGGAAGACTTCAAGCGCGGCAAGGTTCGCGTGCTGGTGGCTACCGAAGTCGCCGCCCGTGGCCTGGACATCAACCAGTTGCCGCACGTGGTGAACTACGAGCTGCCGAACGTGCCGGAAGATTACGTGCATCGCATCGGTCGTACCGGTCGTGCCGGCAACGAAGGCCACGCGGTCTCGCTGGTCTGCGTGGACGAACACAAGCTGCTGCGCGATATCGAGCGCGTGATCGGTCGTGATATCCGCAAGGAAGTCATCGACGGTTACGAGCCGGATCCGAGCATCAAGCCGGAACCGATCCACAAGAAGCGTGGCGGCGGCAACAAGCCGCGTGCGCAAGGTCGTGGCCAGGGCCATGGCAAGGGTGCTCCGCGCAGCAATGCCGGCCCCGGCAAGCCGCGGAACGACAAGCCGCGTCGTCGCTCGAAGCCGAAGAGTGGACAGCGCAAGGCCGGTAACCAGAACTGATACCGGCTTCGCCCATGAAAAAGCCCCGCCTTGTGCGGGGCTTTTTCTGTTTCAGGGTGCTAGCCGAATAATGGCACGCCGGTATAGAAGCGATGCAGGTGCGCGGCGGCGAAATAGAGGAATATGCCGACGCCAACCGTCAGGACATCAAGCCACACCGAGCGGCGGGTGGTCGACAACGTGGCGCCGCGATGGTTGCAGGACCACATGTCGAACAGCGCCCAGGCCAGGAAGGTCCCGAACACGAGCAATGCCCGCAGGTCACCGTTCGCCAGCAGGTGGCCCGTCGCCCAGAGCACCGTCGCCCAGAGCATGGGATGGCGGGTGATGCGCTTGGCATTTCCGGGAATATAGGCCGCAGCGAGCAGGATCATCGCCGGCAGCATGATGGCGCGGGTGATTTCATGCCCCCAGGCCGGCGGCGTATAAACATGTACGTAGCCGACGCGCTGCCAGCCGATGACGATCAGCACGAAACCGATGATCGAGATCACCGCCATGATGCCTTTCCAGCCCCAGGTCCCGAAGCGGGAAACAAGGGAGCCGTGCAGGCCGGTGGCAGCGGGCACCAGGTGCGCGCCGAAGAAAATGATGAGTCCTGCGATCAGCCAGTGCATGAAGTCTCCTTGCCCGGTGGAATCCGGATGCGATGTTGCCCCGCCACAGAGCGTGGCCCATCAGGGTGGCGCACGCAACTTGCTGACCGAATCTCCGGGGCACTTGCAACATCACCCAAACGGACTATCATCCCGCCTTCCTACAATCGGGAATATCGGTCCGGATATCACTGTAATCGCGGTAAAAAGTGATGAAATTCTCGGAATTCTGGCCCGTTTGCGATAGCCTGTAACTCTTTTTACATATCACTGAACAGCGCAGGGAAGCCGCCCTCCGGCACCCCGGATTTACGCGAGCCACGATGAAACACCGCATTGACACAGCTGAGCTCCAGGTTGGCATGTTCGTCGCCGAACTGGACCGCCCGTGGCTGGAAAGCCCCTTCCTGTTCCAGGGCTTCCTGATCGAGGGCGAGGAAGATCTCGCGACGCTGCGCGAGCTGTGCGACTACGTGTATTTCGATCCCGAACGCTCGCTGGAGTCGGTCCGCGGCAACGTGATGGCGAATCGCCGCGCGGCCAACGATGCAGGAGCCCCGGCGGCTATCGAAGAGCCGATGTCGCGCGAGGAACGCGAGCGCGAGAACGACCCGAAGCTCTTCGGCGAAACCTTCCGCCGCGTCATCAAGCTGCACAAACAGGCCGAGATCCGGTTCAGTCAGATCATCGATGACCGCCGCCTGCAGAAACGGATCGACTACGGCCCGCTGAAGGAAATCGTCGGCGAACTGGCCGAAGTGATTGAACGAAATCCGAACGCGGCCTTGTGGCTGACGAAACTGCATGCGCAGGACGAGCTCACCGCCACGCATTGCGTGAATGTCGCGATTTTCTCCATGGCCTTTGCGTACTACCGGAAGATGGACCGCACGCTGGTGCGCGAAATCGGCCTTGGCGCCCTGCTGCACGACATCGGCCTGACTGGCCCGGCGAACTGCATCATCCGCCAGAAGGAAAAGCTCACCCCGGCCGATTTCCGTATCGTCCGTCGCCACCCGATCGAGGCCTTTGCGTCGCTGGACCGGGTGCACACGCTGCCGGAGGTGTCACGCAAGATCATCCGCTGGCACCATGAACGACTGGACGGATCGGGTTACCCGGACCGCCTGAAGGGAGACGAGATCCCGGAATACGTTCGCATGGTCGGCATCGCCGATGCCTATGACGCCATGGCAAGCGATCGTGCCTATCGCGCGGGCAAGCAGCCCACGGAGGCGCTGACCGAACTGCATCACGATGCGGAAAACACCTTCGGTGCCGAGCTCGTGCAGGATTTCATCCGCTGTATCGGTATCTACCCGGTCGGCAGCGTGGTGAAACTGAACACCGGCGCAATCGGCCTGGTCGCATCAAGCCTGCCCGGCGCCCGCCTCACCCCGCTGGTACTGCTGATCCGTGATGGCAATGGCCAGCCGCTGCATCCACGCCGCATGGTGAACCTGGAAATCGCTGCCAACCGTTACGGCCGCAACTGGTCGATCGAGCAGGTGGTTGACCCAAACGATTACCGGATCACTATCGCGAATATCGCCATGGACGAGATGCGCGCCTTCAGTTGAACAACCACATTACCGTTTGCGGTTTGTCCGCCAGACGTCCTCGACACTCCCTGCTCCGCCCGATCCTTGCTCGTTGAACACACTCCCGAACAGGATGCATTTCCTGTCCCCCGATCAGAGAATTGTCCGTGGCTTGCTCCCCTTCCTTCGTGCATGGAAAGAAAAGCATGCGCAGGAAACTGGGTGATGGATCATTGGCGTGGCACTGCAATATTTCTTCTACAGGTGGCATCGAAAAGCGATCAATCGTCGCAATCTTGTACAATATTTGTCCGAAATTGAACTATCCTGCTCTTCTCGTGTCGAGAAGGAGACACGAAGGAAACAGGCCCCGGCCCGCGCAACTCGCGGAAATCCCGGCCTGGTCCTCCAGGAATCGAACCCGGAACACGGAGTCCCAATGAATACGCCCAGTCGCATGACGACCAGCCTTGCCCTGACGCTGTCCACCCTGCTGCTCGTCGCCTGCAGTGAAGCCGAACAGGCTCGCGAACCCGCGAACAGCAGTGTGCCGGTGGTCACGAAGACCGTAGAGCGTGAACGCATCAGTGATCGCATCGAGGCGATCGGCACAGCGCGCGCCAGCGAATCGGTGGAACTCACTGCCCGCGTATCCAATACGGTCACCGACATCCGTTTTCGCGAAGGCGCCCTCGTTGAAAAGGGCGAAGTGCTGCTCGAGCTGGAATCGAGCAGTGCTCGCGCCAACCTCGCGGCAGCTCGCGCAGACCTTGTCGAAATCCGCAGCGAACTGGAACGCACGGAAAAACTGATCAGGGAACGGGTGGTGTCGCAATCGCAGCTCGACCGCCAACGGGCCCAGGTGCAGGCCGCCGAGGCCCGCGTGAATGCGGCGGAATCCGCACTCCGTGACCATACCCTGCGGGCACCCTTTGATGGTCGTGTCGGCCTGCGCCGCGTCAGCGTCGGTTCGCTCGTATCACCCGGCGATGTGGTGACGACCATCGACGACATCAGCACCATGCAGCTGGATTTCGCCGTGCCGGAATCATTCATCGCGGCACTGGAAGCCGGGCAGGACATCGTCGCCCGCAGCATTG
>JAWWBT010000066.1:0-12723 GCA_033720815.1 Gammaproteobacteria bacterium | reverse complement strand
GCCTTCCCCAAGCCGCCGGCACGCCCATCGCCTGGGGCCAGCTGTATGGTGCGGCACCCGCCCTCGCCATTGCCGAGGCCGTGCGCGAAGCGGCTGACGAGAAGCGTGGCCCTCTGCTGGTGGTCTGCTCATCCGCCCAGGCCGTCGACCGGCTCGAAAACGAGCTGAACCACCTGCTGGCGGATACCGAACTGCCGGTCATGCCGTTCCCGGAGTGGGAAACGCTGCCTTATGACGTTTTCTCGCCGCACCAGGACATCATTTCCCGGCGCCTTGCCACCTTGCAGAGGCTCGAGGGACTGGCGGCTGGCGCGGTCATCGTCTCGCCAGCCACGCTGCTGCAGCGGATTGCGCCGCGAGAGTGGCTGGATGGCTCGAGTTTCCTCATGGATGTCGGCGACACCGTCGATGTCGAGGCACTGAACAACCGCCTGGAAGCCGCCGGTTACTCGCGCGTATCCACCGTGATGGAGCACGGCGAATTTGCGGTGCGCGGATCGATCATCGACATTTTCCCGATGGGCGCCAACCTGCCCTTCCGGCTGGACCTGTTTGACGACGAAATCGAGTCCATCCGCAGCTTCGACCCGGAAACGCAGCTTTCACAGGAAAAGCTCGACAAGGTTCGCCTGTTGCCCGCTCGCGAATTCCCGTTGCATGAAGAGGCGATCCGGAATTTCCGTACCCGCTTTCGCGCGCGCTTCGAGGGTGACCCGCAAAAGAGCGAAATCTATCGCAGCGTGTCGGGCGGCAATGCACCGGCGGGCGTCGAGTACTACCTGCCCCTGTTTTTCGAAAAGACATCGACGCTGTTCGACTACCTGCCGGACAACGTCATCGTCTGCCGCTTCGATACCGCAGACGATGCCATGCAGAATGCCTGGCAGCAGGTCGAAGACCGCTACGAACAGTACCGCGGCAATATCGAGCGCCCCTTGCTCGAGCCGACCGAAATCGCCATCACGCTGGATGAGGCCCTGGAAAAACTGGTTGCCCATCCCGGCATCACCGTGCATTCCTTCGAACTGACGACCGGCGGCGACAACGCGCAGAATTTCGGCACGGTGAGACCGCCCGAGTTGCGGCTCAACAGTCGCCTTGAAGAACCGGCGCGCATCCTGCTCGACTTTCTCGACGAATTCATTACGAACCGTGAAGGTCGCGCGTTATTCGTTGCCGAATCAACCGGCCGTCGAGAAACGCTGCTCGACCTGCTGAAGAAACGGAAGCTTGCCCCGAAGACGGTCGATACCTGGCAGGATTTCGTCACCGGCGAGATGCCGGTTGCCGTGTGTGTCTCACCGCTGCAGGAAGGCATCCATTTGCCGGATGATGGCCTGACCGTCATTGCCGAGAACCAGCTCTTTGGCGAACGCGCGCGAACCCGGAGTCGTCGCCGTGCCGGTCGGGATCCAAACACCATCATCCGCGACCTCACCGACCTCGCCATTGGCGCACCGGTCGTGCATGAGGAACATGGTGTCGGCCGATACCTTGGCCTGAAGTCGCTGGACGTCGGCGGCGATTCCACGGAATTCCTGGTGCTTGAATATGCCGGCAACGACAAGCTGTACGTGCCGGTATCGTCACTGAACCTGATCTCGCGCTACACCGGCACCGCGCCGGAACATGCGCCGCTACATCGACTCGGTTCCGAACAATGGACACGCGCGAAGCGTCGCGCTGCAGAGAAGGCACGCGATGCTGCCGCGGAGCTGCTGGATATCTACGCCCGGCGCGCTGCACGCAAGGGGCATGAATTCTCGCTGGATGACAGCGAGTTCAATACCTTCATCAACGATTTCCCGTTCGAGGAAACACCGGACCAGGAACAGGCAATCACCGCAGTCAAGGAAGACCTGACGCGTCCGCAACCGATGGACCGTGTCATCTGCGGCGACGTCGGTTTCGGCAAAACCGAAGTTGCGCTTCGTGCCGCGTTCATCGCCGTGCAGGATGGCAAGCAGGTTGCCGTACTGGTGCCAACCACACTGCTCGCTCAGCAGCATTACCAGACATTCCTTGACCGCTTCGCCGACTGGCCGGTGAAGGTCGAAGTGCTCTCGCGCTTCCGCACGCAGAAGCAGAAGACCGAAATCCAGAAAGGCATCAGTGACGGCACAGTTGATATCGTTGTCGGCACGCATGGACTCCTCTCCAAGGGAATTTCCTTCGACAACCTTGGCCTGGTCATCATCGACGAGGAACAGCGCTTCGGTGTGCGCCACAAGGAACAGCTGAAGAAGCTCCGTGCCGAAGTGGATGTGCTGACTCTCACCGCAACGCCGATCCCGCGCACGCTGAACATGGCGATGGCAGGCATACGCGACCTGTCCATCATCGCCACACCACCGATGGAACGCCTCTCGGTAAAGACCTTCGTATCGGAATGGAACGATGCACTGCTGAAGGAAGCCCTGTTGCGCGAGATCAAGCGTGGCGGCCAGGTGTACTTCGTGCACAACGAAGTCGAGACCATCGAGAAATTCCGCTACAAGCTTGCGCAGCTGGTACCGGAAGCTGAAATTCGCGTGGCACATGGCCAGATGCGTGAACAGGAACTCGAGCAGGTGATGCTGGATTTCTACCACCGGCGCTTCAACGTGCTGGTGTGCACGACCATCATCGAATCCGGCATCGACGTGCCGACAGCGAATACCATCGTCATCAACCGCGCCGACAAGTTCGGCCTGGCACAGCTGCACCAGATGCGCGGTCGCGTCGGGCGCTCGCACCATCGCGCCTATGCCTACCTGCTGACACCGCCGAAGGCCGCGATGACCGATGACGCGATCAAGCGCCTCGAAGCCATCGAATCGCTGGAAGACCTTGGTGCCGGTTTCACGCTTGCCACGCACGACCTGGAAATTCGCGGTGCGGGCGAACTGCTGGGCGACGAGCAGTCCGGACAGATCCAGGAAGTCGGTTTCTCGATGTACACCGAACTGCTGGAGCGTGCCGTCAAGGCTCTCAAGAACGGCGAAGTCCCGGATCTCGATGAGCCGCTTGATCATGGTCCGGAGATCGACCTCAAGGTACCGGCCATCCTGCCCGAGGATTACATGCCGGATGTGCACATGCGCCTCGTGATGTACAAGCGCATCGCGTCCGCAGGTACGGAACAGGCGCTCGATGACCTGCAGGTGGAAATGATCGATCGTTTCGGCCTGCTGCCGGAACCGACGAAGAATCTCTTCCGCATGGCATCCCTGCGCATCAAGGCTACGCCGCTTGGTGTGAAGAAGCTCGAAGCCGGCCCGAATGGCGGACGCATCGTGTTCAATTCAAAGCCGAACGTGGACCCGCTCTCGATCATCCAGCTGGTACAGTCCGAACCGCAGACTTTCCGGCTCGATGGGCAGGAAAAGCTGCGTTTCGCCCATGACCTCGGGGATGAGGACATCCGCTTCGAGTATGTCGAGGAGCTTCTCGGCCGCCTGAAGCTGGCCGAACCGGAAGCCCGGACCGGTACCGCATAACGTGAACTGGCAGGCTGGCAGTCACTGCCGGCGCTTCGGTAGACTCGTGACTCCGCAGGAGGAGAATTACAGCATGGCATTCGCAACCCGCAGCCTGGTTACCGCCGCACTCGTTACAGCCCTGGCTGGTTTCAGTGCTCCGACCGTCGCCGCGCAGGACATGGAAACGGTGAAGTGGTACGACCTGGAGGTCATCATCTTCCGCCACGCCGACCCACGTACCGACGAGAAGTGGCCGCTGGATCGTGGCCTGCCGGATATCAAGGACCTCCAGCCGCTCTACCCGACCTCAGGTTCGGAAGATGGGGTCCAGACATCGGCAATGGACAGCGACCAGGCACAACGCCTCGTCAACGCGCCGGAACCTTACGAGCCCCTGCCAGAAGACATGCTGACCATGACGAATTATCGTGACGCGCTGGCCCGTTCCAGTCGCTACGAACCGATCCTGCATTTCGCCTGGACGCAACCGTCGCTGGAACGCGAGCAGAGTCCAAAGCTGCGGATTACGCTGCCCGGTGCACTTGATGAACCCGTGCATGAAGAAGGCGAAGACGTGCGCGAGAACACGTTCGGCGACGAGTTCGCCATGAGCAACAGCGCAACAGCCGGTTCGGACATCGATACCGACTCGATGAATGAACTTGCCGGATCGGATGAGCCAGATTTTGCTCGACCACTGGATGGCTACATGCAACTGGGTGTCAGCCGTTACCTGCATGTAGACATGGACCTGCTCTACCTGCCCGATGACATCAACCCGGATGTTGTCGATGGCGAGCTGCCGTTCGAGGATGAGTTTGCCGACGAAGAACGACAGGCAAAGGAAGATTGCCGTCGCTCGATCATGGAGGCACTTGCACGCGGTGACATCACGCTCGAGGAAGCCGACATCCTGATGCTCGAACCGGAAGACCAGGTATTCCATGGCTTCCGCATGAACAATGTCCGCCGCATCCGTGCGGGCGAAGTGCACTACTTCGATCACCCGATATACGGCGTCATCCTGAAAGCGACCCCACGCGAGATCGAAGTGGCGCAGCCGGAAGCAAACTGATAATTCCGGGAATTGCTCTCAACAAAAAGCCCGCCGATTGGCGGGCTTTTTATTGTCACCGCGTCTCAGTCAATCAGCGTCCGAAAACCCTGCGCAGCAGTTCGGTCGTTCGAGCAACCGGATCATTGCGAATCGCCGCTTCTTCCTTCGCCAGGTAGAAGAACAGGCCGTCAAGGCTTTCATCAACGACGTGGTTGGTAATGTCGGTCTTCACATCCGGCACGAACGGCAATGCCTGGTAATTCTTCATCGCTTCGTCATAGGCACGGATTGCGCCGACTTCCAGCATGGCATCGCTGATGATCGGTTCGAAGCGACGCACAAGCTCGTCACGCATCCGGTTTTCGAAATAGCGCGTGGCAGCATCATCCGGGCCATCGTAGATGTCCATGACATCCTGCAGGGTCATCTCGCTGATGGCATTCCAGAAGACGGCCTTCGCCTCGGGAGCTGCCCTTTCGGCCGCACGATTCAGCTTCAGCTCGAGGCTGTCCATCACGCTGCCGAGGCCGACGCGACCCAGTGCGGATTTCACGTCCTGCAGTTTCTGCGGCAAGGGAATATGGATATCCGGATCGTTGGCGTAGGCATCCTGCTTGCCGAGATCGGTCGATACCTTTGCGGAACCAACGCGCAGTGCCTCCTTCAGGCCGCTGGCAATCTCTCCGACGGTAAGCTCACTACCACCACCGGAACGCTCGATCTCGCTGCGCACCTGCTCGACACTGCGACGAATATCTTCCTTCGTACACGCGGCAAGCGTCACGCAGGCTGAGATTACTGCCACTACCAGGATATTTCGCATGACGCTCCTCCAGTTCTTCAGAGATCAGGCAATGCTGCCTGTAACAGTGCCTTTACCTTGTCCATGCCATTGGCGAGGTTTGCCTCGATATCCGCATGGATATCCACCTCGCCACGTCCCGCAGCCCAGTTGGCAATGACTGCACAACAGGCGTAGGAAAGATCCAGTTCGCGCGCGAGCGCCGTTTCCGGCATGCCGGTCATGCCGACAATGTCGCAGCCATCACGTTCCAGCCGGTTGACCTCGGCCGCCGTTTCCAGGCGCGGGCCCTGCGCAGCAGCGTAGGTGCCATCCTCGATCACGGCGAGACCCTGTGCACGTGCGGCATCGATCAATACCCCACGGCACTGGCCACAGTAGGGTTCCGTGAAATCGATGTGTTTCACTTCTTCCAGGTCGTGTTCGAAAAAGGTATGCGAACGCCCGTAGGTGTAATCGATGATCTGGTCCGGAATGGCGATGCTGCCCGGCGCCATGTCGGAACGAATGCCGCCCACGGCCGCCACGGCGACAATACGACGCACTCCGATCGACTTAAGCGCCCAGATGTTCGCGCGGTAGTTCACACGATGCGGCGGGATGGTATGACCGAGCCCGTGACGTGCAAGGAATGCCACCTCCACGCCATTCAGTACACCATGCGAAACGGGGCCCGATGGCTCACCATACGGCGTGTAGACGACTTCGCGTCGAACGATCTCGAGCTCAGGCAGGCTGGTCAGGCCAGTTCCGCCGATGATGCCGATTTCAGACATTGATTCTTTCCTGTTCAGGGTTAGCTGTTATCGCTGTTGTCGCGTGCAAGCGCGCGCACCTCTGGCAGGTGCCGGAAATGCTCGCGATAATCCATGCCGCAACCGAAGACGTAACGGTCCGGCACGTTCATGCCCACGATATCTGCCTCGATGCCGATATTTCGCCCATGATCCTTGCGAACCAGTACCGCCGCCTGCACCTCGAGCGCGCCGGACTCGCGGCAGTGCTCGATGATCTGCTGCAGGGTAATGCCTTCGTCGAGGATGTCGTCCAGCAGGAGGATCTTGCGGCCCTTCAATGGCGTATGCGGGTGAGCCTGCCAGTGCAGTTCGTTACCGACCGTGGCACCGCGGTAACGCGTGGCGTGGATGTAATCGAGTTCGAAGAAGAAGGTGAAGCGCTCCATCAGCCAGGCCGCCGGCATCAGGCCACCGTTCATGACCACCAGCACCAGCCAGTCGTCGCCCTGGCAGAGGTCATTGAGCTCCTCGGCCATCGCATCCAGGGCCGCCTCCACTTCATCGCGAGAGCGGATCAGCTCTGAAGCGGCGAGGATTTCGCGCAGTTCGCTGGTACCGGTCTTACTCACCTTTCGACTCCCCTGCTCCACTGCGTGTTTCCAGTCCGTCCGGTATGTGCAACGTGCGTGTCGGGAACGCAATCTCTGCGCCATTCTCCTCGATGATCTGGCCGATCTTCAGCAGCACGTCTTCCTTCTGCTTGTGATATTCCGTCCATACTGTCGTTTTCGTGAAGCAGTAAACAAGGATATCGAGTGACGACGCACCGAATGAATTGAAATTGATTATCGTGGTCTGGTCCTGCGCAATTCCGTCGTGCGACTTGATCATTTCCCGAATGTCGGAAAGGATCTTTTCCACCTTGTTGAAATCGTCATAGCGCACACCCACGGTTTCCTTGATGCGCCGATGCAGCATGCGTGAAGGGTTCTCTACTGTGATCGTGGTGAACACGGAATTCGGCACATAAATTGGGCGCTTGTCGAAGGTGCGGATACGCGTCACGCGCCAGCCGATATGCTCGACATCACCTTCAATCTCGCGATCCGGCGAGCGGATCCAGTCGCCCACCTTGAACGGCTTGTCCATGTACACCGTCATGCCACCGAAAAAGTTCGCCAGCATGTCACGTGCGGCAAAACCGACTGCAATACCACCGACACCGCCGAAGGCCAGGATGCCCGAGATGCTGTAACCCAGCGTCTGCATCGCGACCAGCACGGCCGTAATCAGAATGGAGGCGCGCAGCAGCTTGCTGATGGCATCAACCGTAGTCTGATCGAAGTTTGCGTCTTCCTCGCGATTCTTCTTCAGCACGTTATCGGCAATGCGCCCGACCAGTCGCCACAGGAACCAGGTCATCAGCATAATCACGCCGATGTCGCGGACCGGGTCGATGTAATCGTAGATCACTGCCTCGGTCTGCTTGGCAACCATCTCGGCGCCCATGGTGATACCCGCAAGCCAGATCAACAGGGACAACGGTGCCCGCATCGCGTCGAGCATGGCGTCATCCCAGGTATTGCGGGTGCGCTCGGCCTTGGAAATCATCTTCCGAATCACCACGCGCTGGATGAAATCCAGCACCAGCGCGATGAACACGATCGTGAAGACCTGGCTGGCGAGGCCCCAGCCGCCGGGGATCTCACCGACCCACGCAAGCAGTTCCTTGATATCGATTTCCACGGCGTTTCCCCTTTCGCTGTAGATAATTACTGACCCAGTTCGAGTTGCCTGGCCTCATCTTCATCCAGTGCCCGGACTCGGTCACGCGCCTGTTTCCATTCCGCACGCTGCTGCAATTCAGCAAAGGAATAGTTCGCACGCCCGTGCAGCCGCGCGAGGCGCAGGTGCAGCGCCGGGTCTTCCGGCGTCGCGACGTTATCGAGTATCTCGATGACGCCCTCGCGATGATTGCACACCGGCAGCATGTCGCAACCGGCATCCAGCGCAACACGCGTGCGCTCCGCGTAATCACCAATGCCCGCCGCGCCCTGCATGCTGAGGTCATCGCAGAACACCGCGCCCTTGAAATTCATGCCACCGCGCAATTCATCGCGAATCCAGCGGCGCGAGAAACTGGCTGGCAGGTGATCGACATCCGGGTATACCACGTGCGCCATCATGATGGCCGCGAGGTTATTGGCAATCAGCCGGCGAAACGGTTGCATGTCGCGCTGGCGCAGGTCGACCAGCGTGCGCGGGTCTTCCGGCAGTTCCAGGTGCGAATCCGGTGCCACACCGCCATGCCCAGGAAAGTGCTTGCCCGTGGCCGCCATACCGGCGCGCTTCATGCCATGCACCCACGCCGTGGCCACGCGCGAGACGCCATCCACGCTCTTGTGGAAGGCACGGTCGCCAATGATAGAGCTGATACCGAAATCGAGATCAAGCACCGGCGCGAAGGAAATATCGATGCCAAGTCCGAGGCATTCCGCCGCCATCAGCCAGCCACCCTGCTCGGCGAGTTCCAGGCCGCGCTTCGCATCCTTGTCGAACGCCTTGCCGTAGGCACGCGCGGGCGGCAGCACGGTGAAGCCCTCACGGAAGCGCTGCACACGCCCACCCTCGTGGTCCACAGCCACGAGCAAGCGCGGCTGGCGAAGTGAATGAATATCCTTCACCAGCGCATCGAGCTGCTCGATCGACTCGAAATTCCGCGTGAACAGGATGACGCCGCCGACCAGCGGATGCGTCAGCACCTCGCGGTCTTCCGCGGTGAGGGCCTTGCCCTCGATATCGACCATCAATGGTCCGAGGCTCATGCGGCACCTTCCTCGATATCCACCGGCGTGCCTTCCGGCACCCGGTCAAAGAGTTCAACGACATCTGCGTTGCGCATGCGGATGCAGCCATGCGACGCCGGCTCACCGATCGGCTCGGAATCCGGTGTGCCGTGAATGTAGATGTAACGCTGCTTCGAATCCACGGCATCGCCGCGATTGCGGCCTTCTTCCAGGCCTTCCAGCCAGAGGATGCGCGTCAGGATCCAGTCGCGGTCCGGATGCTCGGCAGCAAGTTCCGGCGTCCACGTTTCACCGGTGGCACGCCGGCCGACGAACACCGCGTTCACCGGCGCCTCTGCACCGAATTTCTCCGCGACAATGTGCCGGCCTCGCGGCGTGCACAGGCTGCCATCCTTTTCACCCGGACCATTCGTAGCTGTGGATACCGGCCAGCGCGCCAGCTCGGTAATGCCATCGAGCAGCACCAGTTCCTGTTTCGCGATACTGATGACGATATGCAGGTTCATGAATTCGACTCGCTGGCCTGGCGCTCGTCCGCGGTCCAGTCGGAATAGGGATTCTCGCTCAGCGCGGCGTTGTAGTAACGGCGCTCCGCCGTCACTTCACGACCAAGCCAACCCGGCTTTTCGAAAACGGTGTCTTCACTGGGCAACTCGATCTCTGCGACTACAAGGCCCGCGTTGTGTCCGTGGAAGACATCGATCTCCCAGGTAAAGCCCGCATACTCGACGATGTAGCGCGTCTTCTCGATCAACGGCTGCTGGCAGAGCGCGTCGAGCATCTCGGAGGCATCCGGCAACGGCACGCCGTAGTCGTATTCCATGCGACTCGAGCCGGTCTTCGCTTCCTTGATGTTCAGGAAGGCTTCGTCACCGGTGATGCGTATGCGCACCGATGCCTTGCTGCCATCAGCGGATACGCGATTCAGATAACCCGGGCGCATGTTTTCCTGGCGCACCACGTGTTCGCGCCATGAATCGCCGGTTACCAGGAACTTGCGCTCTATTTCGATTGCCATGGACAAGCCCCCACTATTTCTTCGCCTTTTCGAACACGGCAATCGACTCGACATGTGCGGTGTGCGGGAACATGTCCATCACCCCGGCCTGCAGCAGGCGGTAACCCTGCTCGTGCACGAGAATGCCGGCATCGCGTGCCAGCGTACCGGGATGGCAGGAGACATACACGATGCGCTCGGGCGCAAAGTGTTTCATCTCGCGACAGATTTCCTGTGCGCCCGCGCGCGGCGGATCCAGCAGCAGGCGATCGTACTTGTGCTTCGCCCACTCTGCCTTGCCGAATTCCTCGAACAGGTTGGCGACGTGGAACTCCACGTTTTCGATGCCGTTGCGTGCGGCATTGTCACGCGCACGCTGTACCAGGCCGGCCTCGCCTTCGACACCCACCACCTTCTGTACCTTCTTCGCAAGCGGCAGCGTGAAGTTGCCAAGACCACAGAACAGGTCGAGCACCGTTTCACTGCCATCCAGCTGCAACAGCTTCAGCGCACGGTCGATCATGCGCTCGTTCAGGTCGGCATTCACCTGGATGAAATCGCTGGGCTCGAACTGCATGCGGATATCGTGTGCGGGAATATCGAAATACAGCGGCTCGACATTTTCTTCCAGCGGCGTGATGGTATCCGGCCCCTTAGACTGCAGGTAGAAGCGCAGCTCGTGCTCCTCACCGAATTTCGAGAGTTTCATCAGGTCGTCGGACGTCAGCGGGTCGAGATGGCGCACCACGACCGCCGTCGCATTGTCAGCAACCGAGACCTCGAATTGCGGAATGCGATCGGGAATCGACAGCGAACCGACCAGGTCGGAAAGTGGCAACAGCTTGTTGCCAAGATCCCCGGCGAGAATGTCGCAGGAGTCGATCTCCGCAATGTACGGCGCATGCCGCTCGCGGAAACCGACCAGCACGCGGCCCTTCTTGCGCACGTCCTTCACGCCGAGGCGCGCACGACGGCGGTAATTCCAGATCCTTCCCTGCAACGGCGGCAGCCACTCTTCCGGCTCCACGCGGCCCAGCCGCTCGAAGTTGTCGGCCAGCACCTTCTGCTTGGCGAGAATCTGCTTTTCCGGTGCGAGGTGCTGCATGGTGCAGCCGCCACAGGTGCCGAAATGCGGGCACTTCGGCTCGACGCGATCAGCCGAGGGATTCTCGATCTCCAGCGGCATCGCCTCGTCGAACTTGCGGCTCTTCTTCTTGCGCTGGAAGGTCGCGGTTTCGCCAGGCAGCGCACCGTCGACGAACACCGTCTTGCCATCGACGCGCGCAACGCCACGGCCATCGTGTGAAAGATCCTCGATCTCGGCAGTCCATACCGGGGCCGGCTTGCGCATCAGGCGGATTCCTCTTCGTTCGGGTTGGATTCATTCGACGCAGGCTTGTCCATCGCGTCCCAGGCCTCGAGATATTCCGTGAAATGCGGCTTGTTCTCGTTCTTGAGGTAATCACGCAGCGCCTGCTCGCGCTTTTCGTGCTCGGCAGGCATCAGCTTGCCGCGCATCAGCTCGAAGCGCAGGTAGACGAGGTAGGTATTGATGACGTCGGTTTCGCAGTAATCGCGGATCTCGCGGATGCCGCCGTCCATGAAGGTGTCGAAGACCTTCGATCCGTCCATGCCCAGCTTGCCCGGGAAGCCGCAGAGCATCGCGATCTCGTCCAGCTTGGCATTGGCTCGCATCTGGTAGCCCGCCATCACGTCCATCAGGTCCATGTGGCGCCAGTGGAAGCGGCTGAGATAATTGTTCCACTTGAATTCGCGGTCGGAATCGCCGGTTTCCCAGTAGCGCGGCGCCTGCACCTTGTGCGCCAGCGCGCGGTAATGCAGCACCGGCAGGTCGAAACCCGAGCCGTTCCAGCTCACAAGGTCCGGCGTGAAGCGGTCCAGGCCGTCGTAGAAGCGCGTGATCAGCTCCTTTTCGTCGGAATCCTCCTCGCCCAGCGACCACACGCGCACGCTATTCGCATCGGCCATCACGCAGGAAATCGCCACGACCCGGTGCAGGTGCAGTGGCTGGAAATCGCTGCCGCCCGTCTTCTGGCGGCGCAGGTGCGACATCGCCTTGGCGACATCCGCGTCATCCAGCCCTTCCAGCTGGTGAAACCGCCGCCCTGCCTCGAGGTCGGGCACGGTCTCGATATCGAATACCAGTACGCTCATTATCTATCTCCTTCTGGCCCGCGAGTTTACCAGAACACCAAGCCCCCCTAAGATGCCGAACTGAACACCGCCCTGGGAGGGAACCCGTGAGAATCCGCCGCCGCGCCACGCTCGTCGTCACCTTCGAAGACAGCCGCACTGTTATTCACGACTTTCTCTCGCAGACCCGCTACGAGGCAGGTGCCGCGGTGCTGGCAACGCTGGCCGCGCTGGACGACTGGAACTCGATGGAAGACGCACTGGCTGCGGCAGCACGATCGACCGGCGAAACCGACAAGGCCAGGGATATCGTCAAGGGGCTCATCGAGCAGGAACTCGCGGTGGTGGAAGATTCGCCAGCCGCCGAGCGCGACCAGCAGTACCGCGACACATGGCGCTGGGGCGCGGTGGCAGGCTGGTACCAGTTCTCGCTGCGCGACCAGAAGTTCCTGGAGGGTGAGCAGACCGAAGACCGTATGTGGAAATATCGCGAAGTCGGCGACATGCCGCCGGTGCTCGCAACCCATGAAGGGATCGAAAACCGCATCGAACTGCCGAATTTCGATCTTGACGATCCTTTCTTTGCGGAGCTCCAGTCCCGCGCCTCGCGTCGAGAGTATTCAGGCAAGAACATCTCACTCAACCAGCTTGCGCAGTGCCTCTACGCCGCCAATGGCGTCAAATCCGTGAACGAGCACGGTCCATTTG
>JAWWBT010000065.1:0-12816 GCA_033720815.1 Gammaproteobacteria bacterium | reverse complement strand
GGTAACCGACGCGCGCGGCGCCAATCGGTCCCTTGAACGGGATGCCCGACAGCGACAGCGCAGCGGACGCGCCGATCATTGCCGGAATATCCGGATCGATGTCCGGGTTGATCGACACGACGGTGGCGATCACCTGCACTTCATTCTTGAAGCCTTCCGGGAACAGCGGGCGGATCGGACGGTCGATCAGGCGCGAGGTCAGGGTTTCCTTCTCGGAAGGACGGCCTTCACGCTTGAAGAAACCACCCGGGATCTTGCCTGCGGAGTAGGTCCGCTCCTGGTAGTTGACGGTCAGCGGGAAGAAGCCCTGGTCCGGGTTTGCCTTCTTCTTGCCAACGGCAGTCACGAGAACGACCGTGTCGTCCATGCTGACCAGCACGGCACCATCGGCCTGGCGGGCGACTTCGCCCGTTTCGAGGGTGACGGTGTGATCACCGTACTGGAACGTCTTCTTGATGGATTGCATTACTTTCTCTCTCTTTGGTTACCTTCACCGCCACACGGCCCTCCGTGCAGCAGCATCGATGTCAGGCAGGATTCTTTGCGCCTGACGCATATGCAAAAACGCAGAAACCGGGTGTTACACCGGTTTCTGCGTTTTCGGGATTACATCTCATCCGCGGGTAGCGTTTTAGCGGCGCAGACCCAGGCGGCTGATGAGGTCCTGGTAGCGCTCGAGGTTCTTGCGCTTCAGGTAGTCCAGCAGCTTGCGGCGCTGGTTGACCAGCTTCAGCAGCCCACGACGCGAATGGTGGTCGTGCTTGTGATCGGCGAAGTGGCCGGTCAGCTCGCTGATACGGGCCGACAGCAGCGCGACCTGGACTTCCGGGGAACCGGTGTCACCGTCGCCGGTCTTGTACTGTTCGATGATTTCCGCTTTCTGTTCAACGCTAAGTGGCATTTTCAATATCCTGTTCGTTTACCAGGGGCCCGACTACGCAAAGCCCCGAAGAATGAGCCGCGTATTGTAGCGGCCCGCGTATCGCCTAACAAGTTAAAATTTCAGGAAAAACCGGTAATTCCGCGGCATCAGGCGTGGCTGACGAGGCGTTTTGGTGCGATGCGGCCATCGTCGGCCACCTCACCGATGCCAAGGAAGCCGTCGTCCTCGGCATACAGCCTGACGTGGCCCTCGACAGGCGCCTTCGGTACCAGCACGGCCTGGCCATGCTGAACGTACCAGGTCGAATCGGAATCAAGCCGCACCAGCGGCCAGTCCACGACCGGGCTGTCGACCGGCAGCAGCTTCTCGTCCAGCGCGACATGGCCACCCTCTGACTGGATGGCCTCCAGTTCCTCGATGCTGTACATCGGGCGCTTCTCGAAGGGGCCGACGCCGGTCCGACGAAGCACCACGACATGCCCGACCGTGCCGAGTGCGGCGGCAACATCCTCGACGAGGCTGCGAATGTAAGTGCCCTTGCTGCAGCGCACGGAAAGGCTGATGTCGTTGCCCTCGATGGCATCAAGCTGCAGGCTGAAAATGCGGACCCGCCGCGGCTCTCGCTCGACTTCGCCGCCTTCGCGGGCAATCTCGTAAAGGCGCTTGCCGTCCTTCTTCAGCGCGGAATACATCGGCGGTATCTGGTCGATATCGCCGGTGAATTCACGCAGCACGGCATTCAGGCGCTCTTCATCGAACTCGGGGACCTCGCGTTCCTCGATGATCTCGCCATCGGCGTCCGCGGTATCGGTGCGACTACCCAGGCGGGCGGTGACGCGGTAGTGCTTGTCGGCATCGAGAAGGAACGCCGACATCTTGGTGGCGTTGCCGAGGCAGATCGGCAACAGCCCGGTGGCCAGCGGATCAAGGCTGCCGGTGTGGCCCGCCTTGGCGGCGCCGTAGAGACGCTTGACGATCTGCAGGGCGCGGTTCGAGGTGATGCCCTGCGGCTTGTCCAGCAGCAGCACGCCGTCGACCGGCCTGCCCTTCCTGCGACGACCCATCAGCTGTCGTCTCCTCCAGAAGCCTTGTCATCCTTTTCACGTGCCTTTGCAATCAGGGCATCCATGCGCATGCCCTCGGCGATGCTGCGGTCATATTCGAACCGCAGCTCCGGCACATGGCGAAGGCGAAGCGTCTTGCCCAGTTCGCGCCGCAGGAAACCCGCCGCCCTGGTCAGGGCCGCCTTCGTTTCCTGGATGCGTTCTGCATCGTCCTCGAGGCGACTGAAATAGACCTTTGCATAGCTCAGGTCCTTGCTCACCTCGACGTCGGTAACCGATGCGCCTTCGGCACGCGGATCCTTCACGCCGTAGCGGATCATTTCGCCAAGCTCGCGGCGCAACTGCTCCGCGACTCGGGTACTCCTGGCGTATTCCTTCGGCATTCGCTCGCGCTACCTCAGAGGGTCCGGGCCACTTCGACACGCTCGAAGCATTCGATCTGGTCGCCAACCTTCACGTCGTTGTAGTCCTTCACGCCGATACCGCACTCGGTGCCCGACTTGACCTCGTTGACGTCATCCTTGAAGCGACGCAGGGATTCCAGCTCGCCTTCGTAGATGACCACGTTGTCGCGCAGCACGCGGATCGGGTTGTTGCGACGGACGACACCTTCCATGACAAGGCAACCGGCAACCTGGCCGATCTTCGGTGCCTTGAACACATCGCGCACTTCGGCCAGGCCGATGATCTCTTCCTTCATCTCCGGCGAGAGCATGCCCGACATGGCAGCCTTCACCTGGTCGATGGCTTCGTAGATCACGCTGTAGTAGTGAACGTCGACACCGTTCTCGTCGATCAGGCGACGCGCCGACGCATCGGCACGCACGTTGAAGCCGATGATCACGGCATCGGAAGCAGCCGCAAGGTTCACGTCGGATTCGGTAATACCGCCGACACCCGTTGCGACAATCTTCACCTTCACCTCATCGGTGGAAAGCTTGGTCAGCGAGTCGTTCAGTGCTTCGACGGAACCCTGCACGTCGGCCTTCACCAGGAGGTTCAGTACCGAGACATCACCGGATTCCATGTCACTGAACATGTTCTCGAGCTTGGCCTTCTGCTGGCGCGCCAGCTTGATCTCGCGCTCCTTCGTCTGGCGGTAGCTAGCAACTTCACGCGCCTTGCGCTCGTCCGCGACGACAAAGGCTTCATCGCCGGCTTCCGGCACACCGGAAAGGCCAAGCACCTGTGCCGGCATCGACGGACCGACCGACTCGATCGGCTTGCCGACCTCGTCGAACATCGCACGAATTCGACCGTATTCCTTGCCGGCCAGCAGGATATCGCCCTTGTTGAGGCGACCACGCTGCACCAGCACGGTAGCAACGGCACCTCGACCCTTTTCCAGCGAGGACTCGACCACCACACCGTGCGCCGGACCATCGGCAACCGCCTTCAGTTCCAGCACTTCGGCCTGGAGCGCCAGGTTCTCGAGGAGGTCATCGACGCCCTCGCCCGTCTTGGCAGAAACAGGAGCGAAGATGGTGTCACCACCCCACTCTTCCGAAATGACTTCATGCTGCGAGAGTTCGTTGCGCACGCGATCGATATCCGCTTCCGGCTTGTCGATCTTGTTGACCGCAACAACCAGCGGCACACCGGCAGCCTTCGCGTGCTGCACGGCTTCGATCGTCTGCGGCATCACGCCATCATCGGCGGCAACCACCAGCACGACGATATCCGTGAACTGCGCACCGCGGGCACGCATGGCGGTAAACGCGGCGTGACCCGGCGTATCAAGGAAGCTCACCATGCCGCGTTCGGTTTCGACATGGTACGCACCGATATGCTGGGTAATACCACCAGCTTCGCCGGCAGCAACCTTGGTGCGACGGATGTAATCGAGCAGCGAGGTCTTGCCGTGATCGACGTGACCCATGATGGTCACGACCGGCGGACGCGGCTGTTCATCGCCACCTTCACCGGAGACTTCCTGCATCACCTGCTCTTCAAGTTCGTTTTCCTTGACGATCTTCGGCGTATGGCCCATTTCCTCGACCACCAGCACTGCCGTTTCCTGGTCGAGCGTCTGGTTGATGGTCGCCATCACGCCCATGCCCATGAGGGCCTTGATCAGTTCCGGCGCCTTGACGGCCATCTTCTGCGCAAGCTCGCCAACGGTAATCGCTTCCGGAATGGCGACTTCACGCTTGACCGGCTGCGCCGGTTTTTCGAAGGCCTGCTGGCCGCCGACATTCACGCCGCCACGACGCTGCTTGCCGCCGCCCTTCTTGCCGGAACGACGACCGCCCTTGCCGGAAGACACGTGCAGCTCCTGGCGACCATAACGCGTGCTCTTGCCACGCTGCGCCTGCTGCTTGCGCTCGTCGGCCTCGGCCTGGCGCTTCGCTTCTTCTTCCGCCTTGCGACGCTCTTCCTCTTCCTTGCGAGCGCGCTCTTCTTCCGCGCGCTTCTTTGCATCTTCTTCTTCGGCGTCGACCTGCTTGGCCTTCTCGGCCTTTTCCTCGTCGGCGCGCTTGGCGGATTCTTCTTCCGCCTTCTTGCGTTCTTCTTCCTCGCGAGCCTTCTGCTCCGCCTCTTCCTTGGCGCGCTGTTCGGCTTCCTTTGCCTCCTGCTCGGCGCGGATCTTGGCCTCTTCCTCGGCACGCTTGGCTTCTTCTTCTGCCTTCCGCTGTGCTTCCTGCTCCTCGAGGACGGTGCGCTTCACGTAGGTGCGCTTCTTGCGAACCTCGATGCTGACCGTCTTCGACTTGCCACGGTCGCCACCGAGACGCAGTTCGCCGACACTACGACGACGCAGGGTGATCTTGCCGCCACCGTCTTCGCCACCTTCCTGCTTGCCGTGGCTACGGCGCAGGTAGGTCAACAGCGTCAGCTTCTGATCGTCGTCGATCTTGTCGTCTTCTTTCTTGATATCGAGCCCCGCCTCCTCGAGCTGCTTCAGCAGCTTTTCGGTGGTGACGCCCAATACATCTGCAAATTGCTTAACGGTTACTTCCGCCATTGAAACCCTCCCGGTGGGACCGGTTCTTTATTCCTGCTCGGCAAACCACGGGGCGCGTGCGGTCATGATCAACTGACCAGCGCGCTCCTCATCCATGCCCTCGATTTCCATCAGCTCGTCAACAGACTGCTCGGCGAGATCTTCCATGGTGATAACACCACGGCCAGCCAGCGTATAAGCCAGCGTCTCGTCCATGCCTTCCATTTCGAGGAGGTCGTCCGCCGGCTTGGTGTCGCCCAGCTTCTCTTCGCTCGCAATCGCCTGCGTCAGCAGCACGTCGCGGGCTCGACCACGCAGTTCGACAACGATGTCTTCGTCGAATTCCTCGACTTCCAGCAGCTCGGATTCAGGGACATACGCCACTTCCTCGACGCTGGAAAATCCTTCCTGCACCAGGATAACGGCGACTTCCTCGTCGACATCCAGCTGCTCCATGAACATCTGCTGCAGTTCGCGCAGCTCCTTTTCGGTCTTCTCTTCGGCCTGGGATTCCGACATCACGTTCAGTTCCCAGCCGGAAAGCTGCGACGCGAGACGGATATTCTGGCCACCGCGCCCGATGGCGAGCGAGAGCTTGTCTTCCTCGACCGCGATATCCATCGACTGCTTGTCTTCGTCAACGACAATCGACACGACTTCCGCCGGCGACATCGCGTTGATGACGAACTGGGCCGGATTGTCGTCCCAGACGATGATGTCGATACGCTCGCCGGAAAGCTCGTTCGACACGGCCTGCACGCGCGAACCACGCATGCCGACACAGGCGCCGACCGGATCGATACGCTTGTCATTGGTCTTCACGGCAATCTTCGCGCGCTGGCCCGGGTCACGGGCCGAGCCCATGATCTCGATCAGGCCCTGGCCGATTTCAGGCACTTCAATCTTGAACAGTTCCTCGAGAAAGCGCGGGTCGGTACGGCTGATGAACAGCTGCGGACCGCGCTGCTCGCTGCGCACTTCCTTCAGGTAGCCGCGAATGCGGTCGCCCGGACGAACGGCTTCGCGCGGGATCATGTCTTCGCGCGGAATGAAGCCCTCGGCGTTACCGCCAAGGTCGACATGCACGTTGCCGCGTTCGACACGCTTGACGATACCGGTGACCAGCTCGCCTTCACGATCCTGGTACTGCTCGACCACCTGCGCACGCTCGGCTTCGCGCACCTTCTGCACGATGACCTGCTTGGCGGTCTGCGCGGCGATACGACCGAAGGCAACCGATTCGATCTGCTCTTCGATGTAACCGCCCACTTCAATTTCAGGATCCTGCTTCTTCGCTTCGCTGAGATGCATTTCCTTCTCCGGAAATTCGATCTCTTCCTCGTCATCAACCACGAGCCAGCGACGGAAGGTGTCGTACTCGCCGCTGTCACGATCAATCGCGACGCGAGCATCGATTTCACCTTCGTGCTTCTTGCGCGTGGCGGATGCCAGCGCGGCCTCGATGGCCTCGAAGATCACTTCCTTGCCAACGCCCTTCTCGTTCGAGACTGCGTCAACAACCAGCAGGATTTCTTTATTCATGACAGTACTTCCCGACTATCAAACCATAATGGTCGGCGAAACCTTCGCCTCAGTATTCCGGAACAAGGCGCGCCATCTTCAGCTGCGCCCGATCCACCTGCAGCTCTTCCCCATCCACGTCGATCGTGAGGGTGTCGTCTGCAAAACCCTTGAGCACTCCCGTGAACCGCCAGCGGCCGTCTTCGACCCGCGGCGACGAAAGCTCAAGCTTGACGCGATCGCCCACGAAGCGCTGGAAATGTGCTGCGGTACGCAGCGGCCGATCCAGCCCGGGCGACGATATCTCGAGGTTGTATTCACCCGGCATCGGGTCCTCGACATCCAGGACACCACTGACCTGGTGGCTGACCGCTTCGCAATCGTCGAGGCCGACACCGTCGGGACCATCGATATAGATGCGAACCAGGCCACCCTTCTTGTTGCTGCGCGCATCAATATCCACGAGTTCATAACCCATGGACTCGATGGTCGGCTCCAGCATGTCGATCAGGCGGTCTCGAATACTCATCGCGTCAAATAAAAAATGGGCCTACGGCCCACTCCTTTTTGTCGTTGAAAAACAACGACTTACAAGAAATTCCTCAGCCCTGGTTGATTTTCAACCAACCAGCGAAAGTCTCGTCCGGAGACTTTCCGGGGCCACATAATGAAAAAGCCCCGATCATCGGGGCTTCTTCACCAAGTGTGGTAGCGGGGGCAGGATTTGAACCTGCGACCTTCGGGTTATGAGCCCGACGAGCTGCCAGACTGCTCCACCCCGCACCCGACGAGAGCGAATTCTACGGAGTCCGCCCTCTCTTAGCAAGGGATACTGGGGGTTTAACCACCAATCGCACGCAGGCAGATTGCCATGAGTCCACCCGGGAAAATACCCAGGAGGAGAATGGCGAGACCGTTCACCGTCATGACGGCGCGGGCGTCCATCGGTGCATCCAGCACCTGGCTCTCGGCGGCCGGCTCATCGAAGTACATGACCTTGACGAGGCGCAGGTAGTAGAACGCGGCAATGACCGAGAAGACCACCGCTGACAGGGCAAGCCAGAGCAGGCCTACATCCAGCGCAGCGCGGATCGCTTCGAACTTCGCGTAGAAGCCCGCAAACGGCGGCACGCCCGCCATACCGAACATCACGAACATCATCACGGCAGCGAACCACGGGTTGCGACGCGCAAGACCGGCGAAATCGTCGATCTTGTCGCCTTCGAAACCATTGCGCGCGAGCAACAGGATCATGCCGAAACCGGCCGCTGCCATGATCACGTAGACGATGGTGTAGAACATGGCTGCCTGGTAGCCCTGCTCCGTACCCGCCAGCACGCCCATCAGGATGAAGCCGACGTTCATGATGGTGGAATACGCCAGCATGCGCTTCAGGCTGACCTGGGCAATCGCAACCACTGCGCCAATACCCATCGACAGCACGGCGAGTGCCGCCAGCATCGGCTGCCACCAGTCGACCGCGGCACCCAGCGCGTCCGCAAGCAGGCGCATCACCATGGCGAAAGCGGCGAACTTCGGCGCTGTACCCAGGAACAGGGTCACGGCAGTTGGCGCACCGTCATACACATCCGGCAGCCACATATGGAACGGCACTGCACCGAACTTGAAGGCCACCGCAACAACGATGAACACCAGGCCAAGCCCAAGACCCGTGCTGAGCTCGGCGGTCGCCAGCCACTGCGAGAATTCGGTAATACCCAGTGCGCCACCGGAAACTCCGTAGAGAATCGAGATGCCGTACAGCAGCATGCCCGAGGCAATCGAACTCAGTACGAAATACTTCATGGCGGCTTCAGACGCGATGCCGTCATCACGGCGCATGGCCACCATGCCGTAAAGGCAGAGCGACATCAGTTCCAGGCCAAGGTACAGCGTCAGGAAATGATGCCCGGAAATGATGATCATCATGCCCATCAGCGAAAACAGGCCAAGGACATAGAATTCGCCCTTGTAGATGTCGCGCGCCTTCAGGTAATCACGCGAATACACGAAGGCCGCCGCTACTGCGGCGTACGAAAACAGCTTCAGCACATGCGCCATACCGTCGGCAACATACATGTCGCTGAAGGTGGTCACATCGGGCTGGCCCAACTGCCAGAACGTGATTCCCGCAAGACCTGCCAGGGTAAGCAACGACAGGATGTAGGTGTAGACCCGCTGCTCCTCGCTGAAGAACAGGTCTGCGATGAGAATGACGCAGGCCATCGTCAGCAGGAAGATCTCCGGCAATGCCGGCATCAGCGCAGGTGCGGTGAACGTGGTTTCCATAATCTCTTATCCGTTCCGATTCCGGTTCCGAGTAATACTCAGGCTCAGAGCTTCGACTGCATGACGTGCTGCACGAGCTGCTCGACGCTGGCATCCATTACCTCGACGAGCGGCGCGGGCCACACACCGAAGAGGATCACGGCGCCGGCCAGCACGGCCAGCATCAGGAATTCGCGGCGATTGATGTCTTCAAGCTGCGCGACATTGTCGTTGGCGACTTCACCGAAAATCACGCGCTTGACCAGCCACAGCGTGTAGGCCGCACCCAGGATCAGCGTCATCGCAGCAAGGAAGGCAATCCAGAAACTGGCCTTGAAGCTGGCGAGGATCACCATGAACTCGCCAACAAAGCCAGATGTGCCCGGCAGGCCTGCGTTCGCCATCGCGAACAGCACCATGAAGGCGGCAAACTTCGGCATGGTGTTCACCACGCCGCCGTAGGCAGAAATCTCGCGGCTGTGCACGCGGTCGTACATCACGCCCACGCAGAGGAACAACGCACCGGAGATGAAGCCGTGCGAAATCATCTGCACCATGCCACCGGTAACACCGAGCACGGCACCCTGCATGTCACCGCTGTTCGAATAGATCATGAACGGCAGGAACAGGCCAAGCGTGACGAAACCCATGTGCGCAATCGACGAATACGCAATCAGCTTCTTCATGTCCTGCTGCACCAGCGCGACAAAGCCGATGTACACCACGGCGATCAGCGACAGCGTGACCACCATGGTGTCCAGCGCGGCGGCAGCATCCGGCGTGATCGGCAGCGCGAAACGGACGAAACCGTAACCGCCCAGCTTCAGCATGATGGCCGCCAGGATCACGGAACCACCGGTCGGTGCTTCCACGTGCGCGTCCGGCAACCAGGTGTGGACCGGCACCATCGGGATCTTCACCGCAAAGGCGGCAAAGAACGCGAGGAATATCAGTATCTGCTCGGTCATGCCCAGCGGCAGGTCATGCATGTCGAGGATGCTGAAGCTGCCACCCATCTGCATGTACATGTAGATGAAGGCCACCAGCATGAAGACCGAACCCAGGAAGGTGTAGAGGAAAAACTTGATCGTCGCGTACACGCGGCGCGGACCACCCCAGATACCGATGATGAGGAACATCGGGATCAGCATGGCTTCCCAGAACACGTAGAACAGCATGCCGTCGAGCGCAGCGAACACACCATTCATCAGGCCTTCCATGATCAGGAAGGCCGCAAAATACTGGCTGACACGGTCCTGGATGACTTCCCAGGCGGAGATCACCACCAGCACGGTGATGAAGGTCGTCAGCAGGATCAGCGGCACTGCAAGGCCATCGACACCGAGGTGGTAGTTCACGTTCAAGGCATCAATCCAGCTCGTCTTCTCGACAAACTGCATTGCGGCACTCGACGCGTCGAAGCCAGTGTACAGCGGAATGCTGATGATGAATGCCAGCAGGGAAACGGCCAACGCCAGCCAGCGGGCGCGGTCGTCACCGCCATTGCGTCCGGCAATCAGCACGGCCACGCCGCCGAGGATCGGCAGCCAGACCAGCAGGCTCAACAGTGGAAGATCGTTAAACATTGTTTTCCCTTGTCCTTGATTCCGGAGCCATCAGGCCAGCAGCAGCCAGCCAAGCAATGCACACAGGCCGATGATCATCGCGAAGGCATAGGTGTAGAGATAACCGGTCTGCACCTGCTTCAGCACGCCGGCAAAGAAGCCGACCACGCGAGCCGAACCGTTCACGAAGAAACCGTCGATGATTGCGCTGTCACCCACGCGCCAGAAGAACTGGCCGATCTTTCGTGCACCACCAGCGAACACGACCTGGTTGAAGTCGTCCGCGTAGTACTTGTTCACGAACAGCTTGTAGAGCCAGTTGAACTTCGACTGTACCTTCGCCGGCCATTCCGGCTTGAACAGCCAGAAGACCGCAGCCGTAATCACGCCGGCGAACATCAGGTACACCGCCGGACCGTGGAAAGCATGCTCGACGAATGCCACCGGACCATGGAATGCCTCGCCGACCTTCGCGAGCACGTCATGCCCCGCAGAAACGGTAATCGCATCACCGAACCAGCCACCGAACAGCATCGGGCCAATGGTGAAATAGCCAATGACGATCGACGGAATCGCCAGCAACACCAGCGGCACGGTCACCACCAGGGGCGACTCGTGCGGCACGTGATGACCCTTGTCGAATTTCTCTTCGCCGTGGAAGGTCATGAAGAACAGGCGGAAGGAATACAGCGCCGTCACGAACACACCGGACAGCACCGCCCAGTAGGCGATGTCTGCCGCGAGGCCGAGCTCGGAGGCGTGGACCGCTTCGATCAGCGCATCCTTGGAATAGAAACCGGAGAAGAACGGGAAGCCGATCAGCGCCAGCGTACCAACCAGCGAGGTCCAGTAGGTGATCGGCATGTACTTCTTCAGGCCACCCATCTTGCGCATGTCCTGTTCGTGGTGCATGCCGATGATCACGGAACCGGCCGCAAGGAACAGCAGCGCCTTGAAGAAGGCATGCGTCATCAGGTGGAAGACACCGGCGGCGTACGCGGAAGCGCCAAGCGCAACGGTCATGTAACCCAGCTGCGACAGCGTGGAGTACGCGATGACGCGTTTGATGTCGTTGGCGACGATGCCCAGCAAGCCCATGAAGAAGGCGGTGACGGCACCGATGACCAGGATGAAGGCCAGCGCGGTTTCGCTCAGTTCATACAGCGGCGACATGCGCGCGACCATGAAGATACCTGCGGTCACCATGGTTGCGGCATGGATCAGCGCGGAAATCGGGGTCGGGCCTTCCATCGAGTCCGGCAGCCACACGTGCAGCGGCACCTGCGCCGACTTGCCCATTGCGCCGACGAACAGCAGGATGCCGATCACCGACATCGCCGCCCACTCGTATCCCGGAATGATTTCCATGGTGTTCGCCGCAATGCCTTCCGCCTGCGCGAACACTTCCATGTAATCCAGCGAACCGGTGTAGTACAGCACACCTGCAATGCCGAGCAGGAAGCCGAAATCACCGACACGGTTGACCAGGAAAGCCTTCATGTTGGCGAAGATTGCCGTCGGCTTCTTGTACCAGAAACCGATCAGCAGGTACGACACCACGCCGACCGCTTCCCAGCCGAAGAACAGCTGCAGGAAGTTGTTCGACATCACCAGCATCAGCATCGAGAAGGTGAACAGCGAGATGTAGCTGAAGAAGCGCTGGTAACCCGGGTCCTCGTGCATGTAGCCGATGGTGTAGATATGCACCATCAGCGACACGAAGGTCACCACGGTCATCATCATTACCGTCAGCTTGTCGACGAGGAAACCGACCTCGAAGCTGATGCCGTCCGACACCATCCACTGGTACACCGTCTCGTTGTAGACAGCACCACCATCAAACGCGATGTGCTTCAGGGCAACCAGCGACAATACGAAGGAGATGCCCACGCCCAGGATGGTGACCCAGTGCGCACCGGCACGACCGACCTGGCGGCCGAACAGGCCAGCCACGATCGCGGCGATCAGGGGAGCGAGGACTGTTGCGAGATAGACGTTTTCCATGCTCAACCCTTCATCGAATCCAGTTCTTCAACATTGATGCTGTGACGATTGCGGAACAGCACGACGAGGATCGCGAGGCCGATGGCCGCTTCTGCTGCCGCGACCGTGAGGATGAAGAACACGAACACCTGTCCGGCAACGTCATCCAGGTAGCGCGAGAAGGCGATGAAGTTCAGGTTCACCGCCAGCAGCATCAGCTCGATGCACATCAGCAGGACAATGACGTTCTTCCGGTTCAGGAAGATGCCCGCCACCGAGATGCTGAAGAGCACCGCGCCCAGCGCGAGATAGTGATAAAGCGAAATCGGATCGAGAAAGTTCATTCTGCCCTGCCCCTCAGTCGTTCTTCTCGGACGGCATCTTCACGATGCGCACGCGGTCCTTCGCCTGGACCTTGACCTGCTCGGCCGCATCCTGCGAACGCGTGCCTTCGCGACGACGCATCGTCAGCGTAATGGCGGCGATGATGCCGACCAGCAGGATCACCGAGGCGATCTCGAACGGGTAGACGTATTCGGTGTACATCACCTGGCCGATCGCCGACGTGTTCGAGTAATCCGCCGGGCG
>JAWWBT010000064.1:0-12878 GCA_033720815.1 Gammaproteobacteria bacterium | reverse complement strand
GGGTGCCTTCCGGTCACTGGGCGGCCATCGTCACCGTGCGCGCTGGAATGTTGCCGGTGTCGAGACCGCCACACCCCTGTTTGCCGTGCCGCGTTTCACCGAAGCCACGCCTTTGCTGCGCAAGCCGGAAGAGGGCGAGGACATCGTTCAGGATTACGCGCATGTCGGGCTTACACTCGAGCGACACCCGCTGGCCTTGTTGCGTGATCGGCTTCAGTCCCTGCGCTTCCGTACGGCAGCAGAACTCTGGGAGCTTGATGACGGAGTGCCGGTACGCGCCTGTGGCATTGTCGTGAACCGGCAGCGACCTGGTACCGCGAAAGGCGTGACCTTCATGACGCTGGAAGACGAGACGGGGCAGGTCAACGTGATTGTCTGGCGCAGGCACGCCGAGCGGCAACGCAAGGAATTGCTGCGCTCACGATTGCTGGGCGTGGCCGGTGTACTGCAACGGCAGGGTGAGGTGCTGCATCTCGTGGCCGGCAATCTTGAAGACCACAGCGAACTGCTGGGCGGACTGGTCACGAAGTCGCGTGATTTTCACTGACCGGCCAACACCGTACAGAAAAAAGCCCGGCGAGTGCCGGGCTTCTCAATGGTGCTGTCTACGCGTACCACTCGTCGTCGAAGACATCCGACAGCTCTTCCTTCAGCCGCTTGTCGGCGAGGTAATCCTCGACCGAACGCCAGGCAAGCTTGTCGCGCCGCGCCCGTGGCTGTTCGTTTTCATCGAGGAAGCTGAAGTCCTCGTTGCCATCGAAATCGTCGAAGTCGTCTTCAAAGTCTGCGTTCTTGGCTACACCCATCGTTGGAATCCTCTCCTCAAGGAAACGGCAAACAACGAATGCACCCGGTTGCCCGGGGCAGGAACTGAATCGGCAATTCCTGCGCGCTATATAGTTCCCGGTACGAAAAAATTCAAGAAAAATCTGCAAGAAAAAACGGCGCCCGGATCACCGGGCGCCGTTCACACAGACGGGCCTGTTTCGCTCAGGAGCCTTCAGCCTGCTCCACGAGGTGTTCAGCCTCTGCCATGCGATGGCGTTCCCTTGCCCGTTTACGGTCTTCATGGTTTGCCTGAAGCATCAACAGGCTTGGCGTGACGATCAATGTCAGCACCGTGGCAAAGAACAGGCCACCAGCGACAGCGGATGCCAGCTGGATCCACCATTGGGTCGAAGGGCCGCCGATGGTGATATCGCGACCGATCAGGTCGATGTTGATACCCAGCACCATCGGCAACAGTCCGAGGATCGTGGTTACCGTTGTCAGCAACACCGGGCGAAGACGCTGCGCACCCGTGCGCAGCACGGCTTCCATTGCAGGCATGCCGGAATTGCGCAATACGTTGTAGGTATCGATGAGAACAATGTTGTTGTTCACCACGATACCCGCCAGTGCAATCACGCCGATGCCACTCATCACGATACCGAAAGGCTTGTTCATCAGCAGGTGGCCGAGGAACACGCCGCCGGTCGAGAAGATGATGGCAGTCAGGATAAGGAATGCCTGGTAGAAGCTGTTGAACTGGGTTACCAGCACGATGGCGATGACGAACAGCGCCACGCCAAATGCCTTCATGAGGAAGGCCGCAGCCTTCTGCTGCTCCTCGTCCTCACCCTTGAACGAGAACTGAACCCGTGGTGAAAGGCCTTCCGCGTCCTGGAGTTTCGTACGCAATTCATTGACCAGCTCGGAAGCCAGCGTATCCGGTGCGTGATCCGCCATGATGGTCACGGTACGGCGCATGTCGGTGCGCTTGATGGTGCCCACCTTCTCGCCGGGTTCACGTACCACGAAATTGCTGATCGGCACGTTCCCTTGCTGCGTTGGAATCCGCAGCATGTCGAGCTGGTCGAGGTTGCGTTCCTCGCTCGGGAAGCGAACACGGATGTCGATCTCGTCATCGGAATCATCGGGTCGGTATTCACCGACCTTGATGCCGTTGGTAACGAACTGGACCACGCCGCCAACGGTGGCAACATCAGCACCGAAACGCGCTGCCTTGGCGCGGTCGACCTTCATGCGCCACTCGATACCCGGCAGGGGACGGCTGTCCTCGATATCACGCAGGCCTTCCACATCGGTCATGATCTCGCGCACACGGTCCGCTGTCTGGTTCAGGTCTTCCGGGAAGCGCGAAGAGAGCTGCAACTGGATCGGCTTGCCCTGTGTGGGGCCGGCATTCGGAGTCGTCGTCTCAACCTCGATGCCAGGCAGGTCGTCGGTACGATCCCGAACCTCTTCCAGTATTTCCTCGGCAGGGCGCCGCAACTCCCAGTCAACCAGCTGCAGGCTGATGCGCCCGACCTGGTCTTCACGGTTGTTGCCGCCGCCGCCACCACCGCTGCTACCGACGCGGGTATAGACAGATTCGAATTCCTTCATGTCGAGAATGCGATTTTCGACTTCGCGAACCAGCGAATCCTTTTCGTCGGTCGACAGGTCGCCGCGGGCATAGACATTCACCCAGGCGACTTCAGGTTCTACATTCGGGAAGAATTCCGTCCCGCGACCGAACTGGCCATAGGCAATGAAGATGGCAATCAGCGCGACAGTGCTGAATGAAAGAATCTTGCCTGGATGCTTCAGCGCGCTCTCAAGCACATCGATGTATTTGCCGGTGAAACCGCCCACTGCGCGGATATTCCCGTTCTCTGCCGCAGCGAGTCGCTCGCGGGTCAGGTCGCTCATCGCGCCGGCCTTGCCGTAGATGGAACCGAGCGTTGGCACGAAGATCAGCGCCATGACCAGTGACGAGGCCAGCGTCGCGATCAGGGTGATCGGCAGGTAGCCCATGAACTGGCCAACGATGCCGGGCCAGAATACCAGCGGTGCGAATGCCGCCAGCGTCGTGATGGTCGATGTGATGATCGGCCAGCCCATGCGCTGCGATGCCGTGGCATACGCATGCTTGCGATCCATGCCTTCCGCCATCTTGCGGTCGGCGTACTCGGTGACAACGATGGCACCATCCACCAGCATGCCCACCGCCATGATCAGCGAGAACAGCACGACGATGTTCACGGTAATGCCGGTGGCACCCAGCCACAGGATGCCGGCAAGGAAGGAGCCCGGTATCGCGATACCGACCAGGCTTGCCGTGCGCACGCCGAGAATACCGATGATCACGACCACGACAAGCAGCACTGCAGAAAGCACGTTGTTCTGCAGGTCGGTTAGCATGTTGCGTATGTCGTCGGACTTGTCGCGCGAATAGGTAACCTGCACACCTTCGGGCCAGTATTCACTTTCTTCAGCGACTGTCGCGCGAACTTCTTCGACCGTTGCGATGATGTTCGATCCGGCACGTTTTACCACTTCCAGGCCGACAGCAGGCTGGCCATCGATTCGTGCATAACTCGTGGCGTCCTTGTAGGTACGACGCACGGAAGCGACATCGCGGAAGCGCACGACACGGTCACCGCGCGTCTTCAGCGGCAGGTCGAGTACATCCTCTGGATTCTCGAAGACACCCGGCACCTTTACCGGTGCCTGGCCAAGGGTATTGTTGAGACTGCCCGCGGCAACCAGCTGGTTGTTACGCGAAAAGATCGGATAGATGTCTTCAGGGGCAAGGCCGTAGGACTCGATGGTCAACGGATCGACGACGACTTCCAGCAGTTCCTCGCGATCGCCATACAGGTCGACTTCGAGAACACCGGTAATGCCTTCGATCTTGTCCTTGAGGTCCTTGGCGATCTTGACCAGCATGCGCTCGGGAATGCTGCCCGAGATGTTCAGGACCAGCATCGGATCCTGCTTGGAAATCTTTACTTCATTGACCGAGGGGTCTTCCGTTTCCTGCGGCAATTTCGTTTTTGCCGCATCCACCTTTTCGCGAACGTCGAGCAGCGCCTGGTCGGTATCGACCGTGCCAGCCTCGAATTCCAGCGTGACGTTGGCGCCACCTTCATAGGCGTTCGCCTTCATTTCCTTCAGGCCTTCGAGTGAACGCAGTTCCTGTTCCATTGGGCGCACGAGCAGTCGTTCGGCATCCTCGGGAGAAATGCCGTCATGCTTCATGCTGACGTAGATCACCGGGATATCGATATCCGGTTCGGCTTCCTTCGGGATGGTCGCGTAGGTGATGCTGCCGGCAACAAGGATGAGAACCAGCGTCGACAGCACAGTGCGCGAGTGCGCCAGGATTGTCGAAATGGTTCCGCTCATTCCTGGCCTCCGGTCGTCGCCGCGGCCTTGGCATTGGTATCCGTGTCGGTCAGTGCGCGTTTCGGTCCTTCATCGAACACGGGACGGACCTTTTCACCTTCCTTCACGAAACCCTGGCCGACAGTGATGATTGTTGCGTTCTCGGGCAGGCCATCAATCCATACACCCTCGCCGGTAGACTTGATGATGTCGATCTTCGTGAAGTTGACCGTGTCATTGCCGTCGACTGTCTTGATACCGATCTCGCCGTCGGCATCCAGGGCGAGAATCGCCGGTGATACCTTGTGTGCCAGCGTATTGCCGACTGGCAGGCTGATTTCTGCCGTGACCCCCGCCGGTAATTGGTGATCAGCGTTATCCACCTCGATTTCCACAAGGAAAGTACGGGTTGCTTCGTCCGCGACCGGTGCGATGTAGCGCACGGTACCGGTCGCTTCCTGGCCAGTGATCAGCGTGGCGGAAGCCTGTGAGCCGACTTCGAGGTTGGCGCGTTCGGTTTCCGAAACGCTCCCGGTAATGAACAAGGTGTCGATGTCGACGAAGGTTGCGACCGGGTCGCCGATCTTCACGTAATCGCCTGCTTCGACCATGCGTTCCTGCAGGCTGCCATCGAATGGCGCCTGCACGGTCGTCTTGTCGAGATCGATACGAATCCGCTTCAGTTCGGCCTTCGCACCTTCCAGTGCAGCCTTTGATTCGGCGAGGCGGACTTCCGAGGAAAGACTATCGCCCTTCAGGCGCTGTTCGGCCTCGTACTGGATTCGGGCACGCTCCACATCCGCCTGGGCACGCGACAGTTGCTCGCGACGGTCGCGCATGTCGATTTCAACCAGCGCTTCACCGGCGTCGAGGTAGGCACCGCGATCTGCGAGGACGCGATTCACCTTGCCGGCGGTCTCGGCTTTCAACGTGACCGTACGGGATGGCTCGCTGCGACCATAGACGGTAATGAAGCGCTGCACGCTTTCGGCCTTCTGCTGCTGGACGCGGACTTCGGGGCGTGGGGATTCCTGCTTGCCGTCAGTAGCCTCGGCAATCGTTTCAGGGCCGTTACCGACTCCGGTAAGCATCCACAACACCACGGCCACGACAATCGTGCCGGCCAGTACCCAGGGATTGCGCTTGAATATCTTGAGCGGGTTCATCGGGTGAATTCCTTCGCGTTGTATTTCTGAAAATTCGTCAAGACGTGCGTTGTCTGTTGCCGGCCGGGATCAGGCGCGTTTCTGTTGCGTCGAGCCCGCGGCGTGTTGATCCAGGTGGTCAAGGAAGGCATCGCGGCGCGCGACGATGAAATCGCGACTTGCCTTCAATGCTTCGTAGACCATTCCGACACCGAATTCCTGGCCGGGTTCGCAATGGCATTCACCGTTCTTCGTTTCCTGGAAGAATCGCTCTATCAACTGGAGGTCGCGGGTAAGGTCGCCGAGTCGCTGGTCGATGATCGCGGCGACGCGCTCCCGCGGTAGCAGGTGCGCAAAATGCAGCAGCACCATGAATTCCGAGCGGATCTTGTGCCGGGGAGGGGTCTGTTCCAGCGATTCGACGAAGGCAGCACGACCCTTTTCGGTCAGGGAATAGACCTTGCGATCGGGACGGTTGTCCTGCGCCTCTTCGCGGCAGGTCACCAGGCCTTGTTTCGTGAGGTCGGCCAGCGCCGGGTAGATCGAGCCGAACCCGGCCACGAAGAAGTGGCTGAAGGTGCACTCGAAATACTTCTTGATGTCGTAACCGGTTGCCTCGCCCTCGGACAGGACGCCAAGGCAGAGTGTCTTTACATCCATGGGAATACTATCTCAATTAGATATATCGAACCGATATGATATATCGACTTGATGTATCGAGGCAAGACAGCCGCCATCCTGGCGTCGCGGATATGGAAGCAAGCTCTTGATAATTAGCAGGTTATTTGGACGCCGCCGGGCCGGGAGCGTGGGCAAGGTCGCCGTCGCCGGTCAGGCCGGGATAGGGATAGCCACGCTGGCGACAGAAGTGCGCGATCTTCGGATGCGCCCATTCGAAGAGCACGCGTTCACGGATTCCCGGATCCAGCCGTGATTCGTCGTAGAGCCCGGCCACGAGGCGTTGCCGCTGGGCTTCGAAGAGAATGACGGCGGCTGCGACCGAGACATTCAATGATGCGACCAGTCCCTGCATGGGAATGATCACATGTTCATCAGCTTCTGCCGCCGCGGTTTCGCTGCAGCCATTCAGTTCCGAGCCAAGCAACAGGGCGGTCGGTTGCGTGTAATCGATCTTGCGGTATTCAACGGCCCGGTCGGAAAAATGAGCGGCTAGGACGCGAAATCCCTGGTCCTTCAGGTGGCGTATGCCAGTCGCAATATCCGGATGCTGGCGGAGGCCGACATAGCGGCCAGCGCCGGCCGACGTGTTGTCATGGCGGCGCAGGGGACCATCGGCATGAAAGGCATGCGCTTCGAAAATGCCGACCGCATCGCAGGTCCGGATCACTGCTGACACGTTATGCGACTTATGCACATCATCCATCAGCACCGTAAGGTCGGGTTGGCGCTTGTCGAGGCGGTCGCGAAGCGTGGCAAAACGTTCGGGCGTCATGGCGGCTGAAACAGTGCGGGTTAGACGCGTATTATAAGTGTCCCTTTACCGAAGTTACATGGAGCGAGGATGAGCTGGCAGACCACACTGGCATTCGAAACCCGTGGCCGTGGCACGACGGATATCACCGACGACATCCGCCGGGCGGTTCGCGAATCCGGTATCACGACCGGCATCTGTCACTGTTTCATCCTGCATACCAGTGCTTCACTGCTACTCACCGAGAATGCCGACCCGCAGGTGAGAGCAGACATGGAGGCCTGGATGTCCCGCGCCGTGCAGGATGGTGACCCGATATTCGGACATACCGAAGAAGGACCGGATGACATGTCGGCGCACGTGCGCACGGTGCTGACCGAGTCATCGCTCACCTTGCCGGTCGGTGAAGGAAATCTCGTGCTGGGCACGTGGCAGGGCGTATTCCTGTGGGAGCATCGCACCGGCGCGCAGCGCCGCAAGGTCGTGATTACCGTGCAGTGATCAGCGCTGTTCCTCGGTTGGCAACAATTCGCGCTGCTTCTGGTCGGTGATGTCCAGGTAGAGGTTGTAGGCCGCAATCGCCGCAGGAAAGAGGTTCGCAAGAATACCGACCGAGTCGTTCTTGCCGAAGATGAAGTAACTGAGCAGCATGAGGCTGCCGGTCATGCTCATGTACCAGAAGAGTCGAGGTACGGTCGGCTTGCGATGCTTTCGCGACGCCCACAGCTGCACGAACCAGCGACCTGCGAAGAGTGCAACGCCCAGGTATCCGATGATTTTCCACGGCGTGATATACACCGGACCGATCTGCATGATGACCTCGTTCATGACGCTTTCTCCACGGGAGACTTTCGCATCGGGTATGTGAATACCCCGTCAATTGCCATTGATGTGGCGCTGGAAGAACTCGATGTGACGGCCAATGCGGAAATCCGCCTTTACCGCATCACGTATTACACCGTCGGTATCAATGAGGTAGCTCACACGGCGCACGCCAATCCCGAGCGGGCCGTCGCAGTCGTAGGCCTTGATGACTTTCTTGTCCTCGTCGCAGAGCAAGGGGAACTCGAGTCCGTGTTCGGCACGAAAACGGCGGTGTGATTCCTCGCCCTGCGGGCTGATCCCGAGCACCTGGATATCGGCGGGTGCATCTTTCGGCAACATGTCGCGCAGGCTGCAGGCTTCTTTCGTGCAGCCGGGTGTGAAATCTGCGGGATAGAAATACAGCAGCACCGGGCCGCTGGTAAGCAACTCTCGCAACGCTCTCGGCTTGCCATCCTGGTCGGGTAGTGTGAAGTCGGGTGCGGTCTGGCCGATATCCAGCATTGGGTTACTCCTGGTGGGCTCCGATTGACGAAATCTTAACGTATCATGTTCAACCATTCGCGAAGTGAAGCGGGAGAAAATTCATGCAGTTATCCGTCATCGTCCCGGTGCTGAACGAGGCCGATAATGTCGCGCCGCTGGTTGACGAGATATTCGCCGCCCTGGAAGGGCATGAGTTCGACGTTATCTACGTTGATGACGGCAGCTCTGACGGCACCGCAGATGCATTGGCGGCAGAGCAGGCGCGACGTGGCCCCAGGATGCGCGTGTTGCGACACGTCCGTCCCTGTGGGCAGAGCACGGCGGTCTATAACGGTGTGCGTGCTTCACGCCAGCCGTGGATCGTGACCCTGGATGGCGACGGACAGAACATTCCCGGGGATATTCCGCTGTTGATCGATCATGCGGAACAAAACACGGTCGACCTTGTGATCGGGCATCGGCAGCGTCGCAATGACAATGTCATTCGCCGCTTGTCGTCACGGGTAGCCAACGGTGTGCGTGGCTGGCTGCTGAAGGATAATACGCCCGATACCGGTTGCGGCCTCAAGCTCTTCCGGCGCGCAACCTTCATTGACCTGCCGTATTTTGATCACATGCATCGTTTCCTGCCGGCGCTCGTGCAGCGCTCCGGTGGGCAAGTCGCGTCGGTCTCTGTTGGCCATCGAGCCCGGGAGCGAGGTTTATCCAAATACGGAATCAATAACCGCCTGTGGGTGGGTATCGTCGACCTCTTCGGTGTCGCATGGCTGTTGCGGCGTGAACGTCGACCCGAGACGGTCGAGGAAATCCGACCGGAATGAGCGACCTTCTCGGCCAACTGACGGGGCGTTTCCACCGCTGGCTGCTGCAAGGCTCAAGGCGCAGTCACATGGGCTGGTTGTTTGCGCTTGCATTGCTGCTTATCGCGACGGGTCTTGGCCTGCGTGATCCGTGGCCCGCCGATGAGCCGCGCTACGCGCTCGTTGCCAAGGAAATGGTCGATACGGGACAGTGGCTATTCCCGCATGTGGCTGGCGTGCTGTACCCGGACAAGCCACCGCTATTCTTCTGGCTCCAGGCAATCTTCTACGGAATTTTCGGTTCCGTGCGATGGACCTTCCTGTTGCCGTCGCTGCTCGCAAGCCTCGGTACGCTATACCTCGTCTACGACCTTGGTCGGCGCCTGTGGCGCGAGCACATCGGCGTGATCGCGGCATTGCTGCTGCTGGCCAGCATGCAGTTTGTACTTCAGGGACGACAGGGACAGATCGACGCAACTGTATGCTTCTGGATTACCCTGGGCATGTACGGCCTGCTGCGTCACCTGTTGCTCGGTCCCCAATGGCGCTGGTACGTGACCGGGTTTGCTGCAATGGGCGCCGGGATCATTACCAAGGGTGTCGGGTTCCTTCCCGTACTTGTCCTGCTGCCCTGGGGGCTGGTCCTCTATCGGGGTTGGCGTTTACCGAGACTGGAAGGCAGCATTTCGCGCTGGGTGTCGGGGCCTGTGGCAATGCTGGCTGTAATCGCCCTATGGCTGGTGCCCATGCTGTATGTCGTCATGACATCCGATGCGCCTGACATGGTCGCTTACCGGAACGACATCCTGTTGAAGCAGACAGCGGAACGGTACGCAGACAGTTGGCACCATCTCGAGCCATTCTGGTATTACTTCACGAACGTTATCCCCTTGTTCTGGTTCCCCTTGAGCCTGATGTTGCCCTGGCTGGTTCCAGCGTGGCAGCGACGAGTCAAGCGTGGCGATGCACGTTATGTCCTTTTGCTTGGATGGGTCGTGCTGGTTTTGCTGTTCTTCAGCGTCTCGCCGGGTAAGCGCGGTGTCTATATCCTGCCGGCGCTACCGATGCTTGCCCTTGCGGCGGCTCCCTTGTTGCCTGGCCTGCTTCGGAAGCCGTCATTGCAGCGAACGCTTTTCTGGGCAGGAGCATTGTTCAATATGGTGCTGCTGGCGGCACTTATCTATTTCACCTGGCTGCGACCGGAGCAGGCGTTCAAGCTTGCGACAAGGTTGGGCGAGGCAACGCCATGGCTGCTGGTAGGCACGATGGCTGGTGGTGGCCTGTTTTCCCTGCTGGCCTGCCTGCGGCGTCCGATCATCGGTGTTGCAGCATTTCTCGCCTGGTTCTGGCTTGTGTACGGATTGATGGTTGGGCCAATGTTGAACCCCATGCGCTCACCTGCAGCAATGATGACTGAAGTCCGTGAGCGCGCTGGTGATTCCGTACTCGGCCTGGTCGGCTGGAAGGAACAGATGGCGCTGCATGCCGATCGCCCCTTCGTGCATTTCGGGTTTCGGCGTGACCACGCCATGGAAAAACGTGATGCGCTGATATGGGTTTCACAAGGAGATGACCGTGTACTGTTACTGGGATCGGAAGAGTTGCCCGGTTGCGTGATTGGCGGGAAGACGCGTGATCTCGGTATTCGACATCGCCAGCACTGGTGGCTGGTAGAAAAAGGGGACCTTGAGGCCAACTGCAGGTCGAACCTGGATGGCCAGCAGCCGAAGCGGCTTTTCCACGTCGATCACCTGTCGCCGTATCGGTAACGAATCGCTAACCTGTAGCGATATACTCGCCGAAACACGATCATGATCACGAACTAGAACGGGATACTTTCATGAAAATCGCGGTCCACGGAAGTGGTTACGTCGGCCTTGTTACTGCCGCCTGTTTTGCCTCGATGGGCAATGACGTCCTGTGTATCGATATTGACGCAGATCGAATCGAGGAACTGAAGGGCGGCAGGATCCCGATTCGTGAAAACGGTCTTCAAGAACTAGTCGGGAAAACGCTCAAGAATGGCAGCCTGCGGTTTTCATCCAGCCCGGAAGATGGAGTTGCACATGCGACGCTGCAATTCATTGCGGTTGGAACCCCGCCTGGAGAGGATGGATCCGCAGACCTGCAGCATGTCCTGGCTGTTGCCAACAGCATTGCCACGTACATGGAAGAGCCGCGAATTATCGTCAACAAGTCGACGGTCCCCGTTGGAACCGCGGACAAGGTGTCGGCGATTGTGTCGCAAACGCTGGCAGAGCGGGGCAGTGATATCGAATTTGACGTGATATCCAATCCGGAATTTCTCAAGGAGGGAGCCGCGGTTGAAGACTTCATGAAACCCGACCGCATAATCCTCGGTGCAAAACACGAGTCGACCATCAAGCTGATGAGGGAGCTGTATCGTCCCTTCACACGGCAGCAGGACCGCATGATCGTGATGCCGGTACGCGATGCCGAATTCACCAAGTACGCGGCAAACACCATGCTGGCGACGCGCATCAGCCTGATGAATGAATTCGCGAACATTGCTGAACGCCTCGGTGTTGATATCGAATCAGTGCGTCGGGGTATTGGTACCGATCCACGAATCGGACCTGCCTTCCTTTACGCCGGTTGCGGTTACGGCGGTTCGTGTTTTCCGAAGGATGTCGCGGCCTTGCGGCGTACTGCGGAGCAGGAAGGGTATGAGCCACTGCTGCTCGCGGCAACGGAGCAGGTCAATGCGCGGCAAAAGCGGCTGTTGCTCGACAAGGTATCGGATTATTTTGGCGAGCAGCTGGCTGGACGAACGATTGCCGTCTGGGGGCTTGCTTTCAAGGCGGGTACGGACGACATGCGCGAGGCGTCCAGCCGCGTGTTGCTTGAAGGGCTCTGGGATGCCGGGGTAACGGTTCGAGCCTATGATCCGGCAGCCATGCCCGAGATGCTCAGGATATATGGTGAACGTCCCGACCTCGTTCTCTGTGAAAGTCGCGATGCGGCGCTCGAAAATGCCGACGCGCTGGTCATCTGCACGGAGTGGAAGGAATTTCGCAGTCCCGATTTTGACAGGATCCGGCGTACGCTCGGGAACGCGGTCATTTTTGATGGTCGCAACCTTTATGAGCCTTCGGTGGTCAGCGCTGCAGGCATCGAGTACCACGGTATCGGTCGACCTGCCGGCGGCTGAATCAGGCCTGGAAATCAATCTCCAGCATGTCGTAGTGGGCGTCGCTCATGCCCAGAGCCCGGTAGATGTCTGCAGCATGCTGGTTGGTCTTGTCGACATAAAGCCGAATGCCGCAGACACCATCTTCGGCCAGCGCCTTGTCGCGGATGTGACGATAGAGCGCAGAAAACGCTCCCGTGCCCCGGTGGTCGGCATGGACGTAAACGCTCTGGATCCACCAGAAGAGGCCATTGCGCCAGTCCGACCATTCGAAGGTGATCATGGTCTGGGCAATCACTTCCCCGTTCCGCTCCAGCAGGAAATAGCGTCCCAGGCCTGAATCCGATAGCAGTCGCTGGACGCCGCTTCGCAAGCGTGTGGCGTCCAGGGTCCGGCCCTCGCTTTCTTCAGCCAGGACCTGGTTGAAGTCGACGATGGTGTCGATATCGGCTGCTGCCGCGTCGCGAATGATGTCGTTCATTGAATCCTCCCAGGCTGTACCTAGCTTGGCTTGCAAATCATTCCAAATCAATGGCTTGCGTGAGTATTGGACATCCAGGGAAGTGCTGCTAGAATACGCGGCCTTCGGTCAGAAGCTGCACGACCGGGGAATAATCTGGGGCGGTAGCTCAGCTGGGAGAGCGTCGCGTTCGCAATGCGAAGGTCGGGAGTTCGATCCTCCTCCGCTCCACCAGATACCGAAAAGCCGAACTCGAAAGAGTTCGGCTTTTCTTTTGTGCGATACATTCGCGCTTGCCATGGCAGTGAAGTCGCAAGTTCAATCTCCCTTGTCCCATCAGGTTTCAGTAAAGCCGGACTCGAGAGAGGCCTCGGCCTTTTTATTACTCGAAGAGTGAAGGCTGCACGGAGGCAGCTGCGTTACACTGCGC
>JAWWBT010000063.1:0-13005 GCA_033720815.1 Gammaproteobacteria bacterium | reverse complement strand
GGTTGCAGGTTCGAGTCCTGCCGGGCGCGCCACCCTCCGGCGGGATGGCGGCATCAAAACCAGTTTCTGTGGTGGGCGTAGCTCAGTTGGTAGAGCCCCGGATTGTGATTCCGGTCGTCGTGGGTTCGAGTCCCATCGTCCACCCCATTATTCACGGCTCGTTTTTTCGGATTCGGGTATTCCGTTCCAGGAAAAGCCGTGTATAATTCGCAGCCCTCACGGGCCGTTAGCTCAATTGGTAGAGCAGTTGACTCTTAATCAATTGGTTCGGGGTTCGAGTCCCTGACGGCCCACCAAATACCGACGCCTGGCGATGAAAATCGCCGGGCGTTTTTTATATCTGGCCACAGGGTCGCCCGGCGCTCGGACGGCTCGGTATTGCGCCGGAATGCTGTATAATGACCTGTTTTTCACGGCCCGGGTGCGTTTTCGGGCCGTTTGCCGGAGCGAAACACCGGCCGACGCGAAAGTGGCGGAATTGGTAGACGCGCTGGATTTAGGTTCCAGTGGGGTAACCCGTGGGAGTTCGAGTCTCCCCTTTCGCACCAGATTTTGCGGTGCCGCACCGCGTGCGTCACGGCAGCAACATTGACACGAATTGATCTGAATATTTGAGGAGTAGAGCGATGCAGGTTTCCGTTGAGACCACCAAGGGCCTCGAGCGCAAGATGACGGTCCAGGTGCCCGCCGAGCGCGTGGACAACGAAATCGAGAGCCGGCTGCGCCGCCTGTCGCGTACCGCCAAGATCAAGGGCTTCCGCCCGGGCAAGGTGCCGTTCAAGGTCGTCAAGCAGCAGTACGGTCCGGAAGTTCGTGATGAAGTGATGCAGCAGCTGCTGCAGCAGACCTACGGCGAAGCGCTGCAGAAGGAAGAACTGCGTCCGGCCGGCCAGCCCGCCATCGACCCGATCTCGATGGAAGAGGGCAAGGGCATGGAATACACCGCGACCTTCGAGGTGTACCCGGAGATCAAGCTCAAGAAGACCGAGGGCCTGAAGGTCGAGCGCCGCTCCGCCGAGATCACCGACGAAGACGTCGACAACATGATCGAGAACATGCGCAAGCAGCGCGGCGACTGGAAGGAAGTCGATCGTGCCGCGAAGGATGGCGATCGTGTCGTCATCGATTTCGAAGGCACGGTGAAGGGCGAAGCGTTCCCGGGCAACACCGGCAAGGAAGTTCCGGTCGAGCTGGGCGGCGGTCGCATGCTCGAAGATTTCGAGAAGGGCCTGAAGGGTGCGAAGGCCGGCGAAGAAAAGGAAATCGACGTCAAGTTCCCGAAGGATTACCACGCCGAGGAGCTCCAGGGTAAGAAGGCCAGGTTCCAGGTGAAGGTGCACCGCATTGAGGAAATGGAACTGCCGGAAGTCGACGACGAATTCTGCAAGGCCTTCGGTGTCGACGAGGGTGGTGTCGAGCAGCTGAAGAAGGATGTGCGCGAGCACATGCAGCGCGAGCTGGATCAGGCGATCCGCCGCGAGTCCAAGGACGCCGTGCTGGATGCGCTGGTCGATGCCAACAAGCTGGATCTGCCGAAGGCGCTGGTGGACGAGGAAATCCACCAGATGCAGCACGATACTGCGCAGCGCATGGGCATGGGCGACAAGGTCGACCCGCACACCTTCCCGCGCGACATGTTCGAGGAGCGTGCCACCCGCCGCGTGGCGCTGGGCCTGCTGCTCGGCGAGTTCATCAAGGACAAGGAACTCAAGGCCGACGAGGCGCGCGTCAACGAGCTGCTGGAAGAAATCGCCTCGCAGTACGGCGACCCGGACCAGCTGATGGCGCAGTACAAGGCCAACCCGAACGTCATGCGCCAGGTCGAGGCGATGGCACTTGAGGAGCAGGCGGTCGACAAGCTGCTCGAGGACGCCAGCATCAAGGAAAAGAAGGTCAGCTTCGACGAACTGATGAAGCCGGAACAGGGTTGATATTTCCCTGCCCGGCACTACATCCTTGTACGACATCGAACTTTCTGGAAGAGGACGCAGCATGAGCCACAACAACGACGGATTTGGTGCGCAGCACACCCAGGCCCTGAACCTGGTGCCGATGGTGGTCGAGCAGACCTCTCGCGGCGAGCGCTCCTACGACATCTACTCGCGCCTGCTGAAGGAGCGTGTGGTGTTTGCCTGTGGTCCGGTCGAGGACTACATGGCCAACGTCATCGTGGCCCAGCTGCTGTTCCTCGAGTCCGAGAACCCGGACAAGGATATCCACCTCTACATCAACTCGCCGGGCGGCTCGGTGAGTGCGGGTCTCGCGATCTACGACACCATGCAGTTCATCAAGCCGGACGTGAGCACCATCTGCATCGGCCAGGCGGCAAGCATGGGCGCCGTGCTGCTGGCGGCGGGCACGAAGGGCAAGCGTTTCGCGCTGCCGCATTCGCGCATGATGATCCATCAGCCACTGGCCGGCTTCCAGGGCCAGGCGTCGGATATCGACATCCATGCGCGTGAAGTGCTGGCAACGAAGCAGCGCCTTAACGAGATCCTCTCGCTGCACACCGGCCAGCCGATCGAGCAGGTCGAGAAGGATACCGATCGGGACAACTTCATGGGCGGAGAGCGGGCCACCGAGTATGGCCTGATCGACGAGGTCCTGACGCGCCGCAGCGGCAAGGCCTGATACCCCGTAAACCCGCGTGGTTGCAGGGCCCGGGCATATTCCGGGCTTTTGCATCGCGCGGACTTCATGTTATACCTGAGCCTGACTCCACTCGGCTCGGCACGACCCAAGGTGAGCGATGACTGACGATACACGCACCGGCAACGAAGACGGCGGCAAGCTCCTTTACTGCAGCTTCTGCGGCAAGAGCCAGCATGAGGTTCGCAAGCTGATTGCCGGTCCGTCGGTCTTTGTCTGCGACGAATGCGTGGAACTGTGCAACGACATCATCCGTGAGGAGATGGCGGAGCAGTCGGAAACCTCGCACAGCAAGCTGCCGAAGCCGCAGGAAATCAAGTCGGTACTCGACCAGTACGTCATTGGCCAGGACCGCGCCAAGCGCGTGCTGGCGGTAGCGGTATACAACCACTACAAGCGTCTCGAGTCGCGTAATGACAAGGACGAGGTCGAGCTTTCCAAGTCGAACATTCTCCTGATCGGCCCGACCGGTTCCGGCAAGACGCTGCTGGCGGAAACGCTGGCGCGACTGCTGAACGTGCCGTTCACGATTGCCGATGCCACCACGTTGACCGAAGCCGGTTACGTGGGCGAAGACGTCGAGAACATCATCCAGAAGCTGCTGCAGAAGTGCGACTACGATGTCGACAAGGCGCAGTCCGGTATCGTCTACATCGACGAGATCGACAAGATTTCCCGCAAGTCCGACAACCCGTCAATTACCCGCGATGTGTCGGGCGAGGGCGTGCAGCAGGCATTGCTGAAGCTCATCGAAGGTACCGTGGCATCGGTGCCGCCACAGGGTGGTCGCAAGCACCCGCAGCAGGAATTCCTGCAGGTTGATACCGGCAATATCCTGTTCATCTGCGGTGGCGCTTTTGCGGGCCTGGAAAAGGTCATCCGCGACCGCTCCGCAAAGAGCGGTATCGGCTTCGCCGCCGAGGTGAAGTCTCGCGAGAACATCGAGAACGTCGGCGAGGTGCTTGCCGATGTCGAGCCGGAAGACCTGATCAAGTTCGGCCTCATCCCGGAATTCGTTGGTCGCCTGCCGGTGGTCGCTACGCTCGAGGAGCTGGACGAGGATGCCCTCGTCGAGATTCTCGTCGAGCCGAAGAATGCCGTGGTGAAGCAGTACCGCAAGCTCTTCGACATGGAAGAAGTCGATCTCGATTTCCGCGAAGAGGGCCTGCGTGCCATCGCCCGCAAGGCAATGGAGCGCAAGACCGGTGCGCGTGGCCTGCGTACCATCATCGAGGGCGTGCTCCTCGATACCATGTACGAACTGCCGTCGCTGGAAAACGTCGAGAAGGTCGTCGTGGATGATGCCGTCATCAACGGCGATTCGCAGCCGTACATCATGTACGCCAGTGAGGAAGAAGCGCCGCGTGCCGCGGCGTCCGACGACTGAGGCTTGAAAGCCGGTCTCCCCGACCCCATCTGTTTGATGTCGCCGGGTGACCGGCGGCAATGCGCGCCATTGCGCATGAACTCCCGGAACTGAGGACCGCCCGTGGCCAGCGAAGAAAACAATACCCCGACCCCGATCAACCTGCCGGACAACGTTGCCGTGCTGCCGTTGCGCGACGTCGTCGTGTACCCGCACATGGTGATCCCGCTGTTCGTGGGTCGTGAAAAGTCCATCCTCGCGCTCGACGAAGCGATGAAGGGTGGCAAGCAGATCCTGCTTGTCGCGCAGAAGCATGCGGATATCGACGAACCCGCTGCCGGTGACCTTCACCGGGTCGGCGTGGTCGCGACCGTGCTGCAGCTGCTGAAGCTGCCGGACGGCACCGTGAAGGTGTTGGTAGAAGGCGGCCAGCGTGCGCAGGTCAAGAAGCTTCACAGCGGCGAATATTTCACCGCGGAAGCGGAGCTGATTGACGAGGACGGCGGTTACGACGAGCGCGAAGTCGACGTGCTGATGCGCTCCGTGATGTCGCTGTTCGACCAGTACGTGAAGCTGAACAAGAAGGTGCCGCCGGAGGTGCTCACCTCGCTTGCCGGTATCGAATCACCGAGTCGCCTGGCAGACACCATCGCTGCACACATGACCTTGAAGATCGAGGACAAGCAGAAGCTCCTCGAGCTGACCGACGTGCGCCAGCGCCTCGAGCTCATCATGGGCATGATCGAGGGCGAGATCGACCTGATGCAGATCGAGAAGCGCATCCGTGGTCGCGTCAAGCAGCAGATGGAGAAGTCCCAGCGTGAGTACTACCTGAACGAACAGATGAAGGCGATCCAGAAGGAACTGGGTGAGCTCGAAGACGCACCAAACGAGCTGGAAGACCTCGAGAACAAGATCGAGGAATCCGGCATGCCGAAGGAGGCGAAGGAAAAGGCCAGTTCGGAGCTCAACAAGCTGAAGCTGATGTCGCCGATGTCGGCGGAAGCGACGGTGGTGCGCAATTACATAGAAACGCTGACCGGCGTTCCATGGAAGAAGAAGACCCGCATCCGCCATGACCTGAAGAAGGCAGAGGAAACGCTCGAGGCCGATCACTATGGCCTGGAAAAGGTGAAGGAGCGGATTGTCGAGTACCTCGCCGTGCAGCAGCGCGTGCGCAAGCTGAAGGGTCCGATCCTCTGCCTGGTGGGTCCACCGGGTGTCGGCAAGACCTCGCTGGGGCAGAGCATCGCGCGCGCCACGAACCGCAAGTTCGTGCGCATGTCGTTGGGTGGTGTCCGTGACGAAGCGGAAATCCGCGGTCATCGTCGCACCTACATCGGTTCGATGCCGGGCAAGATCATCCAGAACATGACCAAGGTTGGCGTGAAGAACCCGCTGTACCTGCTGGACGAAATCGACAAGATGTCGATGGATTTCCGTGGTGACCCGTCCTCGGCCCTGCTCGAGGTCCTGGACCCGGAACAGAACAGCACCTTCGCCGATCATTACCTCGAGGTTGATTACGACCTCTCGGACGTGATGTTCGTGGCGACCGCGAACACGATGAATATTCCCGGTCCGCTGCTCGACCGCATGGAAGTCATCCGCCTGCCGGGTTATACCGAGGACGAGAAGGCGAGTATCGCCAAGCGATACCTCATCCCGAAGCAGGTGAAGGCGAACGGCCTGAAGGAAAAGGAAATCCGCATCGAGGACGATGCCGTGCTGGGCATTATTCGTCACTACACGCGAGAAGCCGGCGTGCGAAATCTCGAGCGCGAAATCGCCAAGGTATGCCGCAAGGTCGTGAAGGAACTGTTACTCACCAAGGGTGATGACACGGTTGTGGTTACGGCCGAGAACCTGGACAAGTACCTCGGCGTGCGTCGCTTCCGTTACGGTCGAGCCGAGGAAACCGACCAGGTCGGCCAGGTGACTGGCCTGGCCTGGACCGAAGTCGGTGGCGAACTGCTGACCATCGAGGCCGCCATCGTGGCGGGCAAGGGCAAGCTGATTCATACCGGCAAGCTTGGCGATGTGATGCAGGAGTCCATCCAGGCGGCCATGACCGTGGTGCGCAGTCGCGCGCAAGTCCTTGGCCTGAAAGAAGATTTTCACCAGAACGTGGATGTTCATATCCACGTTCCGGAAGGCGCTACACCCAAGGACGGACCGTCTGCCGGTATCGGCATGTGCACCGCATTGATCTCGTCGCTGACGGGTATCCCGGTTCGCGCGGATGTCGCGATGACTGGCGAGATCACGCTGCGTGGCGAGGTGCTACCGATCGGTGGCCTGAAGGAAAAACTCCTGGCTGCACACCGCGGTGGCATCAAGACGGTCCTGATTCCGGATGAAAACCAGAAGGACCTCCAGGATATTCCGGATGACATAAAGTCCGCACTGGATATTCGTCCGGTCAAATGGATCGATGAAGTTCTCGACGTTGCTCTCCAGCACATGCCGGGAACGTCGGCCAAAAGTGAAGTAACGCCCGCGAAAGTGAAGGCAGGGGAATCGTCCCAGCAGGACGATAACGACAAGGGAGGCGTCCGTCCGCACTGATCTGGTTGACACTCCGAAAGACGGCTTGGTATAAAACGCCGCAACGAAAACGGAGATCCAGATCCCTCGGACATCAGGATTCATTTCCGGTCTTTTTTGCCTCCGCCAGTTGTGTTTCAATAAGCACCGTTCGTGGACTGCAACTAGATGCTCACCAGCCTTTGTTCGGGCCGGGGAGTCGAGGGGAAACCGGGTTGCTCCCGGCTAAAAAACTAATCCACCCAAGGGGGATGTAGACAATGAACAAAGCTGAACTGATTGATGCCGTTGCCGCTTCGGCGGACCTGTCCAAGGCTGATGCCACCAAGGCAGTCGAAGGCGTGCTGGGCACCATCACCGATACCCTGAAGAAGGGTGACCAGGTTACCCTGGTTGGTTTCGGTACGTTCCAGGTCAAGGAGCGCGCTGCTCGACAGGGTCGTAACCCGCAGACCGGCCAGACCATCCAGATTGCTGCAAGCAAAGTTCCTGGATTCAAGGCTGGTAAAGCGCTGAAAGACGCTGTAAACTAACGCGCTCTCGTACAGGGGGTGCTTAGCTCAGCTGGGAGAGCATCGCCCTTACAAGGCGAGGGTCGCAGGTTCGATCCCTGCAGCACCCACCACTAAAAATGAGTTAAGTTTGGCGCGGAGTGGTAGTTCAGCTGGTTAGAATACCGGCCTGTCACGCCGGGGGTCGCGGGTTCGAGTCCCGTCCACTCCGCCACTTATTTCAGAAAAGAAGGGCGCCCGAAAAGGCGCCCTTTTTTTCTATCCGGGTCCGGGGTATCTTCCCGCGATCCGATTTTCCTTTTTCACAAGACATTCCAGATTCAAAGGCAAGCACGCATGCTGCAGAGAATTCGCGAGAACACCACAGGCTGGGTTGCATGGTTCGTCATCATCTTCCTGAGCATTCCTTTTGCGTTCTGGGGTATCAACCAGTACTTCACCGATGCATCCGGTGGGGTGGCCGCCGAAGTGAATGGCACGGAGATCCCGATCGCATTGCTCGACCAGGCTTACCAGCGGCGCTACAACGAACTGGTGCGCATGTTCGGCGATCAGTTGCCGCCGAACCTCATTAATGAGCAGGCGCTTCGTCGCGAGCAGCTCGAGCGCCTGATCATGGAAGAAATCATGGAGCAGGAAGCGAAAGACCTGCGCCTGAGGGTGGATGATGTCACCCTGCAGCAGGCAATTCGCAGCCTGCCGACGTTCCAGGTCGACGGCCAGTTCTCACCGGAACGCTATCGCAGCCTGCTTGCCTACAATAACCAGACGCCGACCGGTTTCGAGACGGGCTACCGTCGCGACCTTGGCCTGCAGCAGCTGCAGCGCGGCCTTTCCGAGTCCGGTTTTGCCACGGAACGTGAAGTCGCGCGGCTGGTGGCCCTCCAGGACCAGCGTCGTCGCCATGAAGTCATCAGCATCCCTGATGAAATGTTCCGCGATTCGATCGAATTGTCGGATGAAGACGTGCAGGCGTACTACGAAGCGAATACCGATCGCTTCATGACGGAAGAAACTGTCGATATCGCCTACATCTCGCTGGACCAGGCAGACTACGCCGAATCCGTTTCGATCGATGAAGAGGAATTGCGCGAGGCCTACCAGTTGCGAGCGTCCGATTACGCATCGCAGGAAGAGCGTGTCGCGCGCCATATCCTCATCGAGGGTGATGGTGAAGAAGCGATGAACCGGGCGCGTGAGATTCGTGCCGAGCTTGAAGCCGGTGCCGACTTTGCCGAGCTCGCCAGCAAGTATTCCGATGACCCCGTGTCTGCGGAAGAGGGCGGTTCACTCGGCGAGATTGCGCGTGGCCAACTCGAGGGCCCGTTCGAGGATGCCCTGTTCTCGCTTGAAGAAGGCGAGATTTCCGATCCCGTCCAGACCGATTTCGGTGTCCACATCATCAAGCTTGATGAGATCCAGGCGCCGGAACTGCCGGAATTCGCGGACATCCGTGACCAGCTGGAAGCAGACCTGCGTGAGCGCAAGGTTGCCGACCAGTTTGAAGCTGATGTCCAGCAGCTTGCTGACATCACGTTTGCGGAAGATGGCACTCTGGTCAGCGCAGCAGATGAATTCGATATCGAGATCCAGGAAATCGAGGGCGTAACCCGTGGCGCGGGCGAAGGCCTCGCTTCGCGCGACGAGATTCGCCAGGCGGCATTCTCGGAGATCGTGCTGGGTGAAAACCGCAACAGTGATCCGATTCGCCTGGACGACGGTGCAAAGGTCGTCGTGCTGCGCGTTGTTGAACATGATCCTTCGGAGCCGAAACCGCTGGCTGAAGTCGACGAGCAGGTTCGCGCCCAGCTCCTGGACGAACGTGCCCGCGAGATGGCCAAGGCCAAGGCCGAGAGCGTGCTCGAGGCCGTGCGTGGCGGTGAGCCAATGGAATCCGTAGCGCAGTCGGAAGGCCTGGCCTACCGTGCTCCTTCGGTAACGACGCGTAACGACAGCGATATTTCGCGTTCCTACGCCGCCGCATTGTTCACGGCGGATTATCCGCAGGATGGTCCCGTGTATGGCATGACGGGCGTTGAGGATCGTGATTTCGTCGTTTACAGCGTGCTTGAAGTCATGCCTGGCGATTACGAGGACCTGACGGCAGCGGAACGCCAGCAGAGGCTCCAGGCATTACGACAGCAGGAAGCCAATGCCGAACTGGCAGCCTACCTGGCTGAATTGCGTCGGTCGGCCGATGTAACGATATTCGAGAAGAACCTCAAGAACGAGACCGAATAACCGGCCTCAACACAACGGGCGGCCTGAGGCCGCCCGTTGTCGTTGCGGGACCGTCAAGTGAGGAGAGGTCATGAAGAAGCTTGCTTTGCACTGGCAGATCCTGATTGCCATCATCCTTGCCGGCATCATCGGCGCGTGGACGGGTACGGACGCGGCTGTTGCCGGCGTCACTTTCCATTCCATGTTCGATTTCGTCGGCACCCTGTTCATCAATGCCTTGAAAATGCTCATCGTGCCGCTCATTGCATCGAGCATGATTTCCGGTATGGCCGGTATTGGCCAGACAGGTGGAGGACTGGGAAGGCTCGGTGGCAAGACGCTGGGTTTCTACCTCGTCACTACCTTGCTTGCCATCCTGATTGGTCTCGCACTCGTCAATGTCGCGCAACCGGGTATCAACGATGCCGGTGAACCGGTAAAGAACGAGCTTGCACTCGAGGCGAGCAAGGCTGATGTCAAGACAGACCTGCAGTCGGGTGGCACGGCGGGTGATGTTGTGCAGATCTTCGTGCGCATGATCCCGACCAACATCATTGATTCGGCCTCGTCCAATGGCGCGATTCTCAGTGTCATCTTCTTCAGCCTGTTGTTCGGCTATTACATGACGAAGATCGATGATGAATATGCCGAACCGCTCTACCTGTTCTGGAACGGCATCTTCCAGGTGATGATGAAGATCACCGAGCTGATCATGAAGTTTGCACCGATCGGTGTATTCGGGCTGGTCGCGAAAACCGTGGCGGAAACCGGGTTCGCATCGGCGGGGCCCTTGCTCAATTTCTCGCTGGTCGTACTCGCCTCGCTACTTGCGCACGCACTGATTACCTTGCCATTGCTGCTGAAATTCGTCGCGGGTGTGAGCCCGTTCGCGATGTACAAGGCGATGGCGCCGGCGTTGCTCACCGCGTTTTCCACGGCATCATCGTCGGCGACACTGCCGGTGACAATGGATTGTGTCGAGAAGAATGCAGGCGTGTCCAACCGGACGTCGAGCTTCGTGCTGCCGCTGGGCGCGACGGTGAACATGAACGGTACTGCCCTGTACGAGTGTGTTGCCGTGATGTTCCTGGCGCAGGCCTATGGCATTGATCTCAGCCTCGGCGTGCAGTTCACCATTGTCATTACCGCGCTGCTGACTTCGGTCGGTGTCGCGGGTATCCCTTCAGCATCGCTCGTGGCCATTGTCGTGATCCTGAATGCGGTCGGACTGCCTTCGGAAGCCGTCAGCGTACTGTTCGTCTTCGATCGTATTCTCGACATGTCACGCACCGCGCTGAATGTCTTTGGCGATTCCGTCTGTGCCGTGATTGTCGGCAAGCTTGAAGGCGAAGAGGGGATCTTTGCGAAACCGAAATCCCCGGCCGAGACCTGACGGCTGGCTGATTCAAGCCAACAAAAAAGCCCGGCTTCCAGCCGGGCTTTTTTGTTGCCTGATGGGTGGCGAGGATATCAGTCGATCGCCATGCCGATGTTGTGGAAGCCATTGTCCACGTAGATGACATCGCCGGTAATACCGGAGGCAAGGTCGGAGCAGAGGAAGGCGGCCGCGTTGCCCACTTCATCCTGAGAGACGTTGCGACGCATCGGCGCGACCTTCTCGACATGTTCCAGCATCTTGCGCATGCCGCTGATGCCGGCAGCAGCCAGCGTCTTGATCGGGCCTGCGGAGATCGCGTTGACGCGAATGCCTTCCGGGCCGAGATCCTGCGCGAGGAAGCGCACGTTCGCTTCCAGGCTGGCCTTCGCGAGACCCATCACGTTGTAGCTCGGTACGGCCTGTACCGCGCCCAGGTAGCTCAGGGTGAGGAATGCACCATTGCGCCCCTTCATCATTGGATGCAGGGCCTGAGCCAGGGCAGCGAAGCTGTAGGAGCTGATGTCGTGCGCGACCCGGAAGCCTTCACGGTTCACGACATCGACGTAACGGCCTTCCAGCTGGTCACGCGGCGCAAAACCGATGGAATGGACAACAATGTCCACGCCGTCCCAGTGCTCGCCCAGTGCCTTCGGGAGGTTGTCGATATCTTCGTCGCTTGCCACATCCAGTGGCAGGACGATATCCGAGCCGAATTCCGCAGCGAATTTTTCGACACGCGGCTTCAGCTTGTCGCCGACATAAGTGAAGGCAAGCTCGGCACCTTCGCGTTTCATCGCCGAGGCGATGCCATAGGCGATGGAGCGGTTGCTGGCCAGCCCCGTGATCAGTGCGCGCTTTCCGTCAAGAAACCCCATAGTCTTATCCTTCTCGTTGTAATGTCATGCAGTGGATCTGTTCAGGTCGACTGTTTCGTCACATCGACTTTCAGGCGCAGCCGTTGTCCCGGCTGCAGGTAATCATTCATGTCCAGCTCGTTCCAGCGTGCAATCTCGCCGACACTGACACCGAACCGGCTTGCGATGCGCGCGAGCGAATCCCCGCGTCGCACAGTGTAGGTGATGGAGCGCAGGCGTGCTTCCGGTGTCAGGCCGACCGCCTGGCTGAAGCTCGGCCGCTCGTCGGTCCAGACCACAAGGGTCTGGCCGGCACGAAGCGGGTCACGCGGTGCCATGCCGTTCCACTTCGCCAGTTCGCGGATGCCCACTTCATACTTGTGCGAGATGCTCCAGAAGGATTCCCCGCTGGCCACGCGATGCTCGATCTTGTGCTTCGCACGGGCGACGTTCTGTTTCGACTCGAGGCGGTTGTCCGCCGTGAGTGAATAGCGGTCTAGCGATTTCATCGCGACCGGTACCGTAAGCGTGTCGCCGGCACGGATCACGTTCCCGCGGATGGAATTGACTTCCCGGAGCAGCTCGACGGTGGTGTCGTAGCGGTTCGCAATGCTGCCCAGGTTCTCGCCGGGGCGAATGTAATGGCGCCGCCACTGGATGGTGTCGCCCGGGCCGAGTTCGGCCAGTCCCTGTTCAAGCTGTTCCACGCGATCCAGCGGCACGAACAGTTCATGCGGGCCGTCAGGGTCCGTGGCCCAGCGGTTGAAGCCGGGATTCAGGAGATAGATTTCTTCCGTTTCCATGCCGGCGAGCTGGGCGACCAGTGCGAGATCCACCTGGCGACCGACATCCACGCGCGCAAGCACCGGTTCGTTGGCTATCGGCTGCAGCGTGACGCCGTAACGTTCAGGGTTCGCAACCAGCTTCTGCAGGGCCAGCAGCTTCGGCACGTAGGCAGCTGTCTCGCGCGGCAGGCGCAGGTTCCAGAAATCCGTCGGGCGGTCGCGGCGCTCGTTGTAGCGGATGGCGCGGCCGACATTGCCTTCGCCGGAATTGTAGGCGGCAACTGCATGCAACCAGTTGCCGTCGAAATGACGGTGCAGGTATTCGAGATAATCCAGTGCGCCCATCGTGGCTGCGTAAACGTCACGACGCCCGTCGTACCACCAGTTCTGCTTCATGTCGAAACGCTTGCCGGTGCCCGGGATGAACTGCCAGAGGCCAGCCGCCCGACCATGTGAATAGGCAAACGGGTCAAAGGCCGATTCGACAATCGGCAGCAGTGCGATTTCCATCGGGATGCCGCGCCGATCAATTTCCTCGACGATGAAATACAGGTAAGGCGTCGCGCGTGTCGCAACCCGGTCAAGGTATCCCTGGTGACGTGCGTACCAGTCGAGCTGCGCATCGATGCGCGGGTTGTCGAGTTCCGGCAGGCTGAAGCCGGAACGGATGCGCGCCCACAGGTCCAGTTCACCG
>JAWWBT010000062.1:0-13272 GCA_033720815.1 Gammaproteobacteria bacterium | reverse complement strand
GGTTACCGCGTTTTCGGTCGAACGCATTCCGCGCATTTCGCGCGCGCAATCGATGGACGCGCTGTCCTCGCAGGCCGCCTGTGCCGGCTATCGCTGCGCACTGATCGCGGCCGATTCACTGCACCGATTCCTGCCGATGCTGACCACGGCCGCGGGCACCATTCGCCCGGCCAAGGTGCTGGTCATCGGTGCCGGTGTCGCCGGCCTGCAGGCGATTGCGACGGCGAAACGCCTTGGCGCAATGGTGGAAGGTTTCGACGTGCGGTCCGCGACCCGCGAGCAGGTCGAATCACTCGGCGCCAAGTTCGTCGACACCGGCATTACCGCGGAAGGCGAAGGCGGTTATGCCCGAGAGTTGACGGAAGAAGAAAAGCAGAAACAGAACGAAGTGCTTGCCGATCACATCGCGCAGGCCGATGCCGTCATTACCACGGCAGCCATTCCCGGTCGTCCCGCACCGAAGATCATCGACGCGAAGACGGTCGAACGCATGAAACCCGGCAGCGTGATCGTGGACCTCGCTGCCGAAACCGGCGGCAACTGCGAACTGACGAAGGCCGGAGAAACCGTCGAGCACGGCAATTGCCGCGTCATCGGCCCGGTCAACGTGCCAAGCCAGCTCGCGGAGCACGCCAGCGAGATGTACTCGCGCAACCTGTTCAATTTCATCTCGCCCTGGTTTGAGGGTGAGGAATTCCATATCGATTTCGATGACGAGGTCTACGCGAAATCCGTCGTCACTCGCGATGGCAAGGTCGTTGAAGGAGGCCAGAAATGAGTATTGATGGCTGGATCGCACTCTACATATTCATGCTGGCCGGTTTCACCGGCTATGAAATCATCCGCCGTGTGCCGACCATCCTGCATACACCGCTGATGTCGGGCTCGAACTTCGTGCATGGCATCGTGCTGGTTGGTGCAATGATCATGCTGGGCCAGGCCGACACCATGACGGCAAAGGTCATCGGCTTCATCGGCGTGTTCCTCGCTGCCGGCAATGCCGTGGGTGGCTATGTCGCCACCGAGCGCATGCTGGAGATGTTCAAGTCGAGCAAGGATGAAAAGAAGGGAGGTGAAGCATGAGCCTCTCCGTGAATTTCTTCATCCAGGCCTCGTATTTCCTCGCGGCACTATTGTTCATCGTCGGCCTGCAGCGCATGAGCTCGCCGAAGACGGCGCGCGGCGGCATCCTCTGGGCCGGCGCGGGTATGCTGATTGCCACGCTTGCCACTTTTGCCATGCCGGGGATGGAAAACTTCGGCCTGATGATCGGCGCCATCGCGCTGGCCTTCGTGCTGGCCTGGTGGAGCGGCAAGAAGGTCGCGATGACCGACATGCCGCAGATGGTCGCGTTGTACAACGGCATGGGCGGTGGCGCGGCTGCCGCAATCGGTGCCGCAGAAATGCTGAAGGGCGGCGAGCATGAAACGATCTTCCTCATCCTTGCCGTGCTTGGCTCGCTGATTGGTGCGGTGTCGTTCTCCGGTTCGCTGATCGCCTTCGCCAAGCTGCAGGGCCTGATCAAGCGCTCGATGCGTTTCGGCGGACAGCAGTTCGTGAACCTGCTGTTCTTCATCGTGTCGGTGGTGCTCGGCGGCTACCTGGTCGTCATGCATTCCTCGGACCCGATGCTGATCGGCATCTTCTTCGGCCTGACCCTGGTGTTCGGCATCCTGATGACGCTGCCGATCGGCGGCGCCGACATGCCGGTGGTCATTTCCCTGTACAACGCACTGACCGGCCTGGCGGTGGCCTTCGATGGCTTCGTGTTGAACACCCCGGCGTTGATCATCGCCGGTACCGTGGTCGGTGCGGCAGGTACGATGCTCACGCAGCTGATGGCGAAGTCGATGAACCGACCGCTGTCGAACGTGCTGTTTTCCGGTTTCGGCGAAAGCGGCGGCGAAGAAGGTGGCGTCGAAGGCACGATGAAGCCGATCGACGACGCTGATGCGTCGGTAATGATGGCCTACGCCGAGAAGGTGATCATCGTGCCGGGTTACGGCATGGCGGTCGCCCAGGCCCAGCACAAGGTCTGGGAATTCGTGCAGCGACTGACCGAGCGTGGTGTGAAGGTGAAGTTCGCCATTCACCCCGTCGCAGGTCGCATGCCGGGCCACATGAACGTGCTGCTGGCTGAAGCCGGCGTGCCCTACGACATGATCTTCGACCTGGAAGAGATCAACAGCGAGTTCGCCCAGGCGGATGTCGCGCTGGTGATTGGTGCAAACGACGTGGTGAACCCGACCGCGCGCACCAACCCGGACAGCCCGATCTACGGCATGCCGATCCTCAACGCCGACCAGGCGAAAAACGTGATCGTCATGAAGCGTGGCAAGGGCACCGGCTTCTCCGGCGTGGAAAACGCCCTGTTCTTCGGCGACAACACGCGCATGCTGTTCGGCGACGCGCAGGAATCCGCCAGCCAGCTGATCCAGCAGTTGAAGGACCTGTAACGAGGGTTTTCCGGAAAACCTCCGGGCAAAAGAAAAGGGCCGGCGAAAGCCGGCCCTTTTTCATGCTTGAATGACGCGTGATTCAGAAGCCGCTGGCGTTCATTCCACCGTCTTCTTCTTCGTCATCAGCAGCATCCTGTGCGGTGGCTTCAGCGGACTCGGCTGCCTTCGCCGCTTCGGCTTCCGCCTTGGCTTCCTGTTCCTTTTCCTTGCCGCGTTCGGCCGAGGTCAGCGCGCTGGCCTGCTCATCCAGCTCGCGCTCCATTTCCTCGTTCTTCTGGTTGACCCGGTCGGACAGCTTGTCATCCAGCTTGGAACCGATCTCGACATTGGTGTTCATGCCACCGATCTTGCCGGAAAGCTTTTCCTGCATGCGGGCCTGCATGTCCTGGGTCTTGTCCTTGTCTTCCTCACCGAAGGCAAGAGCCGACGTCGGGGCGGAAAGGCTCACTCCCACGAAGAGGGTGGCAAGGGCAATCGAAAACTTGTGCATCTGTTATCTCCTGTAACATGTCGTCATTCGCGCGCCGGTTTCCGGGATCCCCCGAGTCGCCAGGCCGGCGGCGGCCGCCACCTGGGTGGCGGCGTGGCGCGCGATTGAATCATTTATGCACATCTCAGGCAAGGACGAATGTCACGTTTCGTAACCGACTGAATGTGCTGGATAAATTACAAGTCATTGATTTTAAATGACTATTTTCGAGCAAATATTGCCCAAACCAAGAATGTCACAGATTGTCTCGGACAAAACGGACATTGCACCCGAACCATCCACAGGCTTATCCACAGCTTTTGTGGATAAGAAGGTCGATCGATGACGGCGCCGCGCGTACTACGCGTCGCGGTGCCGTCGCCGCTGTTCCGGAGCTTCGATTACCTGCCGCCCGAGGGCGTGGGCATCGAGCAGGTTCGACCGGGTGCGCGCGTTAAAATTCCCTTCGGGCGGCAAAAAAAGATCGGGGTGGTGATCGAAACCCGCAGCGAATCCGATGTGCCGCTGGAAAAACTCAGGCCGGCACTGGAACTGCTCGATAGCGAACCCCTGGTCACGGAAGAACTGCTCTACCTCGCCCGCTGGGCAACGGACTATTACCGCGCTGCGCCGGGAACGGTCTTCGAAACGCTGTTCCCCGTCCGACTGCGCAAGGGCGACGCGCCGGACGCAGCAACCCTGGACGAATGGCGCCTGACGGCGACCGGTCGTGAATCCGACCCTGAAGAGCTGCAACGCGCTCCGCGCCAGATGCGCCTGCTCGCCCGACTGCAGAGGCTTGGCGGTACTGCGCGCGCCGAAGAACTGGAAGAAGATGGCGCCGGCTGGCGGCAGGGCATGAAGGGGCTGGTCGATCGCGGACTGGTCGAGAAGGGACAGGTCACTCCGGTCTTGCCGCCGCTGGAAAAGGTCACCGGACCGGAACCCGGCCCCGAACAGGCCGAGGCCATCCGCAGGATTTCGGCAGATATCGACAGCTTCAGCGCCTGGTTGCTGGATGGCGTGACCGGCAGCGGCAAGACCGAGGTCTACCTGCAGGTGATCCGGCAGGTACTGGATGCCGGCCGGCAGGCGCTGGTACTGGTGCCTGAAATCGGCCTGACCGCACAGCTGGTGCAGCGCTTCCGTGAACGCCTGGGGGTCGAACTGGTCGCCAGCCATTCAGGTATGAACGACACGGAACGGCTCGCCGCCTGGGATGCGATGCGAACCGGCAAGGCGCGCGTCCTGATCGGGACGCGCTCCGCGGTATGGGTGCCGATGGCAGAGCCCGGCATGATCATTGTCGACGAGGAACACGACGCATCGTTCAAGCAGCAAGAAGGATTTCGCTATTCCGCCAGGGATATCGCGGTCGTGCGCGCCCAGCGCAACAGCGTCCCGATCGTGCTCGGTTCGGCGACGCCATCGCTGGAGTCACTGGCAAACGCGAAACAGAAGCGGTACGGCCACCTGGTGCTGCCGAGCCGGGCCGGCAGCGCGAAACCACCGGAAATCCGCCTGGTGGATATTCGCGGTCGCCGGCTTACGGGCGGATTATCCGACCAGTTGCTGCAGGCGATTCGCAAGCACCTCGATGCCGATGGCCAGGTGCTGCTGTTTCTGAACCGCCGCGGCTACGCACCGCGGCTCGTCTGCGATGCCTGCGGCTGGATGGCGCAGTGTCGGCGCTGCGATGCGCAGATGACCCTGCACCAGAAGAAGAACCGCCTGCAGTGCCACCATTGTGGTGCGGAAGCCGGGGTGCCGCAGGCCTGTCCGGAGTGCTCGCATGAACCGCTGGACATGCTGGGTCGTGGCACGGAGCGACTGGACGAAACACTTCACGAACTGTTCCCGGGCGAGAAGATCCTCCGTGTTGATCGCGATTCGACACAAAGAAAGGGCGCGCTGGACGCGCGGCTGGATGAAATTCGTGCAGGCGAGCACCGCCTGCTGGTCGGCACGCAGATGCTGGCCAAGGGACATGACTTTCCGAAGCTGACGCTGGTCGGTGTGCTGAACGCCGACCATGGCCTGTTCGGCCTGGATTTCCGCTCGGTGGAAAAACTGGGCCAGTTGCTGCTGCAGGTAGCCGGGCGCGCGGGGCGTGCCGACCGACCCGGCGAAGTGCTGGTGCAGACCCATCATCCTGAACACCCGCTGCTGAACCAGCTGGTTCGCGATGGCTACACGCAGTTTGCCGACGCGGCGCTGGCGGAACGCAAGGGCGCGATGCTGCCTCCGTATGCCGGCCTCGCCCTGCTGCGAGCCGAGGCCGCGAATGCGGGTGCTGCCCGCCAGTTCCTGTCCGAGGCTCGCGAGCTGGCCGCGTCTCACCCGAATGGTCGCTCGGGAAGCGTCATGCTGCTGGGCCCGGCGCCAGCGCCAATGGAACGCCGCGCCGGCCGTTACCGGGCACAATTGCTGCTGCAGTCATCGAACCGCAGGGGGCTGCAACGGCTGCTGGCGGACTGGGTCCCCCAGCTTGGCCAGGTGCCGACCGCACGCGCCGTGCGCTGGTCCATTGACGTCGACCCTGTCGACCTCTTCTGAATGAACACACCAGTGCGGCGAAATACCGGGCCGCGCCTTTCTCCGGAGGGCTCCCGCACGGTAAACTTGCGCCCTTCCAGATACACCATTCCCCGCAAGGAAACAGCGTGAAAGACCAGATCATCTCCCTGCTCGACCAGGCACTCGGCAAGGCCGAAATTCCCGCCGACGCGAAGGCTAACGCCCGCATCCAGGTCGAGCGTACCCGCGACCGCGCCCACGGCGACTACGCCTGCAACCTGGCGATGATGCTGGCCAAGCCGGCGCGAATGAAACCGCGCGATATCGCAGAAAAGCTGGTCGAAGCCATGCCGGAGCACCCGGCCGTCGCAAAGGTGGAAATTGCCGGGCCGGGGTTCATCAACCTGTTCCTCACACCCGACGCCTACGCCGCCGAAATCCGTCGAGTCCTTGATGAAGGCGACACCTACGGTCGCGACAACAGCGGTGCCAACGAAAAGGTGCAGATCGAGTTCGTTTCCGCAAACCCCACGGGCCCGCTGCATGTCGGTCACGGCCGCGGTGCTGCGGTAGGTGACTGCCTCGCCCGGCTGCTGGAAGCGACCGGCTGGGACGTGACGCGCGAGTTCTATTACAACGACGCCGGAAACCAGATCGACAATCTCGCGAAATCCGTGCAGGCCCGCTGCAAGGGAATCGACCCGGACGGTGACGAATGGCCGCAGGATGGATATCGCGGTGACTACATCAATGATGTCGCTTCGGCCTACCTGGCACAGGAATCCGTCGAAGCCGACGACATGCGCGTCATTGCAGAGGGTGATTCGGAAGACCTCGACGCCATCCGCGAATTTGCCGTGGCCTACCTGCGCCGCGAGCAGGACATCGACCTGAAGGCATTCGGCGTCGAATTCGATGTGTTCTTCCTCGAGTCGTCGCTGTACACGGATGGCAAGGTCGAAGAAACGGTGAAGGCGCTGGAGGCCAAGGGACATACCTACGAGGAAGATGGCGCACTGTGGCTGAAGACCACCGACTTCGGTGACGACAAGGACCGCGTGATGCGCAAGCGCGAGGGGGGTTACACCTACTTCCTGCCGGACGTCGCCTACCACGTCGACAAATGGAATCGCGGCTTCAGGCGCGTGATCAACGAACATGGTGCCGACCATCACTCGACGCTGGCGCGCGTGCGCGCAGGGCTGCAGGCACTTGAAATGGGCATCCCGCAGGGCTGGCCGGAATACGTGCTGCACCAGATGGTGACGGTCACGCGCGGCGGCGAGGAAGTGAAGATTTCCAAGCGCGCCGGTTCCTACGTGACACTGCGCGACCTGATCGACGAAGTCGGCAAGGATGCGACGCGTTATTTCCTGATTTCCCGCAAGGGCGATTCGCAACTCACCTTCGATATCGACCTGGCGCGCTCGCAGACCAACGAAAACCCGGTCTACTACATCCAGTACGCGCATGCGCGCATCTGCAGCGTGGAACGCCAGCTGGAAGAACGTGGCATGAGCTGGGATCGGGACGCATCACTGGAGCCGTTGACCAGCGAGCACGAGGATTTCCTGATGGTCATGCTGTCGCGCTACCCGGAAATGGTGAGCAGCGCCGCAAGCCGCCTTGAACCGCACCTGATCGCCGGCTACCTGCTCGACCTCGCCGGCGCGTTCCACACCTGGTACAACGCGGAGCAGTTCCTGGTTGAAGACGCCGCGTTGCGTAATGCACGCATTAAACTGGCAATGGCAACCCGGCAGGTCATCCGCAACGGTCTCGACCTGCTCGGTGTCGACGCACCGGACAGCATGTAAGGAACTCCATGGCTCGCGACTACAAGCACGCTGCAGCACCCCCGCCCGCCGGTCGCGCCTCGCGCGTCTCGACGGGCGGCCTTGGCCTGATCGTCGGCTTTGCCGCCGGTTTCGCCACCGCGGTACTGCTGCAGGTCGGGGTGCCGGGCAACAAGGGCGCGACGGTCACTTCCCAGCCAGGGCCGCAGGCGGATAAACCGCCGGCCCAGGTCGCCACGACGGAAAAGCCGTCACCCGGCGACAGGAAGGACAGCGGTGGCACGACCTTCGATTTCTACAAGATGCTGCCGAAATTCGAGGTCGTCATCCCGGAACAGGACAAGGACGTGCGGCGGTCCGGCGAAGTCAGCGAGATCGACAAGCCAGGCGCCTACGTATTGCAGGTAGGCTCCTTCCAGACACAGAAGGACGCGGACCGCCTGCGCGGTGAACTGGCGCTGCTCGGTATCGAGGCAGATATCCAGACCGTGACGATTGATCGTGACCAGACCTGGCACCGGGTCCGGATAGGGCCGGTGAAATCACTGGAGCGACTGAACGAACTTCGTCGCCGCCTTGCGGACAATGAAATGCAGGCACTTGTCATCAAGGTGGGCGAATGACTCGCCTGTTGCCGGCCGTCCTGCTGGCCGTGCTGCTGCCCGCCTGCGCCACAGCGCCGCAGACATCCCGATCGACTGCCAGCGAAGCCACGCTGGAATCTGCCAGCGACCCTCGCCAGCCATTACCGCCCACCCGTGTCATTGCCGTCGGCGACACGATGCTGGGGTCGGATTTCCCGTCGAACCGCCTGCCACCGAATGACGGGCGCGACCTGCTCGCACCGGTGGTCGACATCCTCCGGGGCGGTGATATCTCCTTCGTGAATGTCGAAGGCGTGCTGATGGATGGCGGCGAAGCCGCCAAGACCTGCAGCAACCCGTCGCTGTGCTACCTCTTCCGCTCACCCGCCAGTTACGCCGACACGCTCGCCTGGGCCGGCTTCAATGTCGCCAGCCTGGCGAACAACCACGCACGTGACTTTGGAGAAGATGGCCGCAGCGCTTCGATGGCTGCACTGTCTGCCTCCGGTATTGCGCATACCGGCCGCGAGGGTGATATCGCGAGCATGACGGTGAATGGCGTACGGATTGCGGTGGTCGGCTTCGCGCCGAACATCGGTTCCTGGTCCATCCACGACATTGATGCAGCCGCCTACCTGGTGGAAGGCCTGTCGATCGGCCATGACCTAGTGCTGGTTTCATTTCATGGTGGTGCGGAAGGCAGCGATGCCATTCACGTCACGCCGGGCGTTGAAACCTATTACGGCGAAAACCGCGGCGACCTCATCGCGTTCAGTCATGCAGTCATCGATGCAGGAGCGGACCTGGTGATCGGCCATGGTCCGCACGTGCCGCGCGCGCTGGAACTCTACAAGGATCGCCTCATTGCCTACAGCCTCGGCAATTTTGCGACGCATTGGGGCATCAGCGTGTCGGGGCGCAAGGGATACGCGCCAATCCTGGATGTGACGTTATCGGGACAGGGCGAGTTCATTGCCGGCCAGCTTCACAGCGCCATTCAGCAACGACCGAATGGCGTGTTTCCCGACCCCGATCAGCGGGCACTGGAACTGGTACGTGAACTCACGAACCACGACTTCAATGGCGGCGGGCTTTTCTTTACCCCGGAAGGTCGCCTCTACCCGGCCTCGACGAATCAGTCTGCAGCATCCCCGGACCGCCCACCATTGCCTAGCGGGTCGCGATAACGCGCGACGATGGCTCGCAGTTCACCGGACTCGCGCAGTTCCTGCAGCCCGGCCTCGAAATTCTCGAAGCTTGATCGCGTTACGCCAGCCTTGCTCACCATGAAACTGACATCACCGGCGTGCAATTCAATGCCGCACTCGACGATATCGTCACCCAGCCCGCGCGCGCGGATCGCCGCGGCAGCGACAAAGGGGTCCTCGATGAAGGCGTCAATCTCGCGATCCAGCAAGAGGTCGAGGTTGGCTTCGCTCACGGAGGAATCCACTATCCGGTCGGCCAGTGCCTCATCTGCCTGGATCGCGGCAACGGCATCACCGTAGTAGTAATCCTGCACCGTCCCGACCATCCAGCCATCGCTCACGAGTGCCGCAAGCGAAGACGCCTGATTGCAGGCATCCAGGTTGTCCGTCCGGGAATAGAGCACGAAGGATTCCGTACGATACGGTGCCGTAAACCAGGCATGATCCTCACGCGCGGGGGTCCGCGTGGCTCCACCAAGCAGGTCGATGTCGCCGCTCACGATGCCATCCAGCAGTTGCGCCCATGAATCCCGCTCGAAGCGGATATCACACTGCGCCTTGGCGGCCACGGCCTCGGCAACCGCGACATCCAGGCCGGTAACCTCACCGGCGGCATTCTTGAACTGGTACGGTTCCCAGGGATCCCAGCCCATCAGGAGTTCGCAGCTCTCTGCGGTGGCTGGCGAAGTCGCACCTGATGGCTCGGACTCGCTTGAATCCGAGCAGGCGACGAGCAGGAAGACGGCCAGAAGCGGGAAGGAATAGTTCAGGAATCGGCACATGGTAGCCCCCTTGTCGGGCCGGGCCTGTACCTCATGCCGGCGCAGGCCGGTCCGTGTTGCCCCTTTATTTCTTACCTTAGTTGGCGAATCTTCGCGCTTCCACTTCAGGCCTTGGAAAGCACCGCGTAGAAGAATCCATCCATGCCCTGCTCGCCAGTCAGTACCTGCCGCCCGAAGCCACTGGGGCGGCCCCATTCAACGGCAAGCGGCAAGGCGACGGCATCATCGTGGCGATCAAGGAAATTCGCGACCTGCTGTGAATTTTCGCGAGGCAGTACGGAACACGTGGCATACACCAGGCGTCCGCCCCGCGCGAGGAGGGGCCAGAGCCGGTCCAGCAATCGGGACTGCAGGCTGGCAAGCGCTTCGATATCGCGCTTCTTGCGCAACAGCTTGATGTCAGGATGCCGCCGGATCACACCCGTGGCCGAACAGGGTGCATCGAGCAGGATGCGATCAAAGGGTTCGTCGTTCCACCACTCTTCAGGACGCGCCGCATCTGCGGCGAACATCGCTGCGGCCAGGTCCAGGCGTGCGAGGTTCTCTGCGACCCGGTCCAGCCGGCGCTCGTCCTTGTCGATGGCCACCAGCCGTTCCAGTTCGGGGCACCTTTCGGCAAGATGTGCCGTCTTGCCGCCCGGTGCCGCACAGGCATCGAGAATCGTTTCTCCCGGCTGCGGGTCCATGACATCGGCCGCGAGCTGCGCGGCGACATCCTGCACTGACACGTCACCATCAATGAAACCGGGCAACTCGTTCACGTCACAGGGCGAGTCGAGCACGATGGCATCACCTGCCAACGGGTGCGACGTTGCTGCGAGACCCGCTTCTTCCAGGCGTTCGAGATAGGCATCACGCGTACCGCGCCGGGAATTCACTCGCAGGCTCATCGGTCCGCGATCGTTGTTGGCCGCAACGATCGCCTCGACGTCATCCGGCCAGGCGTCTTCGAGCAGGTCGAGCAGCCAGTCCGGGTGCGCGCTCCTGCCGACGCGATGAGCATCGGCTTTCGCGAGCAAGGCTTCCTGCTCGCGCTGGAATCGTCGCAGCACCGCATTGGTCAGCCCCGCCGCCCATTGCTTGCGCATGACGCGAGCCGCCTCGACGGTTTCGGCAACTGCTGCGTGCGGTGGCACGCGCGTATACAGGATCTGGTAGAGACCGACGAGCAGCAGCGCATGCACGCGCGGCTCTCGCTTGCGTACCGGGCGGTCAAGCAGCTGGGTCAGCAGGAACTCGAGACGGGGCGCATATCGCAATGTGCCGTAAACCAGTTCCTGCAGTAACCCACGGTCGGCGGGATCCGCGAGGTCAGCCAGGATGGCTGGCAGCAGGTCATTCAGGGAACCACCCTCGATCACGCGAGCAATGCCGCGGGCAGCGGCGGCGCGGGTTCTCGCCGACATGTCAGCTCCCCAGCCTGGCGCCGTCAAAGGCGCCGGCATGTCCGTTGAAGAATTCCGCCGCGCTCATGCTGCGCTTTCCTGGCGGCTGGATTTCCAGCAGCCGCAGCACGCCGACACCACAGGCAACATCGATGCCATCAGGCGAGACGGCAATGACCTTGCCCGGCGCGGCGTCAGGCAGGGCATCGTGCACTTCGGCATTGCGGATGCGATAGGTCCGTTCTCCGAGACGCGTGAAGGCTACCGGCCAGGGATTGAAGGCGCGGACCAGTCTCTCGATATCGGCGGCGGGCCACGACCAGTCGATTTCCGCTTCACCCTTTTCCAGCTTGCGCGCGTAGGTCACGCCTTCGGCGGGCTGCGGCGTCGGGAAAACGCTGCCAGCTTCCACTCCTGCCAGCGCATCGATTATTGCTTCTCCCCCCATCGCCGCAAGACGATCATGCAGGCTGGCGCCGGTGTCTTCCTTCGTGATCGGCGTGGTGCGCTCGAGCAATACCGGACCGGTATCCAGGCCCGCTTCCATCTGCATGATGCCGACACCGGTTTCGCTATCACCGGCCGCGATCGCACGCTGGATCGGCGCCGCGCCGCGCCAGCGCGGCAGCAGGGAAGCGTGGATATTCAGGCAACCGTGTTTCGGAACATCGAGCGCCGCCTGCGGCAGGATCAGGCCATAGGCCACCACGACCATCACGTCCGGCGCGAGTTCTCGCAGCCGGTCGATGGCCGCACCATCAAATTTCCCGGGTTGCTCAACGGCGAGGCCCAGCTCCAGCGCGCGCGCCTTCACTGGCGGCGGCGTCAGCTTGCGGCCGCGCCCGGCGGGGCGATCGGGCTGGGTAAACACCGCCACGACCTCGTGCCCGGCCTCGACCAGGGCGTCGAGGGTGGGTACGGAAAAGTCCGGCGTACCGGCAAAGACAATGCGCACCAGGAAACCGGCGCTCAGATCACGGGTGCAGTGGAATGGCCGGGTTCCGCGTCGGCTGCGAGACGCTTCTGCTTCTCCAGCTTCTTCTTGACGCGACTGCGCTTGAGGTCGGAAAGATAATCGACGAACAGCTTGCCTTCGAGATGATCCATCTCGTGCTGGATACATACGGCGAGCAGCCCCTCGGCCTCCCGCTCGACGGTCTCACCGTTGCGATCCAGGTACCGCACCTTGATGTGGTCGGCGCGCTGGACGGTCTCGTAGACTCCCGGAACGGACAGGCAACCTTCCTGCATCTTCTCGATACCGTCCTTTTCAAGGATCTCGGGATTGATAAGCGCGATTGGATCACTGCGATCGTCCGACACATCGATGACAATCACGCGCTGGTGCACGTCGACCTGCGTCGCGGCAAGGCCGATGCCCGGAGCGTCGTACATTGTCTCGAACATGTTGTCGATCAACGTCCGGATTTCATCCGTCACGGCCTCGACCGGCTTGGCCTTGGTCCGCAGCCGCGGATCGGGGTAATGCAGGATGTCGAGAAGCGCCATATCACACCATTCAGATTTCGTGTATTTTCATACAATATGCTGCTAAAGTTATGATCATACTAAAAATACCGGCCCAACCGTCGCCCCGAAAGGAGCCGTTTGCGCCGCAATATGATGTCAGGAACCGGGCGTAGCAGCCTCGCCCGAAGCCTCGGAGAGCCAGTTATGAACCAGTCGCCGCGTAACCGGATTGCACGCGAAGACCGTACCGGGTCCGACCTCCTTACTTATGGGCATTATAACCGCATTCAAGGCCCGGTTTCGGCCCCGCAACGCGGAATCCGTGCCGGACTTCTCGCAGCGACACTGAGCGCCTGCGTTACGCTGGCCGCCTGCAGCAGCGCCCCAGAGCCGAAGCCCGAACCGCAACCTGAACCGGTCCAGCAGCAGGCACCGGCCGAGAAGCCGAAGGTCGAGCTGACCGAGCGTGCGCCGGAACGATATGTGGTGAAGAAGGGTGACACGTTGTGGGATATCTCCACGATGTTCCTGAAGGACCCGTGGCTGTGGCCGGAAATCTGGTACACCAACCCGCAGATCCAGAATCCGCACCTTATCTATCC
>JAWWBT010000061.1:0-13586 GCA_033720815.1 Gammaproteobacteria bacterium | reverse complement strand
CCGCGGCGCGCGTGCCCATCCTGGCCAAGGCGTTCGAATTTCATCGTGTTTCACCATCGATGGCATCGGGATGCGGCGTGAGGAACATCGCATCGCCATAACTGAAGAAGCGGTAGCGCTCCGCCACGGCATGGCGGTAGGCACGCATGATGTGCTTGTAACCGGAAAATGCGCTGACCAGCATCAGCAATGTCGATTCCGGCAGGTGGAAATTCGTGATCAGTGCGTCGACAACCTTGAAACGGTAGCCGGGCAGGATGAACAGCTGCGTATCGTCGGCGAATGGCGCGAGCCTGCCGCTTGCGGCAGCGGATTCCAGGCTGCGCACCGAAGTGGTGCCCACGGCAATGACACGTCCACCTCGCTGGCGCGTCCGTTCCACCGCCTCGACCACGGCAGGCGGAACGGTCGCATATTCCGCGTGCATGTAGTGTTTCGACAGGTCTTCTTCGCGCACGGGCTGGAAGGTACCTGCCCCGACGTGCAGGGTCACAGTGGCGATTTCCACACCCATGCCGCGAAGGCGGTCGAGCATGGCGGTATCGAAATGCAGGCCGGCCGTTGGGGCTGCGACCGAGCCGGCGTCGCGCGCGTAGACCGTCTGGTAGCGCTCCCGGTCCAGTTCCTCGTCCGGCCGATCGATATACGGCGGCAGAGGCAGGTGGCCATGTGCTTCCAGCAACCCGACAACATCGGACTGCGGAAAGCGCAGGTGAAACAGCGCGTCGTCGCGGCCCAGCACGTCGACATCCAGCGCATCTTCAAGCCTCAGACGCGTGCCCGGCTTCGGTGACTTCGAGGCGCGCACGTGGGCGAGCACCTCGCCGTCCTCGAGAATTCGCTCTACCAGGACTTCAACGGCGCCACCGGAATCCTTGCGACCCAGCAGGCGTGCCGGCATCACGCGGGTATCATTGAGAACGAGCAGGTCACCCTCGTGCAGGAGATCCGGCAGGTCGGTGAAGCGAAGATCGCTGACTGCACCACTGTCGCCGTCGAGCTGCAACAGGCGCGACTGCGCCCGCTGCTCGGCCGGGTACCGGGCGATCAGTTCATCGGGAAGCTCGAATGTGAAATCACTGCGCTGCATGGCGCGCGCAGTTTAGCAGGTCCGCCCGCCGTGGACACGACGGCGGGCGGCTGCAGGCAGGCTTAATCCTCGGTTTTCACGGTCTCTTCGACGATGTCGCTGCGCACCACCACTTCGTCGCCGTCATTACGCCAGTGGAAACTCACGGACCGTTCCGGCAACGTGAATTCGATGGTCTCGTCATCGCCGTCGCGCACGATTTCCAGGGTGACCGTTTCGCCGCCCTCGTAGGAGCGCAGGATGCGCAGGGCCTGGCCCACATCCTTCGGCTCGCGGTCGCCGATCTTCATGATGACATCACCGTCCCGCAGGCCGATGCTGTCATCCTTTGGCGCGCGCACGACCAGCAGGCCACGCTCGACGTCGAAATACTCGCCCAGTTCCTTGCTGACTTCGACCAGCTCGATATCTCCAAGCGGTCCCATCAGGGCGAGGAACAGCGGAGCCATTGGCGCACGAGGAATTCTCGGCATGTCCGGCATGGCAGGCATTGCCGGCACTTCCGGGACGCGAATGTGCACCGACTCGCCCGACTCCGGACCGAAACGGAAGGCGAAGGAACGCGGGGCCGCTCGTGTCATCTCGATTTCGACTTCGCGCTCGTCATCGCCACGACGGAATCGCAGGTTCACGGTATCGCCCGGCTCGCGTTCGCGCAGGTAATCCAGGAAGCGTTCCGAGGCATCATCTGCGCTGTCGACATCCACCGAGTCGACTCCAAGGATGATATCCCCGACGCGCACGCCGGCATCGTCGGCGGGACCTCCAGGCGTGACGGAGACAACCCGCAGGCCTTCCGATTCCTCACCGTCAATCTCGGTCTCGGCAATGCCGACACCGATGACCGCGCGGTTCTTCATGTCTTCGGAGATTTCCTCGAAGCGGAACGCGAATCCCTCGCCGAGCTCACGTGTCAGCTCACCAACGCGACGCGCGGCTTCATTGAGCTCCTTGCGTGCTTCGGCCAGTTCCTTGCGCAATTCGGCATCGTCGGCATCCGCTGCACTGGCGGGTCCGGACGGGACGAACAACAGGGCCAGCAAGGCAACCAGGGTGCAGAAAGCATTCAGTACGTATCGCATGGTTCTACTCCTTCTCGGGAATTCTTCAGATACTGTTGGCCCTGGCCTGCGCATAGCGCACCGTTACCAGGGATTCGAGCAATTCGATGCGCTGCTGCCACAGGTAACGTCTTTCGCTCTCGTTGAGGGGATATTCATCGCCCGCAGCGAGGCGTGCATCGATCAGGGCAATACTGTCTTCCAGTTCGCTGACCGTTCCGGCCGTGCTCAGGCTGGTTACGCGGCCGCCACTGCCGGATACCGCCGTCAGCATGTTTTCCAGGTAATGCGAGCGCTGCTGCAGCGACGCGAGGCTGGCCTCGGTACTGGCGGGTTCGATCGCTGCAATATCGCTGCCGCCGTCGGTCACTACAGGGACCGCATCGCGGTTCGGCACCACGAACTGCCATGCCAGCACGGCAACCAGGGCAATCGACGCCGCGAGACCGATCCAGCGCGCCGGAAGCGGCTGGCGCATTCTGCGCTCTTCCTCCCAGCGCCTCTCGACTGACTGCCAGGCATGCTCGGGAGGCATCTCATCCGGCAACTCGCGCAGCGCATCGCGAAGCGCGCGCAACTGCATCAGGGCATCACGGCATTCGGCACAGCCATCCACATGCGCGCGCACCCCGGCGTCCACCGGCTCGCGGTCACGAATGGCAATCAGCTGGCAGGTTGTTGCGTGCATGACTCCACCTCCGTCGCAGCCTGCCGCAGGCGCTGGTAGGCGCGGGCAAGCTGGGATTTCGAAAAACTGGTCGACTTGTCGAGCATCTGGCCGATTTCCTCGTGCGTATAACCCTCGACGTCGTGCAGCCAGACCACGGCGCGGCTCACTGCCGGCAGCGCATCGAGCATCTTCACGAGGTCGAGCTGTTCCAGGTGCATGTCAGGCGTTGGCACCTGGTCCGCGTGAACCTCTTCGGGCAATTCCTCGTTGTTCTGCTCCCAGTACGACCGCAGGAACATCAGGCAACGGTTCATCACGATGCGACGGATCCAGGCACCCAGCGGGGCTTCACCGCGGAAGCTGCCGATCCGTCTCAGCACATCGAGAAAGGCTTCCTGGAGCAATTCCTCTGCCACGTCGTGCCGCTTCACCAGGCGCCGGGCGAGCGTGAACGCCGCCGGCCCGAAGCGCCGGTAGATTTCCGCCTGGGCGCCGTGGTCGCCGCGTTTCGCAGCGCGCAACAGCGCGGGCTCGATATCCTGTGCAAATCCCCTGCTCATACATCCCTTCTGATGCGTGGCGCGCCAAAAAGGTCGCACGGAAAATCGAAATTGTTCGACATTTTCCAGGTTGCCTCTGGCAATCGTTCGCCTATACTGTGCGCCTTCCCTGCCCGGGTGGCGAAATTGGTAGACGCGAGGGATTCAAAATCCCTTTCCTTCGGGAGTGTCGGTTCGAGTCCGACCCCGGGCACCACTCCCGCTCCCTTCCTTTCTGGACCGTTCGCAGCGCGGCTGGCACCATGAACGCTCGCCAGAACCGGTAACCGTCATGCAGTATTGCAGTGAGTGTGGTCGCGACGTCAGCCTCCGCGTACCAGAGGGGGACAACCTGCCCCGCTACGTGTGCGACCACTGCAACACCATCCATTACCAGAATCCGCGTATCGTGGCGGGCGCACTGGCCCTGCACGAGGGTCGTATCCTGCTGTGCAAGCGCGCCATCGAGCCCCGTCTCGGCTACTGGACGCTGCCTGCCGGGTTCATGGAAAACGGCGAGACCATCGAAGAAGCAGCAGCCCGCGAGACGATGGAAGAAGCCTGTGCGATCGTGCGGGTGGAATCCCTCTACACGGTGATCAACGTGCCGCATATCTCGCAGGTGCACATGATGTACCTCGGGCGACTGGAAGGCCCCGGCCATCGGCCAGGCCCGGAAAGCCTTGAAACCGAGCTATTGTTGCCGGAAGAAATTCCCTGGGAAGAGCTGGCGTTTCCCAGCGTCCGCTTCACGCTAGAGAGCTACCTGGAAGACAGGCACAAGGGTGAGTTCCCGCTGCGCAGCACGGCCATCCGGCGGCCCGCGGGGACCTGAAACGGCGGGTGAGTTGTGGCAGAATTCGCGACCTGCCGAAACGAAGACGAATCAGGAGTTTCCGATGACGTTCGTGGTTACCGACAACTGCATCAAGTGCAAGTACACCGACTGCGTTGAAGTCTGCCCGGTGGACTGCTTTCACGAGGGCCCCAATTTCCTGACGATCGATCCCGACGAGTGCATCGACTGCTCCCTTTGCGAGCCCGAGTGCCCCGCGAACGCGATCTATGCGGAAGACGACCTTCCGGCTGACCAGGAGAAGTTCCTCGAACTGAACGAGGAGCTGTCGCGCGAATGGCCGGTAATCACGGAAAAGAAGGATCCCCTGCCGGATGCCGACGAATGGGACGGCAAGCCGGACAAGTTGCAGTACCTCGAGCGGTGACACCCGCCCCCCCCTGAATCAGAAAAGCCGCCTCGAAGGCGGCTTTTTTATGGCCTGCAAGCGGGCCGGGGCTATTTCCGTCCAGCCTGGCGGCGCTGCTCCAACGCCTGCAGCAGCTTCTGCGGGGGAAGGTATCCGGGGATCATCTGTCCCGATTCCAGCATGATCGCAGGTGTGCCACGGATCCCGAGCATGCGGCCAAGCTGCCATTGCTCCATCACGTGATTCTCCCGACATGCCTGCGCATCCACTTTCATTCCCTGCTTCGCAGCGGTCAGGGCCGCCTTGCGGTCATCTGCACAGGACACCTTCTGCATGACGCTCCAGCTGGCCGCACCCATCCCGTTGCGCGGATAGAAGGCGTAACGCACCTTGATGCCGAGATCCATGTAGTCCTGGATCTGGCGATGGAACTCACGGCAATAGCTGCAAGAGGTATCAGTGAACACCGTGATCGTATGGCGCGGGTTGTCCGGTGAATACGTGATCAGGTCGTCGTCGTCCAGCTCGGCCAGCGCCTTGGCGCGCGCACGCGCCTCACGCGATTCGGTGAGATTTTCATCGGTCTTCATGTCGAAAAGATTGCCGCGTAGCAGGTAACGACCATCTTTCGATACATACAGGACAACCGGGCCAATGGTGACCTCGTAAAGCCCCGGTACCGGCGTGGCCACGACGTCACCCGCTTCGGCACCCGGGAAGCGTTCGGCTATCTTCGTGCGGGCCTGTTCGTCGTTATCGGCGGAAACTGGCGCAGCAAGTGCCAGCAGTAGCGTTGCAAGGATGATTCGAATCACGTTGTCCTGCCATTTGAAGGGTGGTCTGGAGATTTGACGCCACACGGCGTGAAAATGTTCCGCCGGAGCCTAACAAAGCCCCGGAGCGGAAGCCATGTTCACCTGGATCAGCCGCGCGGGTGGTGCTTGGAGTGAACGTCCTTCAGTCGCTCGCGAGCAACGTGAGTGTAGATCTGGGTCGTGGAAACATCGCTATGACCCAGCAACATCTGGACAACACGGAGGTCCGCACCATTGTTCAGGAGATGCGTGGCGAAGGCATGGCGCAGCGTATGCGGCGACAACGCCTTGCTGATTTGTGCTTTCTCGGCGTAACGCTTGATGATGTGCCAGAAAGCCTGGCGGGTCATGCAATCACTGCGGCGTGTCGGGAAGAGATACGACGTCTGTCGCTGGTTGAGAATCTCCGGACGACCCTGCTGGAAAAAACGCTCGAGCCAACGCTGCGCCTCGTCACCCAACGGCACGAGTCGCTCGCGGTTGCCCTTGCCCATGATGCGAACGACACCCTGGCGAAGATTGACCTGGTCCAGTGACAAGGCAACCAGTTCGGAAACGCGAAGCCCGGTGGCATAAAGCACTTCCAGCATTGCCCGATCGCGCAGACCGAGTGGATCGTGCACATCGGGCGCGGAAAGGAGCCGCTCAACTTCCGACTCCGTCAGGGATTTCGGCAGCGGACGGCTCAGCTTCGGCATCTCGATGTTTTCACTCGGATCGCTACTGATCTCGCCTTCGCGGATCAGCCACCGATAGAAGCGACGAATGCTGGATAGCTGCCGCGCGGTTGAACGAGGCCGGGCACCCTGCTCTACTCGCCACGCAACAAAGGCCAGCAAGTGCTCACGGCGCAGGCTTCGAAGGTCCATCGAATGGTCTTCTACCCATGCGGCGAGACCGTTCAGGTCGGCTCGGTATGCAGACAGGGTATTTTCAGCGAGGCCGCGCTCCATCCACATCGTGTCGAGAAAACGTTCGATGTCGTTTGTGCCGACATTTCCCAATGCTGCGCCATGCCCTGCTTTTGCGTTGAAATCGGTTTTCACGTTGTCTTCCTTGTCGCTCGCCGAGCGGCACCGTGCGACCATTCGTGGAAATTCGGCCCATGACCGTTCAAGGCCCAAGTCTGGCATCGCTTCAGACTATCACTGTGACAATGATCACATATTATTATGTAAAGAATTTGGATGTCCAAATCATTGAAATGGATCAAAAAAAGGGCGCCCAAGGGCGCCCTTTTTTCGGCACAGGTCCAGCCATCAACGCTGGCTGAAGGACTGCTCCGTGCGGACAAAGCTCAGCCACTGCGTGGCCTGCTTGCGCGTATCCTCGTAGCCGCGAGCCTTGTTGAACGCTTCAACAGCTGCGTCGAACTGCTTCGCTTCCGCTGCGGCGGTGCCACGCACCAGCCATGCCTGGCCGGTCTTCTTCGGCTCCATGTTGCCCTTTTCCACAGCCCGTTTCGCTGCTTCCATGGCGCCTTCCCAGTCTGCGATGGAAGTGTATAGCTGCGCCTGGCGGAGGTAGAGCTCACCGTCGTCGGAAAATTCCGCCGCCTCGCCCAGTGCCGCGATACCTTCCTTGTACTCACGAGCCTGGATCAACGCCTGTGACAACAGCTCGTAATTCTTCTGCGTCTTTTCAACGTTGCCTTCCTCAAGCGCCTTGTCCAGCACCATTGCACCCTTGTAGGGCACTTCGTTGAGCATGTAGAGACGCGCCAGGTTCAGGTACTCGTCTTCCTTTTCCAGGAAATCCTTTTCGTAGGCAAGCGCGAGCGTCGCCAGTGCCGCGGCATCCCGGTTCAACTCGAGCTGCACACCGGAAAGCTGCTGCCAGTAGCGCTCCTCGTCCGGCCAATTGGCAATGAGGATCTCGAGCGTTTCGGCGGCTTCACCGAACTTGCCCAGTTCGAACTGAACGGCCAACTGCAGGTTCAGCCAGTCTTTCTTGGGTTTCGGTGCGGCCTGGACAGCCTTGCGAACCCACGGATACGCCTGCTGGAACTGGTTCTTCGCAGAATAGGCATTCGCCAGGATGATGTAGGCATCCGGCGGAACATCCTTCTCGGCCTTGCCCTTGAACCAGAGGTTCATCAGGCGAATCGTCTTGTCGTACTCCTCAAGCTGCGAATAGATCTGCGCCAACGCGTAGACCACCTGCTTCTCGGGCTCCGGCGGGAACGCGTCGAGATCATAGGCTGCCTGCAGGTACTGCGCCGCCTGGCGCCACTTCTCCTGGTTGATGTAGACATAGCCCAGGGTCTGCAGGGCAACAGCTTTCTCGTACGGGCTGTCCTCGATGTCCGAGATCAGGTCCTCGAGCTCTTCCACCGCTTCGGAATAATTACCCGCTTCGATGTCTTCGTAGGCACGCGAAATGCGCTTGTACACGCCCGGCGACATGAACGTGTTCTTGGTCTCTTCCTCTTCCTCCTGCTGTGCATGGGCAGGGGTTACGAGGCTAAAGGCCAGGAACGCGGTCGCCAGGAATGCGATCAGTTTTTTCTGCATGAAATCAACCCTCTCCAAGCCTGGCTTAGCAGCCTTCCGGCGTCTCGAACTCAAGTGGCAACGTCGCACGACGCTTTACCGGGCGACCATCCACGACTCGAGGCTTGAACTTCCAGCGCAGGATCGCTCGCAATGCCGAACGATCGAACAGGCGCGGCGGATCCGATGAAATGACGGACGGATTCTCCACGGATCCGTCTTCGAGAATGGTGAACTCGAGGTTCACGACTCCACCGATGCACTTCATCAGCGCTTCTCGCGGATACTGCGGCTCGATCTGCACGATCGGAATCACGTCACCGTCGCCCGTGCCGCTGCCACTGAACGGGTTACCCAGGTACGGACCCGTACCGGAGAAACCGGCGCCAAGGTTCGGCATGTTCATCTGCAGCTCTGGGGGCGTAGGACGCGTGTCCTGGTTTGCCTGCGCAACCTGCGGCGGTGGCGGCTTCTTCGGCGGTTCCGGCTTCTCGGGAACCTGGCGCTCCTTGGTTCGTGTCTGCTCGTTACGCTTGACGCGAACGAAGTCGACGAACTGGGTATCCTGCGCCTGCAGGGAACCGCGGTCACCGCCCGAAATCAGCGAGTTCATCAGGCCAAAGAGCGCGATTGCAATAATCACACCGAGGCCGAGAGAAATGAGATATCTCATGATCCGCTACCCTCCGAAGCTGCCAGTGCAACCCTGTCGGCGCCGCCAAGGCGTGCGCCGTCCATGACCTGGACGACAACACCAGTCGGCGCATTCTCATCGGCGAGGATGACCACGCTACCTTCCGGGTTCTCTGCCTTGGCCTGCTCGACCAGCAGGCGTACCTGCTCGAGCTCGACGACCTTCTTCTGCATCCAGATGTCGCCGTTCTCGGTGATGGCAATCATCACGTTGCCCTGGGTTTGCGGAACAGCCGTCTCAGCGGGCGGCTTGTTCACCTCGATACCCGCCTCCTTCACGAAGGAGGTGGTCACGATGAAGAAGATCAGCATGATGAACACGATGTCGAGCATCGGGGTCATGTTGATCTCAGCATCTTCTTCCTTTTGTGCGTGTTGTCTAGCCATACCTGTCTCTTTTGACAGCGGCCCGGCAGCAAAGTGCCGGGCTCTGTTTTAAGTGGCGTCCGACGCGATGGACACGTTAAGCGCACCTGCCTGGCGAGCCTGGTCGATCACGCGCACCAGGATACCGGCGTTGGAATCCTTGCCAGCGGCAACAACCACCGTGGCGTCCGGCTTCTCCGCACGCGCGCGTTCAACGTTCGCCTGGACTGCGCCAATATCGACTGTCCGACCGCCCATCCTGATCTGGCCCGTATCGGTAATCTCGATCAGGACCACATCGTTTTCTTCCTTGGTCTGTGGCGGCGCGTCCGTCGGTCGGTTCACATTGATACCGGCTTCCTTCACGAAGGACGTCGTGACGATGAAGAAGATCAGCATGATGAACACGATGTCGAGCATCGGTGTCATGTTGATATCTGCTTCCTCGTCAGAGTTTTTATGCTTGCGTCTCATGGTTCACCTGTTCAGAAATGACGCAGCTCGTCCTCGACCCTCTCCACTTCGACCTGGGCCTTGCGATCCAGCGCCGTACCGAAGTACAGGCCAGAAAGCGCGGCAACCATGCCTGCCATCGTTGGCAGCGTCGCAGCGGAAACGCCGCCCGCCATTTCGCGGGCGTTACCCGTGCCCAGCACGGCCATGACGTCGAAGACCAGGATCATACCGGTGACGGTACCCAGCAGGCCGACGAGCGGCAGCAGGGCGATCAGCGTCTTGATGAGGATGACAAAGCGGTTCGCTTCAATGGCGATCTCGGATATCAGCCGTTCGCGAACGCGCTTTGCGTACCAGCTTTCCTGATCCGAGCGGGATTCCCAGATGTCCTTCGCCCGCTTTGCAAGCTGGGGATGAACGGCTCTGAAGAACCAGAGCCGTTCAATGATGAAGGTCCACATCAGGATGGTGATGACCAGGACGAACCACAGAACATCACCACCGGATTCGAAGAATCCGCGAATCCCGTCGAAGGTTTCGCTCAGCCAGATCATTTCTGCTTTTCCGCGTGGGCGGCGATGACGCCGGCACTCTGCTCCTCGAGGATCTGGACGAGTTCCTTGCTACGCGCAGCAACGATGGCGTGCAGCAGGACCAGCGGAATGGCGACGACCAGACCCAGCACCGTAGTCACGAGCGCCTGGGAGATACCACCTGCCATCAGCTTCGGATCGCCCGTACCAAAGAGGGTGATCGACTGGAAGGTGACAATCATGCCGGTAACGGTACCAAGCAGACCCATCAGCGGCGCGACGGCGGCGAGAATCTTGATGGCGTTCTGCCACTTCTCGAGAGCCGGCGTTTCCTTGAGGATCGCTTCGTCCAGCTTCAGCTCGAGGGTCTCGATATCGTCATCCTTGTTGTCGGAATAGACCGACAGGATGCGACCCAGCGCGTTGTCCGGGTTCGGCTTGCCGGAACCCAGCTGCGACTTGATCTTGCGACCCGCGCCGAAGAGATAGATCAGGCGCTGCAGCGCGATCAGTACACCAAACAGGCCAAGGGCCAGCGTGATGTAACCGACGGTGCCACCCTGGTCGACACGTTCCGCCAGCGTCGGAGCCTGGACCAGCGCACCCAGCAGCTGGCCACGGGTCGGATCGACTGCCATGGCAATCGGGCCGGTTCCGGCTTCAGCGGTGTAAAGGTCGTCAGCCATCGAGACGAAGCGGCCTGCCGGCTGGCGAGCCAGTTCGACGAGCGACTGCGTTTCCGGCAGGTAGCGGAGGAACCCTTCCGAGTTGATCGCGTTGAAGGTACCGACGCGCACGACTTCAGTCTGCTGCGGCTGGCCGTCTTCACCCACAACCTGGTCGGTAAAGCGCACAACCTTGCCTGCTTCGGTCATTTCCTGCTGGAAGGTGAACCAGAGCTGTTCAAGTTCGCCGATGGTCGGCAGTTCCTTGGACTGGGCCAGCTTCGACAGCACGGCACCACGGTCCTCGATCTGCGCAGAAACCAGCGAGTTATCGACGATGGACTTGGCGTTACCGGCCATCTGGCGGACAACACCGAAGACCTCACCGAGGTTACCCATACGGGTACGCAGGGTTTCGGACAGCTGGGTCAGCTCCTGCTCGTTCTCGTCGAACTGCGTACGCAGTCGATCGGAACGCGCTTCTTCGGTAGCAAGCGCCTGCCTGGCTTCGCTGAGGAGCTCCTGCTGGCGGTCGCGGGCCTGGCGGAATTCGCGCTCACGGCGCTGGTTCATCGCCGCGGTTTCGCGGCTGGCCTGGCGAACCTGCTGCAACAGCTGGTCCAGCGTGTTCGGCTGCTGCGCAGCCGGCTGCTCTTCCTGTGCCACGGCGGCACCGGCGCCGAGCAGCATGGACATCATTACGGGAAAGATAATCTTTTTCATTGTGCCGACTCCGGTGCGGAAACAGGGAGCTTCATGAGTTCAGGCGCCGCCTGCTTGCGGGCAATGCGCAAGCCATCAGCGATGGCACCACGATACTCATCCGGAAGCGATTCCCACTGGTTGGTGGACTTGTTCCAGAAACCCGTCTGCTGACGGTCGGTGGTCTGGTAGGCCAGCATGACGCGACCCACACGCAGGAAGTCGACCGTGCGCTCACCGCCGTCGATATCGAGCGTACCGCGGTACGCTTCGATGGTGCGGCCGTAATCGGTCTCGGTCACGTAGGCTTCCATCACGCGACGGTACTTCTCGGAGACAGTCACGTCAGCGCGATCCAGCATGTCCTTCAGCTCCAGGACGCGTTCACGGCGCTCCTGCTGCAGGAACGGCATGTCCAGCTCGACAAACTTCTCGAGGCTTTCAACCATGCGGATCATCAGCGGAAGGATTTCCTGCTCCACAACCTCGACATCCTCGAGCTGCTTGCGGATGGAAATCTTTTCTTCTTCCTGGTCACGAATCAGCTTTTCGAGCTGTTCGTTGTATACGCGAAGACGATCAGTCTGCTGCGTAACAGTGAGGTATTCGGTCAGGAGACTCTGAGTCTCTTCGCTGATGCGATTTACCTGCTCCTGGGAACGTGCAGACTGCTGGTTGGAAGTCTGCGCGGTCTGCATGGTCGTCTTGAGGACCTGCTCCGGAGCAGCGTGAACCGTAGCAACCGCACCCATCATGAAGACGGAGGAGGCAGCCACGATCAGCTTCTTGTTGATTAACTTGGGCATGTTAATTCCCTTAGATCTATCGTGGTTACTGAAGGGGTTCAGCAATAGCGAGCCGCTGCGCTGAACGCAGCGCGGCCATCGAATGTAGCAAAGAAAATGTTAAAAGGAAAGCGAGCCAATTAGGCACAGAAACCCTTGCAATACAAGGTTTTCTGCAATAAAGAGGCCTGCCTGAAAACCACTCTCCTTGCCACTTGCTGCTCGTTTTTTTACTAGAAAACCCTGTCAGATGACAGGGTTTTCCCGGGACAATTTCACTGTGAGCGGAACTACGTCACATATTGCGACGGTACTTGCCACCCACTTCGTACAACGCCTGGCTGATCTGGCCCAGCGTACAGACCTTCACGGCTTCCATCAGTTCGGCAAAGACATTGCCACCCGATGCCGCCGTATCCTTGAGCCGCTGCAGTGCAATGTCGATGGCTTCGGCATTGTGCGTGTGCTGCGTCTGCACGGCCCGGATCTGCGCCTGCTTTTCCTCTTCCGTGGAACGAATGAGTTCCGGCTCTTCCGTGCCTTCATCATCCTTGCCCAGGAAGGTGTTCACGCCGACGATCGGCAGTGAACCGTCGTGCTTCTTCGCTTCATAGTAGAGCGACTCTTCCTGGATCTTGCCGCGCTGGTACATGGTTTCCATCGCACCCAGCACGCCACCGCGCTCGGAAATCCGTTCGAATTCCTGGTAAACGGCTTCTTCAACGAGATCGGTGAGCTCCTCGATGATGAACGAGCCCTGCAGCGGGTTCTCGTTCTTGTTGAGGCCCAGCTCCTTGTTGATGATCAGCTGGATGGCCAGCGCACGACGCACGGATTCTTCCGTCGGCGTGGTCAGCGCCTCGTCATAGGCGTTCGTATGCAGGCTGTTGCAGTTGTCGTACAGCGCATACAGGGCCTGCAGCGTGGTGCGGATATCGTTGAACTGGATTTCCTGCGCGTGCAGCGAACGGCCCGAGGTCTGGATGTGGTACTTCAGCATCTGCGCACGCGGGCCGGCCTCGTAAAGATCACGCAGCGCACGCGCCCAGATGCGACGCGCGACGCGGCCGATCACGGAATATTCCGGATCCATGCCATTAGAGAAGAAGAAGGAGAAATTCGGCGCGAAATCGTTCACGTCCATGCCGCGCGCCAGGTAGTACTCCAACAATGTGAAACCGTTCGCCAGCGTGAAGGCGAGCTGCGAGATCGGGTTCGCGCCCGCTTCGGCAATGTGATAGCCGGAAATCGACACGGAATAGAAATTCCGCACCTTGTTGTCGATGAAGTACTGCTGCACGTCACCCATCATGCGCAGCGCGAAATCCGTGGAGAAGATGCAGGTGTTCTGTGCCTGGTCTTCCTTCAGGATGTCCGCCTGCACCGTGCCGCGCACGGTGGCCAGCGTTTCGGCCTTGATCTTCTCGTAGGTCGCCTTGTCCACCAGCTTGTCGCCCGGCACACCCAGCGTGCCGAGGCCGAAGCCGTCGTGGCCTTCCGGCAGGTCGCGGTTG
>JAWWBT010000060.1:0-13732 GCA_033720815.1 Gammaproteobacteria bacterium | reverse complement strand
TTGGAAGTGGCTTTCTTCTTGGAAGTGGCTTTCTTCTTGGAAGTGGCTTTCTTCTTGGAAGTGGCTTTCTTCTTGGAAGTGGCTTTCTTCTTGGAAGTGGCTTTCTTCTTGGAAGTGGCCTTCTTCTTGGAGGTAGCCTTCTTCTTCGAGGCTGCCTTCTTCTTCGAGCCAGCCTTCTTCTTCGAGCCAGCCTTCTTCTTGGAAGTGGCTTTCTTCTTGGAAGTGGCTTTCTTCTTGGAAGTGGCCTTCTTCTTGGAGGTAGCCTTCTTCTTGGAGGTGGCCTTCTTCTTGGAGGAAGCCTTCTTCTTGGAAGCGGCCTTCTTCTTCGATGCAGGTTTCTTCGCCTCAGGCTTTTCTTCCTTCTCCGGCGAACCACCTTCCTGGCGCGACTTCACGTTCGCGGCGGCAACCTGCACCGCGGCGGCGCGAGCACGCTGCTTGGCAGCAACCTTGGACTCTTCCTTCACCGGATCGAGGATGGCGACCAGTTTCCTGAAGATTTCGTCGACTTCACCCACAGCGTGCACGGTGTGCAGTTTTTCCTGCTCGGAGTAGTAATCGATCAGCGGCTTCGTCTGTGCTTCATACACACGCAGGCGATTGCCGATCGTTTCCTCGTTGTCGTCCGCGCGGTGATGCAGCGTTCCGCCACACTTGTCACACAGGCCATGCACCTTCGGCGGGTTCGTGAAGGTGTTGTACAGCGTGCCGCAGCTCTCGCAGGTGCGACGACCGGCGAGGCGCTGGATGATCAGGTCGAAATCGACATCCATGAGCACCGCGGCATCGAGCGGCTGGCCAAGACGCAGCAGCATCTGGTCCAGCGACTGTGCCTGCGGGATGTTGCGCGGGAAGCCGTCGAGGATGAACCCGTTACGGGCATCCGGCTTGCGCAGGCGTTCCTGGATGATGCCGAGCACGATGTCATCCGACACCAGCTGGCCGGCGTCCATCGCGGCCTTGGCCTTGCGTCCCAGCGGTGTTCCTTCGGCCAGCGCGGCGCGCAGCAGGTCACCGGTGGAAACCTGCGGAATACCGTATTTTTCAACGAGTTTCTGGGCTTGCGTGCCCTTGCCCGAACCCGGAGCACCCAGCAATACGATTCTCATGGTGTGTCTCTCTGTGTGGTTTTGCGATGCACAAGCCCCGCTTACCCCTCGCGGAACCTGAAAAAACAGCGGTCTAAGCTACCGCCAGTCCGGCTATAGGTCAATGTAAAACCTGTTAAAACTGCCCTACAGAAGCTATCCTTTGCGCCCTCGCGAGGCCGGATTGCAGTTGCTGCTTACCCTGCCTCCAGCCGGAAACTCCGCAATTGGCAATCAACCAAACGGTAATCAACAAGGGGAAGCTCAATGGCACGCAAGAATGCGTTCTATGCCCAGTCTGGCGGCGTGACCGCCGTGATCAACGCCTCTGCTGCGGGCGTGATTGAAACCGCCCGCAAGCACAAGGACAAGATCGGCAAGGTCTACGCAGGCCGCAACGGCATCATCGGTGCGTTGACCGAGGACCTGATCGACACGTCCAGGGAAACGAAGTCCGCCATCGCCGGCCTGGCCCACACGCCGGGTGGTGCCTTCGGCTCCTGCCGCTTCAAGCTGAAGAGCTTCGAAGAAAACCTTGCGGAATACGAACGCCTGATCGAGGTCTTCAAGGCGCACGACATCGGCTATTTCTTCTACAACGGCGGCGGCGACTCGGCCGATACCTGCCACAAGATCTCGCAGCTGTCGAAGAAGATGGGTTACCCGATCCAGGCCATCCACGTACCGAAGACGGTGGACAACGACCTGCCGCTGACCGACTGCTGCCCGGGTTTCGGCTCCGTTGCCAAGTACGTCGCCATCTCGACGAAGGAAGCCGCGCTCGACGTGGAATCCATGGCCAAGACCTCGACCAAGGTGTTCATCCTTGAAGTGATGGGCCGCCATGCCGGCTGGATCGCCGCCGCAGGTGGCCTTGCCGGCTCCGGAAAGAACGGCGAGCCGCCGCACATCATCCTGTTCCCGGAAGTCGCGTTCGACGAGAAGGCCTTCTTGGCCCGCGTGAAGGAATCCGTCGACAAGTACGGCTACTGCGTGATCGTCGCCTCCGAGGGTGTGCGCGACAAGGACGGCAAGTTCCTCGCCGAGGCCGGTACGGTCGATGCCTTCGGCCACAAGCAGCTCGGCGGCGTCGCCCCTTACCTGGCCGACCTGGTCAAGGAAAAGCTCGGCATGAAGTACCACTGGGCACTGGCCGACTACCTGCAGCGCTCGGCACGCCACATCGCCTCGGAAACCGACCTGAAGCAGGCCTACGCCGTGGGCAAGGCTGCGGTGGAAATGGCCATCAAGGGCGAGAACGCGAAGATGGTCGCGATCAAGCGCACCAAGGACAAGCCGTACCGCTGGAAGCTCGAATCCGCGCCTCTCTCGAAGGTCGCGAACAAGGAAAAGTTCATGCCGAAATCCTTCATCACGAAGGACGGCTTCGGCATCACGGCAAGCTGCCGCAAGTACCTTGAGCCGCTGATCAAGGGCGAAGCCTACCCGCCGTACGAGGACGGCATGCCGAAATACGTGACCATGAAGAAGGTTGCGGTGAAGAAGAAGTGCCCGCCGTTCGAGCTGAAGAAGAAGTAATCCAGCACTTTCGGCCTGCACTGAAACCCCGCTTCGGCGGGGTTTTTTATTACCGGCTGACAGGCCATGACTCTTCGAGGCAGCCACGAGCGGCCAACAATGAGCCTCGCCGGCGCTCCACCGCGCCATGGCGAAGGACATTCGCCTTCTGGAGCGCCCGATGCAGAACTCACCCATCCGCATGGAATCGTCACGCCTCGTCGCGCGTTGCTGGCGCGAGGAAGATGCAGAAGATTTCCGCGCGCTGCTTGATCGCAACGATCGCCACCTGCGTCCATTCATCCAGTGGATGCGCGACGAACCGATGACGCTGGACGGCACGCGCCAGCGACTTGCCGGATATCGCGGCCGCTTTCTTGCCGGTGAGGATTTCCGGTATGCCTTGCTCGATTCGAACGAACAGCTGGTCGGGGAATTGATGCTCTCGACGCGGAGCGGCGGCGGCAGCCGTGAACTCGGCTACCTGCTCGACCAGTCCAGTACTGGCAGGGGGCTCGCCACCGAGGCGGCCAGGCTCGGCCTCTGGGCAGCGTTCAAGAAGTCCGGGGTCGGTCAGGTCGAACTCTTTTGCGCGCCGGAGAATCGCGCCTCCATTCGCATTGCCGAAAAACTCGGCTTCACGCTGCTGGAAACCCTTCCTGCCCACGGCAAGGACAGCGAGGGCGAGTTGCGCGATGCCATGCACTGGCGAATCACGGCGGCAGAGTATTCCGGACAGCACCACGAACCGGGCTTCCGGGTATCGGAGACCGACTAGCGCCGATGATGTCCCGCAAGAAGAAAGGGCCGCAGTGCGGCCCTTTCGCTTTCACACCCATTCGATTGCAGCATCACTCCTGGCGGATATGTCGCAGGATACTTTCGGAAGATTCATGCACGAGGTCAGCGTCAACCTCGCGCTTCACGCATCTGGACAGGTTGTCATCAAACGCGTTGCGCAACTCGCCAAGGAATGTCGGCGCAGCAACCACGTCCAGCGTTTCCAGCTTGCCCGTGGCGCGCAGGTGATCGAGGTGATCGGCCAGGCGACGCGCAAATTTCTCACGTTCGTGATCCTGCTCGGATTTCTCGCTCGCGAAAGTATGTCGCTGCACGCGACCACCTTCGCCCGTGCGACCGGCATCATCCGTCACCAGGTCCTGGTCCCTGAGACGCCCTTCCGGGTGCGCGACATCTTCCTGTTCTTCCAGCGCTTCAGGCAGGCCGGTCTGGCCAGGCTTCATCGTGAACAGCCGCGCACGCGCACTGTCGGCCGCCACAATCCAGTGTTTTGTCCAGTTTTCGTGCGAAAGATTGCTCATGGATGCCTCCTTTGCACCGGTTGATGTCGCTATTCGTTCTACCTTCAGGGTACGACCTGACAATACCGACTGCTGACTTCAAGGCCGCAGATTTCCCGTCACCTGGCTGATTTTTGTTCAATTACGTCTGCAAACCACTGAAATATCGATATTTTCACGGCGCACCAAAGGCCTTGCACATTAATTAATTGCCTGATTAATTAACAGGCATGAAACATGGAAAAACAACCCGCCGCCGCGCCGGCCGCCAGGGTGGCAAGCAGGGCGAACGCAATCGCCAGGCCATCCTCGATGCCGCGCGCGAACACTTTTCCCGCCACGGTTTTCGCGCAACGACCTTGCGCGATATCGCCGCCAGTGCCGATGTCACTCCCGCGATGGTGCATTACCACTTCGGCAACAAGGCAGGACTGTACTTCGCGGTCATCGAATCCGTGGCGGAGCCCCTCCTCGCACGCCTGGGCCAGATTCGCGATGGCGCTCAGCCCGGAGATGCGCTGGCGGCATTCATGGATTTCTACATGCGCACCGTGAGCCGGCATCCGGAAATTCCCTCGCTGCTGTTGCACGACGTGCTGGGTGAAGACGGCGACATGCGTTCCGGCTTCGCGACACGCTTTGCCAGTCGTGGTCGCCAGGCCATCTCGGGGTTGCTGCGTAATGCGCAGGAACAGGGCCGCATCCCGAGGGAGCTGGATATCGACCTCGGTGTGATATCGATCCTCTCCCTGGCGCTGTTCCCCTTTCTCGCTGCGCCGCTCATCCGCGAGGTCTTCGGCCGCGAATGGCAGGCCGACGAACTTGAAGCCCTTATCCGCCACCAGCAGGCCGTGCTGTTGCACGGCCTCACCTGCAAGGAAGACACACAATGATGGCGACACTGATACGCACCATTTCCTGCATTGCCCTGGCCGCAGCTGCGGGCTGCAGCGAGGCACCGGAGCCCGTGGCAGTCGGTACGGTCGAACGTGACCGTGCCGAATTGCGCGCACCGGCGATGGAACAGGTATCGACCATTGCAGTTCGCGAGGGCGACAGCATCGAAAAGGGCGCATTGATCCTGTCGCTGGATAATTCCCGTAGCGTGACAATCCTGGACCAGGCCCGCGCGCAACTGCGTGCTGCAGAAGCGCGGCTTGCCGAAATACGTCGCGGGGCGCGACAGGAAAACATTGACCAGGCCCAGGCAGCGCTGGCTGCCTCACGCAGCCAGCTTGCGCAGGCAAAGGCCGAGTGGCAACGCATCCGCGGACTTGCCGAGGAGAACCTCGCCAGCGGGAGCCAGCGTGATGCCGCCGAGGCAGCCTTCGAAACCGCACAGTCGACTGTCGAGCAACGGCGTGCTGCGCTGGCGGAACTGCTGAACGGCGCAACACCGGAAGAACTCGCACGGATCGAAGCCGAGCGTGATGCCGCAGCGGCGGCTGCTCGCACTGCGGAAATCTCGGTCGATGACCTCGACATCCGCGCACCGTTCGACGGGCGCCTTGAGCAGCTGCTCGTGGAAACAGGTGACCGTGTTCCCGCAGGCATGACACTCGCTACCGTCACTCGCACCGGGGCGCCTTATGCCGACGTGCTGCTGCCCGCTGACGAACGAAATGCCATCAAGCGAGATGAACAGCGTGCGGTGATGGTCGACGACCATGGCTGTCATCTTGCGCGACTGCGCTACATCGCCAACGAGGCAAGCTTCACGCCCTATTACGCCCTGCGCGAAGAGGATCGCGGTCGGCTTGTCTATCGTGCCGAATTCGAATTACCGGATTCCGCGAGTGACCTGCCGACCGGCATTGGTGTGTCGCTACTTGCGACCCGGGAATGTCCTTCACCATGACGGCCAGCGGCAAGACAAATGGCGATATCGCCATTCACGTGCGCGGCCTTAGCCGCTGGTTCGGCAACCTGAAGGCCGTGGATGATATCGACCTCGATATCCAGCGCGGTCGCATCTACGGGTTCCTCGGGCCGAATGGCTCGGGCAAGTCGACAACCATTCGCCTGCTCTGTGGCCTGCTGGAACCCAGCGAGGGTGCCGTGGAAGTCCTTGGCTACACGATGCCCGGTGACGCGGAAGCGTTACGCCGCAGGATCGGGTACATGACGCAATCGTTTTCGCTGTATGCCGATCTCAGCATTCGCGAGAATCTCGAATTCATTGCCGATGTCTATACGCTGCGTGGTGACCATCGCCGGCAACGCATCGCCGACTGCCTGGAACGTTATGAGCTTGAAGCGATTGCCAGGCAACGTGCCGGGACATTGAGTGGTGGCCAACGCCAGCGACTCGCACTCGCCGCTGCGGTCCTGCACGAGCCCGAACTGCTGTTACTCGATGAACCGACCAGCGCGGTCGATCCACAGAACCGCAGGGATTTCTGGGACCGGCTCTTCGAATTGGCGGAGGCCGGTACGACCATTCTCGTTTCCACCCACTACATGGATGAAGCGGAACGCTGCCATCGTCTCGCCATCCTTGATCGCGGCCGGCTGGTTGCAAACGATGCGCCGCGCAGCCTGATGAACGACTTGCCGGGCAAGGTGGTTGAAGTCGAAGGCGACAAGCTTCGTGATGCCCGCCAGGCGCTCGCGCAGGCGGCCGGAATCATCAGCACCGCGATGCTCGGTACACGATTACGTGTACTGGTTGCGCATGAGGTCGATGACCCGCAACAGCATGTCCGCAAGATCGTCGGTAACGAAATGAACGTGGAAAGCGCAAGACCCAGCCTGGAAGATGTCTTCGTCGCGTCAACGACTGAACAGCAGGAGGCAGAACATGCGTGATGCCCTGCTTCGTTTCCGCGGAATCCTGTTCAAGGAATTCAAGCAGCTTCGCCGCGACCGACTCACGTTCGGCATGATCATCGGCGTACCGTTGCTGCAGATACTGCTGTTCGGCTACGCCATCGAGCTTGACGTGCGACATCTCGCGGCCGGCGTCGCTGACCAGGCCAATACCCAGGTGTCGCGGCGCTACCTGCGCGAGCTCGAGGGGTCGCAGGTCATCGACATCATTCGCGCCTATCCGGGCCCGGCAGCATTGCAGCAGGCGCTGGATCGCGGCGACATCAACGTTGGTGTATTCCTGCCAGGCGATTTCGAGGAACGGCGCGAACGCGGACAGCCTGTGGGGCAATTGCTGGTGAACGGTTCCGACCCGACCATCGAGGGGATCGCCCGGCAATTATCGAACGCACCGCTTCCCGGTGACTCGCAACCACCCTCGCGACTCGTGACCCGGACCTTTTACAACCCGGAGCGCCGTTCCGAAGTGCAGATCGTTCCGGGGCTGATCGGTGTGATCCTCAACCTGACGATGGTCCTGTTCACAGCAGTTGCCATCGTGCGCGAACGCGAACGCGGCAACCTTGAACTGCTGATAACGACCCCCGTGAAGACCGGCGAGCTGATGCTCGGCAAGCTGGTTCCCTACATTCTCATCGGCCTGGTACAGGTCACCATTATCCTGCTCGTTGGCAAGTGGCTGTTTGAAGTACCGATGCGGGGATCGCTGGTCGACCTCTACCTGGCAAGCGGCCTGTTCATCGCGGCGACGCTGAGCCTCGGCCTGCTGATATCGACGCTCGCTAAAACACAATTCCAGGCCATGCAGCTCACGGTATTCACCTTCCTCCCCGCAATCCTGCTTTCAGGCTTCATGTTTCCCTTTGAAGGGATGCCGAAGATCGCGCAATGGATTGCGGAAGTGATTCCGCTGACGCATTTCGTGAGGCTCGTGCGCGGCATCCTGTTGCGGGCAGCTTCTCTCGACAGTTTTGCACTCGAGCTTTCGGCGCTTACGGCATTCACGCTGGCAATGTTGCTGGCTACACGGCTGCGCTTCCACAAGCGACTGGATTGATTGGCGCGGGAAAGCCGTTCACGATTCAGGACCGCTTTTCACGCTCCAGCAGGCTCGCCTTGCGCTCCACACCCCAGCGGTAACCCGCCAGGCTGCCGTCGGCGGCCACCACACGATGACAGGGAATCAGCAAGGCAACCTTGTTACGAGCGCAGGCAGAAGCAACTGCTCGCGCGGCTTTCGGACGCCCGAGCTGCGAGGCAAGTTCACTGTAGGAAACAGTCGTGCCAAGCGGAACCTTCTGCAGGGCTTTCCATACGCCCGCCTGGAACGCCGTGCCCTGGATATCCACGGGCAGGTCCAGCGCTTCCCTTGGCAGCAGCACGAAATCGCGAACGGTATCGAACCATTGCCGCAGGCGTTGTTCGCCATCGCGAAAACGGGCCCTGGGAAATGCCGCATGCATTTCTTCAAGCAGCGCGCCGGGTTCGTCATCGAACGACAACCAGCAGATTCCCTTCTCGGTAGCTGCCATCAGCATCCAGCCCAGGTCCGACAGTCCCAGCCACCAGTCAATATCGATGTCCCGGCGCAACCGGCCCGGAGCGGCACCGAGCCGAGTCGCGGAGCGTTCATAGGCCACGGCCAGCGATTCGAACCCCGCGTCGTAGATGGTATCAATCGCACGCTTGCTGTCACCGCCACCACGTGCCAGACGATGCAGTTGCAACGCCTGTCCGTACGCCTTCGGGCTTATGCCTAGGCGCCGAGTGAACTGGCGCTGCAGTTCCGATGCGCTGACGTCCAGGCTGCTTGCCAGTTGCTCCAGCGAAGGCACAAGGTCGGACGTTTCGATCTGGCGACATGCTGCCAGTAGCGTGCGTGGCCAATCGATCCTGGCGTTACGGGAATTCATTGGCGAACCGATAGTGAATAGGCTGAATGCATCATGACTTTCCGAGAGACCTGCTGAATAGCCTGTGCGCATGACATGGAGGATTCTTCCGGATTCTTGCGCGCCTGGCACCCAATATACCGCCCAAGAAAAAGGGCGGCCGAAGCCGCCCTTTTCCTGGTAATTGCGGCGTTCTTACAGCAACGGCGCAATAACGAGCGACACGATGGCCATGACGTTGATGAGGATGTTCATCGACGGGCCGGAAGTGTCCTTGAACGGGTCGCCGACGGTGTCACCGACCACGCAGGCCTTGTGCACATCGGAACCCTTGCCACCGTGGTTGCCCTTCTCGACGTACTTCTTGGCGTTGTCCCAGGCACCGCCGGCATTCGCCATCATCAGTGCCATCAGCACGCAGCCGATCAGTGCGCCACCGAGCATGCCGCCCAGTGCTTCAGGTCCAAGACCGAAACCGACCACCACCGGCGAACCGACGGCAATCACGCCCGGCCAGATCATGCGCTTGAGCGATGCCTTGGTGGCGATATCGATGCAGCGGGCATTGTCCGGCTTGGCCTTGCCTTCCATGAGGCCCGGGATGTCGCGGAACTGGCGACGGATCTCGTTGATCATGTCGAAGGCCGCATCGCCGACTGCCTGCATGGTGATCGCCGACACCAGGAACGGGAAGATACCACCCAGGAACATGCCCATCAGTACCACCGGCTCGCCAATCGCGAGGATGAAGCCATCGTTATGCAGCCGCACCGTTTCAATGTAGGCCGCAATGATGGCCAGCGCCGCGAGACCGGCCGCGCCAATGGCGAAGCCCTTGCCGATTGCGGCAGTGGTATTGCCGACTTCGTCGAGGCCATCGGTGATCTTGCGCGTCGCCTCGCCCATCTCGGCCATCTCGGCAATACCGCCGGCGTTGTCCGCCACCGGGCCGTACGCGTCGATCGCCATGGTGATGCCGACCGTGGCCAGCATGCCGACGGCAGCAATGCCGATACCGTACAGGCCAACCAGCTCGTTCGCGGTAAAGATGATGCTCGCGATCACCAGCACTGGCACCAGCGTCGAACGCATGCCGATGGCGAGACCGGAAATCATCACCGTCGCCGGACCGGTTTCACCCGAGCGCGCAATATCGCGCACCGGCTTGCCGCCGGTGTAGTACTCGGTCACCAGGCCGATGATGATGCCGCCGACCGCACCGGCAAGCACGCAACCCCACACATTCGGCGAGACATTGAAATACTGCACCACGAAGAATGCCGCGATGATGAAGATGATCGTTGCACCGATGGTGCCGAAGCGCAGGGCGACTTCCGGTGCCTTGGCCGAATACATCTTGACCAGGCCGATGCCGAGCAGCGAACAGATGAGGCCGATGGAGGCCAGCGCCAGCGGCAGGAACATCAGCACTTCCTTACTCGGCGCAAGGCCGGCCACAGTGGTCAGCGTCGCGGCGATCGCAATTGAGGCAATCATCGAACCGCAGTAGGACTCGAAGATATCCGAACCCATACCGGCGACATCGCCGACGTTGTCGCCGACGTTGTCGGCGATCACGCCCGGGTTGCGCGGATCGTCTTCCGGAATGCCGGCCTCGATCTTGCCGACCAGGTCGGCACCGACGTCAGCGGATTTCGTGAAGATGCCACCGCCGACACGCGAAAACAGCGCCACGGTGGAAGCGCCCATGCCGAAGCCGTGGATCGCCTCGGCGTGCGTGCCACCGAACCAGAGGTACAGGCCGCCCAGGCCCAGCAGGCCCATCGACGCAACGGCCAGGCCCATGATGGAACCGCCGAAGAACGCGACCGACAGCGCATCGGCCGGATTGCCGGCATTCGCAGCCATCGTCGTGCGCACATTGGCGCGGGTTGCGGTGTACATGCCGATCCAGCCGGCAGTACCGGAAGCCAGCGCGCCCGACACGAAGGCCACCGCGGTGTGCCAGCTCGGGAAGGCGAAGAACAGGCCAATGGCAATGACTGCGGCAAAGATTGCGAGGATGGAGTATTCGCGGCGCATGAAGACCATCGCGCCGGAATGGATTTCTTCGGCAATCTCGGCCACGCGGCCTTCGCCGGCGGGGTAGCGTTTCACCAGTCCATAGACCAGGAACGCCGCCACCAGCCCGACCACGCCGAGGATGAGCGGAAGCATTTCGATATTCATGTTGTCCCCTTTGAAATGTCGCCTGAAAGAGTTTTCGACGAGCTGCCGGGACCGCGTGCACTGCGGTAAAACCCGGCACAGTTACCGAGTCTAGTCCCGTCCCGGCGGTTTTGCAGGCACCGCGCCCCGATTCGGTGCAATTCGCTCCAAATGCATGATTTGCCCCATGAATTCCCGTATAATTCGCGCCCTTTGAATCATCCACCCCCGCGAATTACCGGAGTCTTAGCGAAATGAGCCTGGAACAAGTCAGCAGCGGCCGCGACCTGCCGAACGACATCAACGTCATCATCGAAATCCCGATGAACAGCGAGCCGGTGAAGTACGAAGTCGACAAGGACACCGCCGCCCTGTTCGTTGATCGCGTGCTGACCACGCCGATGCACTACCCCTGCAACTACGGCTACGTGCCGCACACGCTGTGCGACGACGGCGACCCGGTCGACGTGCTGGTGGTGATGCCGGTTGGCCTGCAGCCGGGCTGCGTAATCCGCTGCCGCCCGGTCGGCGTGCTGAAGATGACCGACGAGTCGGGTGAGGACGCCAAGGTCATTGCCGTGCCGCACGACAAGGTGTTCCCGGCCTACAAGCACATCAAGACGATCAAGGACCTGAACCCGCTCACGCTGGACCGCATCTCGCACTTCTTCGAGCACTACAAGGATCTCGAAGACGGCAAGTGGGTCAAGGTCGAAGGCTGGGAAGACGTTGACGCCGCGAAGAAGGAAATCGAAGAAAGCGTGAAGCGCTTCAATGACGCGCCGGACAAGCCGAGCTTCTGATTTCGCGCACGTCTCGATTCAATGACGGCCGCTTCCGCATGGAGCGGCCGTTTTTGTTTATGATGGCGCCATGTACGAACACGACCACTCCCACAAGGAAGGCAGTTCGAAGCAGCTCGGCTTCGCGCTCGTATTCACGCTCGCCTTCGCCGTCGTCGAATTCGTCACCGGCTGGCTGGCCAACTCGCTGGCACTGATCGGCGACGCGGGTCACATGGTGACCGATTCGCTGTCGCTTGGCCTCGCGGCGCTGGCAGCACGGCTGGCGCAGAAACCGGCCTCGGAAAAGCATTCCTTCGGCCTGGGTCGCGCCGAGGTGGTTGCCGCGATGCTGAATGCGACCTTCATGATGCTGATCGTCGCGGGCATCGTGTACGCCGCCATCCAGCGCCTGCAGGACCCGCCTGAAGTGAAGGGCATGATGGTACTGGTGGTCGCGGCGATCGGCCTCGGCGTGAACATCGCCGTCTTTTTCGTCATCCACAGCGGCGAGAAGACCATCAACACGCGTGGCGCCCTGCTGCACGTGATCGGCGACCTGCTCGGCTCGGTCGCGGCGCTGATCTCCGGCACGGTGATCATTCTCACCGGCTGGACACCCATCGATCCGATTCTTTCGCTGTTCATCAGTGGCCTGATCGCCATTTCAGCCATGCGACTCCTGCTGGAAGCCACGCACGTGGTGATGGAAGGCGTGCCGCCGGAAGTCGATTTCGACCAGGTCGGGCATGACATGGCCGCGGTTGCCGGTGTGCGCTCGGTCCACGACCTGCATGTCTGGCGACTGGACTCGCACACGATCGCCCTATCGGCGCACGTCGTCGTGGATGACCTGAAAACCTGGCAACCGGTGCTGATCGGCCTGAAGCAGATGCTTTCCGAACGACACAAGATCGAACACATCACGCTGCAACCCGAGCTGGTTGAAACTGCAACGGTGCCCGTCAAGACATTGCGCCGCTATGACAACAGCGATGACTGAAGACACCGTCATCGAAACGCCCCGGCTGCGACTGCGGCTGTGGCGTGAAAGCGACCTCGAACCCTTCCGCGCCATCAATGCTGACGCCGAGGTGATGCGGCATTTCCCGAAGACACTCGACGCCGAAGAAAGCGATGCCGTCGCCGGACGCATCATCAGCTGCCAGCAGGACTTCGGTTTCTGTTTCTGGGCCCTGGAAGATCGGCAGGATGATCGTTTCATCGGTTTCGCCGGCCTGAACGTGCCGCGCTTCGAAGCGCACTTCACGCCCTGCGTGGAGATCGGCTGGCGCCTGGCGAGTGACCGTTGGGGCAAGGGACTCGCCACCGAGGCGGCTTCTGCTGCGCTGGGCCATGGCTTTGATGTCCTCGGCCTTGCCGAAATCGTCGCCTTCGCCGTACCGGAGAATGCGGCCTCGCTGCGTGTCATGGAAAAGATCGGCATGACCCGTGATGGTGACTTCGAGCACCCCTCGTTGCCGAAAGGCCACAACCGCACCGTGCTCTACCGCATTCAACGTGAAGATTTCCGGAGAACAGCATGACGACATTCCCGCATACCAGCTTTTTCTACCTCGGCCTGCTCGTTGGACTGTATTTCCTGCTGACACTGACGGTAACAACACTGCGCGGCATTACGCGCGTGGAATTCGGCAGCGAACCGGATTCGCGCCTCGGTCGTGCGGTACGCGCGCATGCACAGTTCTTCGAATACGTTCCCGTCATCGCCGTTATGGTGATCGGCCTCGAATGGTCAGGCGTGGCGGACTCATCGATCGCATGGTTGATGGGTACACTGCTGCTTGGCCGTACCGCGCACGCGATCGGCTTCCTCGCACCCCAGCACTCGCTCATCTACTGGAGCGGTCGCGCCATCGGCAATGTGACCACGCTCGGGCTGCTGGCAACGACATCGGTATGGGCAGTGATGCGTTTTACCCCTGCCTGAGTCACGCCAGGATGTGTCAGGACGGCTTGCGCGCGACCTTCAGGTGTAATGGCCAACGTACCTTGCGTCGCTCGCCCGGCCCCCAGCAAGTGAGCAACTGCTGCTTCAACCAGCGCACCGGGTCTTCTTTCTTCTCTGCACGGTAACGTTGGACCGCTGACCAAGTGCCGATGTACGCCGTGAATTGCGAAGGCACCCAGGC
>JAWWBT010000059.1:0-14024 GCA_033720815.1 Gammaproteobacteria bacterium | reverse complement strand
TCACCGCGCCGAGCGAAGCGGAGCGGGAAACCCAGGGACGCCTGGCAGAACTTCCACGCAGGTTGCTGGCGCATCTCGCGGATCGCATCGGCTACGAGCACGTCATTGATTCCCTGATCGAGGAGATATGGAGGCTGTTGCGGCAGCGTCCGATCGATGTGTCATCGATCAAGCAGATGATCACCCAGATCGCGATCTGCCAGGTGGATCCGGACATCGACCTTGGCGCCAGCGGGCATGGTGCAGACCGTCTCGTCAGCAGCCTGTATGGCCCGACCCAGGCATCGCGGGAAGATCCCGGTATCGAGGTCTATGCGGAACGCCTCGAGCGGCTCGATTCGCAGGCCATGCACGGCGAAGCCCGCGGCATGGCGCGGGCGATGCACGATACGGGTATCGTTTCTGCCTACCACGCGGTACTGCTACGCTTCCTGGTGGAGTCGGACCCGGCCTTGCTGGCTGAAGCGCTTGGCCTGTCATCAACCGGTCGCGAATGCCTGCTGTGCTATCGCGAGCTGGTCGATGCGTTGATCGATACGGCGATATTCCCCGAAAACCCGCAAGGTGCCTATGGCCTTGCCTTGCTCCTGGAGCGAGGCATTCTCTACCACCCGGCAGTAGGCCCGAGCCTGTGGCGCCAGATTTCACTCGAGCTGTCGGAATGGACCGAAGCACGCCTGCGCATCGCGTTTGGCCCGCATTCATCCCCGCGTGCGCTGCTGCTCGAAGGTGTGCTGTCCGTGCTCGGGCTGCCTCTCGGTGTGGGGCAGGGGAATAACCCGACCTGCCAGTCTGCGCGGGCAATTGCGATGTGGGCGTTCAATGACCCGGATTACCTGCTGCAGATCCTGGCATCCGCTGCGCGAGACGATGAAATCATCATGCATTTCGAGGGCAAGCCGGTTTCATCGGCGGGTGGCATCCTCGGCGCCGAACCGCTGCCGATCGACCTTGCGCCCGTCTCACTGATACTTGTGCCGCACCTGGACTACATCTACAACGAGATGTTTGCACTCTGCGCAGGGCGCGAAGGTGATCCGCATCGCTGGATCAACCCGGAGTTCCACGGCTGGTGGGTCGGTCGTGGCTTCCGTATCAACGTGGATGTCGAGACGGGTGAACTGGTCGATATCGACGGTTTCCTGCGTCACTTTCATGCCTATTACCATCCGTATTACAACGGCAACCAGCCACTGATTCATCCCCAGCCGGCCGGCTTGGCGATTACCGATAGCGCCGGACGTTTCGTCGGCTGGCATGCGATCGCCATCCAGCGAGTCGCGCTCGACCCGAATGGCGAAATGCGGGTGTATTTCTTCAACCCGAACAATGACAGTGGCCAGGACTGGGGCGATGGTGTGAAGGTGAGTACGGCAGACAACGGTGAAATGTTTGGCGAGTCTTCACTGCCATTCGAGCAGTTCGCCTCGCGCATCTATATCTTCCATCATGACCCGCTGGATTCCGGTGCTCCGGAAGCCGTGGAGCAGGAAAAGATCGATACCATCATCGGGTACATCGAGCGCAGCTGGGGAACGGATCGCCTGCCGTCACGTGAACTGCAGGCATCGCCAAGCCCGGATTCCAGCTGGCAATGAATCCGGGCCTCGCTGTTGATGAGGTCACTCGATAGTGCCGGCATCCATCCTGGAATAGCCCATGCCGTCCGGTTCCTTGCCGGCATCGATCAGGCGCGTGACCTTCCAGGTTTCCGTATCCACTTCTGATACGCGATCACCGTTGGCATGGGCGATCCACAGCCGTCCCGGCGCGGGCTGGATGCCAATCGGTACCGAGGCATCGAATTCCCCGAAAATGCTCGCGCCCTTGCCGCCTTCGACCCCCAGTGCGACCTTGCGGACAAAGCGCAGTGACTCGACGTCGTAGATGCTGAGCGTGTCCTCACGCGCATTGGTTACCACGGCATGTTCACCATCGTGGGTGAACTCCACGCGTAACGGGAATTCACCCGTATCCAGCGTGGCACGTGTTTCGAGCGTGTCCGTGTCCAGCACCACCAGGTTGTCGACACCTCGGTTCGCGATCCATACCGTCTCACCATCGGGTGATACGGCGATGCCCTCTGCGCCATCACCTGTCTTTTTCGAGACTACGCGGTCGTCACCGAGAACGATCTTCGTGACCGTGCCTGATCCGATGCTCGACACGAATGCAACGGCAGGTTCATTGCCCTGCGCCTGCCTCACGGCGACCATGTGCGAGACATCCTGGTCGGTCGGGTAAACCTGTTCGATCTTTCCATCGGAGATATCGACCACCAGCAGGCTCTGGCTGCCTTCCGTCGTGACGACGGCGCGACGATTGTCATTGAGCCAGACCACCCCGTGCGGTCGCGTGTGTTCATCAAGATCAATCGTATGGGTGACGTGTGCGCCGGGAATATCGATGACCGTCAGCGTGTTGCCGGCGGTGTTGGCGCCGTAGTTCGCAACCACCGCAGTACGACCATCCGGCGAGACGTCCACTTCATGCGGTCCTGCTTCCGTCGGTAATACGGACTCGATTTCACCGGTTTGAGCATCCACCAGCGTCAGTGTTTTCGATGACTTGTTGGCCACCAGCAAGGTGCCTGCAGTAGCAGCTGTCGGCAGGGCAATCATGACTACGGCAAGGGCGAGGAAGTGCAAGGTCTTCATCAGCATCTCCGGAAAGGCTTTCCTACAGAAGTAGTAACCATAGCTCAGGCTCGGCAGCGTCGCCTGCCGTCTGGTAGCCTTTTAGACATGAAAAAACGTAGCAAAGTGTTGTTCATTTCACTGTTCATCCTGTTGCTTGTTTCGGCACTCGGCAAGTGGCTGGTCTTTGAGTTCGTGCTCGATGAAGATGACTCGGGAAGGCAGCGTATCGAAGCGACAGGGGATCCATCGCAGCATTGACCAGTCGCGGCCCTTGCCGCAACGCGATATATTCAGCTGTACACAGCACCGGGAAGGAGCTTCCGTGAGCGGTGAGGAATTCGAATTCAACTTCCGCGATATCGTCGATGAAACAAGCGACATTGTCGTAGTCACGGATGCGCCCACCGATGGCGATCCCGGCATTGTGTATGTCAACCATGCCTTCGAGAAGCTGACCGGCTATTCCCTTGAAGAGGTGCGGGGCCATAATCCGCGTTTCCTGCAGGGCGATGAGCGCGAGCAGGAAGCACGTAGCGACCTGCGCAAGGCGATATCACGTCGAGAACCGGTCCGCACCCGCATTCGCAATTTCAGCAAGTCCGGCAGGAGTTACTGGCTGGATATCAACCTGGTACCGCTTTACGGCCCAGACGGGGAAATCACGCATTTCGCGGCGATCGAACGTGAGGTGACCGGCGAGGTGCGACGGGAGAACAGGCTGCGCAAGCTGGCCAAGACCGAGGAACTGACCGAATTGCTGAATCGCCGTGCATTTCACAAGGAACTCCGGCGTGAAGTAGGGCGGCGGAAACGTTACGGCTCCAGGCTCTCGCTGTTAATGTTCGATATTGATCACTTCAAGGATGTGAATGACAACTTCGGACATGCGGCAGGCGACAGTGTTCTTGAAAGTATTGCAGACCTTTGCCGCGAATGCTTCCGGGAACAGGACACTATCGGGCGAATCGGCGGTGAGGAATTTGCCGTTATCCTTCCGGAGACTGAACACGAAGGTGCATTGCAGGTCGCCGAGCGGTTTCGGCAGACAGTGGCACAAAGTGCAGTCATCCTGGAGGAGATGTCATTGCGGGTGACCATCAGCATCGGTGTGGGTACCGCGGAAGATGGGCAGGATGTTGATGGCTTGCTGCAAATTGCTGATGACGCGATGTACCGAGCCAAGGAGTCTGGCAGGAATCGCGTCGTCAGCGCCAGCGAATCAAGAGAGGAGAGCCAGGCGTGAAGACGATTCTTTCAGTAATGCTTGTTGCATTGATGCTTTCGGTAACCGGCGGATGCACAACCCATGATTACGGGCCGGCGCGCTATTCGCCGACGCTGCTTGACCAGCTTGAGCCCGGTGAAACAACGGTGGTCGAGGCGAAGAAACTGTTCGGCACACCAACAGCGGACATGCCCGTCGATGGTGGGCGTCTCCTGCAATGGCAGGTCCGCAAGACGCAGGGTGTACCCGGTGCGACGGATTCACACCTGGCGCTGCTGTTCGACGAAGATGGCAAGCTGGTGCGGATACAGCGCGCGACGCGACGCTAGAGAATCGAAAGATTGAAAAAGCCCCGCAATGCGGGGCTTTTTTTGCTAGTGAGCAGAGGATGGCGCGTTCGGGTCGTCGTGCGTGGCGAGCTTGCCAAGCAGCGCGCGACCTTCACCTTCCGGCGGAATTACGTTCACTTCCGCGCCGGTACGCCGCAGCTTTGCAACGACCTTGTCCACTGCGCCGATTGCCGAGCTGTCCCACAGCTCGCAATAAGTAAGGTCCAGCGTGACGGTTTTCGCCGGATGGCTGTAATCGAAGCCTGCAAGGAAATTGTCTACTGCGACGAAGAACAGTGCGCCGTGCACTTCGTAGCGGCGCTCATCGCCATTTTCACTGTCAATCGCCTCGACACGGATCTGTTTTGCCAGTTTGCGCACGAAGAACACGGCGCTCAGCAGCACGCCGGCGATCACGCCCTTGGCAAGGTCATGCGTCAGCACCACGGTAACCACGGTCACGACCAGCACGAAGGCATCGCTGCGCGGCATCTTGCGTAGCATGAGGATCGAGCTCCAGTCGAACGTACCGATGGAGACCATGATCATCACCGCAACCAGCGCCGGCATGGGGATCATCGATACGTACTCGCCAAGCACGAGGATGAAGAACAGCAGCAGCACGCCTGCCGAAAGGCACGACAGGCGACCGCGACCACCCGACTTGATGTTGATGATGCTCTGGCCAATCATCGCGCAGCCCGCCATGCCGCCGAAGAAACCCGTGACGATATTCGCAAAGCCCTGGCCCTTGCATTCGCGGTTCTTCTTCGACGGTGTATCGGTGAGGTCATCGACAATCGATGCCGTCAGCAGCGATTCCAGCAGGCCGACCATGGTCAGTGTCAGAGCGACCGGGAAAATGATCGTCAGTGTTTCCCAATTCAGTGGTACGGCGGGGATATTGAAGAACGGCATGCCGTCCGGCAGCTTGCCCATGTCGCCGACGGTATTGGTATTGATGCCGAGCGTGACCGCGGCAACCGTGAGGGCCACGATCGCGACCAGCGGCGGCGGCACTGTGCGGTTGATGTAGGGAAAGCCGTAGATGATCACCAGGCCTGCACCAACCATCGCCCAGGTCTGCCAGCCGTGCCCGACGAAATGCGGCACCTGCGCCAGGAAGATGAGGATGGCGAGCGCATTCACGAAACCGAGCATAACGGTGCGCGGAATGAACATCATGTAGCGGGCCAGCTTCAGCCAGCCGAACAGGATCTGCAGGATGCCGGTGAGGATGGTTGTGGCGAAAAGGTATTCCAGGCCATGGTCCGCGACCAGTGTCACCATCAGCAAGGCCATCGCGCCCGTTGCGGCGGAAATCATTCCCGGGCGTCCACCGGCAATCGCGATGATCACTGCCATCGAGAACGAGGCGTAAAGACCGACCTGGGGGTCGACACCGGCAATGATCGAGAAGGCAATCGCTTCCGGAATCAGCGCGAGTGCAACAACAATGCCTGCGAGCAGGTCGCCGCGCACATTGAAGAACCATGTGCGGGTGAGGGAGTTCGCGCCACGCGCGAAAAGATCAGACAGCATGCAATATCCTGGGCTACGGCCTGCAACGCGAACGATGCAGGCGTACGAATGGCCGGCCTGGTCGTCACCAGGTCGGTCATGAATCCTTGCTCGGAAGAGGGCAGGTAGGCAGGAATGCCGGAAATGCCGAAACCGAAAGGCCGCGAATCATAAAGAATGGCTGACGCCACGGCAAGGCAAGCGGGCGAATAAGGCAACAATATGCTTCTGCATTGACCTGGCTGGGCGACAGGCGCCACGCAATCCGGTAACCTGCCCGCGATTTCGGCAAAAGACTCATTAAATAAAGGTAGGCAGATCATGCTGCGCAAGATCCTCGTTCCGGTGAACTTCACCTCCGCCTCGGCCCGCGCCGTGGCCGTCGCCCGCGACTACTGCCCGGAAGGCGCAACCATCCGCCTGCTATACGTGCTGAATCCCAGCGAACTTGCCGAAAAGACCGCCAATCCCGCGATCAACCCGATGCATGCGAAGGAAGAGCGCAGCAAGGCGGAGAGCGATGCCACCGAACGCCTGAAGCGCTGGGCACGAGAAGACGAAGAAATTGCCGTGGAAGTCGGGAATGCCGCCGACGAGATCAGCGAGCACGCCGACACCTGGGGTGCCGACCTGATCGCCATGGGTACCCGCAGCCGTGGCAGCCTCTCACAGTTCCTGCATGGATCCGCCACCGAATGGCTGGTGCGTCATGCGAAGCAGCCCGTGCTTGTCGTGCACGACGTTGACCTGAATCCCGACCAGGCGGAACACATGCCGCCGCTGGATCACTGAGCAGATAACGTCATGCGTGGTCGATGTGAATGTGGTGAACACATCCGATCGCTGATCTATCTCAGTTCGAAGAACTTTCCGGTTACCTGTCCGAATTGCGGACTACGGCAGTATCTCCTGAGAAGCTGGAGCTTTGCATGGTCTCGCTTCTTAATATTGATCGGCATTCCGGTGATTATTGCGGCTTTCCTCCTGGAGAATGGAGAATACTTCGCGCCGACCCTGGCATTTCTCCTGTTTCCTTTTGTATTGATCTTTATTGGTGAGAGTTTCTTTGAAACACCGGAATTTGAGAGCCAGGTGTCTCGAAGTCGTCGATTACATCAACGAGATTATTTACTGTTAGTCACTGTCTTGTTGCTACTTGGTATTGTCCTGGTATCCGGTTGAAACCGTTCACGAGATCGAATTTCGGTCGCCATTTCGTTTTACCAATCAGTACACTGTGATGCAGGAATTTGGCTCGAACCGGGGACCGGGTCATGGCAGAAAACGAAGCAGTCACGCCACAGCATGCATGGCAGGAGATGCCGCCCGAGGCAGTGATCAGTTCACTGCGCTCCGATCGTTCCGGGCTTTCCGCCGAGGAGGCCGCGCGTCGACTTGGCAGCCATGGTGCGAACCGCCTGCCCGAGCCTCCCAGGCAGCATCCGCTGCTGCGCTTCTTCCGGCATTTTCACAATATCCTCATTTACGTCCTGCTCGGTTCTGCGGCGATTACCGCCTCGCTGGGCCATCTTGCCGATACCATCGTCATTCTTGCAGTGGTCATGGCCAATGCCGCGATCGGTTTCTTCCAGGAAGGCAAGGCGGAAAAGGCGATCGATGCCATCCGCAACATGCTGGCGCCGCGTGCCACGGTGTTGCGTGACGGGGAACGGCGTAGCGTCGCCGGTGAAACACTGGTGCCGGGTGATGTCGTGCTGCTGGAAGCCGGCGATAAGGTACCTGCCGACCTTCGGCTCGTTCAGGTCAACGGCCTGCAGGTGCAGGAAGCCCTGCTTACCGGAGAATCGGTTCCCGTCGAGAAGCAGGTGAGAGCCGTCGCGGCTGACCTGCCCCTTGGTGATCGCAAGTGCATGGCCTACAGCGGAACGCTTATTACGGCCGGGCAGGCGCGCGGCGTGGTCGTCGCCACGGGTGTCGATACTGAAGTAGGGCGCATCAGCGGCATGCTTTCGGAAGTGGAAACGCTTACCACTCCTTTGCTGCGGCAGATGAATATCTTCGCCCGCTGGCTCACCCTGCTGATATTGATCATTGCTGCCGTGCTGCTGGTGTTCGGTTACTTCGTCGAGCACTTCAGCTTCAGTGAAATGTTCATGGCAGTGGTCGGCCTTTCCGTCGCGGCCATTCCCGAGGGCCTTCCCGCCGTGCTGACCATTACACTCGCTGTCGGCGTGCAGGCCATGGCAAGGCGCAAGGCGATCGTTCGCCGCCTCCCGGCCATCGAGACGCTCGGTTCAGTGTCCGTGATCTGCACCGACAAGACCGGCACGCTGACGCGCAATGAAATGATGGTCGTTTCCGTTGTGACCGATGAGCAGGAGTTTTCCCTGGGCGGTAATGGTTATGAACCGCGAGGCGATGTCTCCTGCGAAGGTAACTCTGCTGGTTCAGCGGATCATCCCGCACTTGAGGAAATCGCCCGTGCTGCCGTGCTGTGCAACGACGCATCGCTGCAGCATCAAGACGGCCAGTGGACGGTGGAAGGCGACCCGATGGAAGGCGCGCTGCTCGCGCTAGCCGGCAAGCTTGGTATCCATATCCGCCGCGAACCGGCAAGCTGGAGCCGCACCGATGTAATTCCCTTCGATGCGCGGCATCGGTTCATGGCAACGCTGAATCATGATCACCAGGGTCATGCCTTCGTGTTCGTGAAGGGAGCGCCGGAAAAGCTTCTTGCCATGTGCGGCCAACAGCGCAGTGGCAGTGGTGAGATGGAACCGCTGGATGAAGCTTACTGGCACGAAAGGGCGGGTGAAATCGCCGCCCGTGGGCAGCGCGTACTGGCCTTTGCCGTCCGGCCCGTCGCGCCGGAATACACCGTCCTGGACTTTGCGGATGTCGAGCGGGATCTGGTATTTGTCGGCCTGGTCGGGATGATGGATCCGCCACGCCCCGAAGCCATCGAGGCGATTGCCGAATGCCATGCCGCCGGCATACAGGTAAAGATGATTACCGGCGATCATCGCGACACGGCGGCGGCAATCGGGCGGCAGATCGGCCTGGAACATGTTGAAACAGTCCTTACCGGCAACGATCTCGATGCCATGGACGATTCGCAATTGTCAATCACGGTACTGGAAACCGATATCTTTGCGCGTACCAGCCCGGAGCATAAATTGCGGCTGGTGAAAGCGCTGCAGTCACACGGCATGTCGGTCGCGATGACTGGCGACGGTGTGAACGACGCACCAGCGTTGAAGCGTGCCGATGCCGGCATTGCAATGGGCATGAAGGGCAGCGAAGCTGCGAAGGAATCTGCAGATTTCGTGCTGGCTGACGATAATTTTGCATCCATCGCCGCCGCAGTGCGTGAAGGGCGCACCGTCTACGACAACATCAAGAAAGTCATCAGCTGGACACTGCCCACGAATGCAGGCGAGGCAATGACCATCATCGTCGCGCTGCTGTTCGGCATGACCTTGCCGATCACGCCGATACAGATTCTCTGGGTGAACCTCATCACCGCCGTCACGCTCGGAATAGCGCTCGCTTTCGAGCCAACAGAAGAAAACACGATGCGGCGCCCGCCACGACCTCGCAATGAGCCGTTGCTTACCGGCGAACTGGCCTGGCATATCCTCCTGGTTTCTGTGCTGTTCCTTGCAGGCGTATTCGGCATGTACAGCTATGCCGTCGAGCGTGGATATTCGGTAGATCTCTCGCGAACGATCGCGCTGAATACGCTGGTGGTGATGGAAATATTTCATCTTTTCTTCATTCGCAACATCTACGGCACCTCGCTCACCTGGAAGGCCGCGCGTGGTACGAAGGTGGTCTGGGCAACCGTCATTACCATCACGCTCGCACAGTTCGCCATCACCTACCTGCCACCGATGCAGGTACTGTTTTCAACAGTCTCCGTCCCGTTTCATGACGGCCTGCTGGTTGTTGGTGTTGGTGTCCTGTTGTTTGTTCTTATCGAAATCGAGAAACAGCTGAGGTTGCGCATCGGCAACATGCGGGTGGGGCAAGCTGATTGACCGGGTTCCGCAACGTGAATGCCTAAAAATGCCTGATCAGGCCGTTGCGTGATCAATGAATCAGCGGCGTTAACCCGGCATTGATGCATTCATTGCCAGGTTATCGTTTTGACATGACGCCAGTCCGAAGATTGACTGTATTCCGAACAGGCCTACTCGGCGACACGCTTCAGAACCGCCACTGGTAACTCACTGACACCACATTCACTTCGTAGGTCGGGCTCGTCAGGCCCATTGAGAGATAGGTCGGGACCGAGGCGACATCCGCTCCATCGAGCTGCCAGTTCCGAGCGTCATATTCCTCGTAGACATATCCCGCAGTAAGGACGTTGCCGCTTTCGAAGTGGTAACGGTAGCGGAACTCGGTGCGGTACAGCTGTGCGACCAGGTCCGGGAAAGGCGTCGCGTCGACCCAGGTGTCCACATCGGTTTCACCTTCGAACTCGGAGATCGAGATCGTCATGCGGAAGTCCCAGGGGGTTTCCGGTTTCGCATAGTGGGCGGAAAGCCCCGAGGTGCGCGTGTCATCCCGAGTCCTGCCATTCCAGTCCGGTTGTCCAAAGGATTCGCTGCCGAGCTGCCGGGTCTGTTCGAAATCGTAGCTGGCAAACGCCGAGAACCTCAGCGCGTTGCTGGCCACGACACTTGCATCCAGGCTGTGATAACGACTTTCGCCGTAGGTCACGCCGACCAGGGAATCGGGGTACCGGTCTTCACGGAATTCAGAGATGGCAGTGAAAAGCAGCCAGTGGACCGGGTCGTAATCGACTGCCACGCGCCATGCCTCGCGTTCGCGATTTGCGACATGGAAGCGGCGGAGCAGGGGATTTTCCTCGAGCGCACCCGGTTCGTCGTAGATCACGGTGGATCCGTCACGTTCCGATTCGAGGTAACGCAGTTGCAGGCCGACGCGCTCGAACGGGCGTACGCGTGCTTCCAGCCAGGCAATATCTTCCGTGGTTTCCTCGCGCTCGGTACGGGTGCGATCCATTTCCTTTCGCTCTAACGCACCGCGGAGGCGGAAGGCGGTCACCGGTCGCCAGCTCATGCTGACGTCGTAGCGTGTGCGGTCGAAGTCGTACCCGGTACTGGTCACCGGGTTGCCGATGTAGGTTTCGGTAATAGCCGGCGTGACGGTGAGCGGCGGCGTTTCATTATCGCGGCTATCGCGACGAAGATTTGCCTGCAGGGATACGTCGCTGCCAAAACGGGTCGTGTAGCGCGCATGATGGCTTGCAGTATCCACGTCGCCCTGGAGCGAATTGCGGGGCAGGACGGAGGTTGCCAGCAGGCTGTTCGTTGTGACGGGCAGGAAGCGGTGATCCTGGCTGCCGTTGCCGAACGCTGTCCGCAGGTGGAGCATCGACCGATCACCGAATCGCCAGCCGAATGCGCCACTCAACTGGTGGAAATCGTTGTCCGGTTCCAGCGAGAGAACACCACGATCTGCGCCGCCGGTGATTGGCGTGAACGGGTTCTCGAAATACAACCCCGAATGCGTGTTGGTAAAGGTCGACAGGTAATAGCCGAACTGTGCGGTAAACGACTCGCCGCGATAGCTCGCACTGGCTTCCATGTCGTCGGTGGTGAAGTCCCGCGGAAGTGGCAACTGCATGGCATTGGTCAGGAAGCTGGCCGCACGGAGGCTTGTCCCATCCTTTTCGTCGTGCCGGAATTCCACATCGAATTCCCAGTCGTCCAGTGCGTCGAGGTCGATACCGAGTATCACACGGCGGCGCTGGGTGGAAAGATCGATGCCGCGAAGGTCATTGGCCAGTGTTGGCATGCCTGCGACGGTGCCGGCATCCATCCAGCCGGAAGGCAGGCCGAGGGAGTTGTCGTATCCGGATTGCTCGACGAACGGTGTGCGTGCGCCAAAACCGGCGGCCGAGCGCGGTATTTCGTTGTAGTCGAGTCGGAACCCGTAGCTTCCCTGGCGTTCATACAGTGCATCGAGCGAACGGCCATCGATACCGAGGTCGCGAGCCCTCACTTCCATGCGACGCCCGTCTTCGGTGACGGATTGCCAGTCAAGGTCAAGGATGAGGTAGGCACCTTCCTCATCAAGGCCGCGATATTGGCCATAATGGTAATTGTCGTCACTGACGAGACCCGCTCCAAGCGAGATGCTGCCTTCTTCACCCTGTTCGAAGACGCAGTATTCGCAGGGCGGTGGTGAGTTCGTTTCTTCTTCCTCTCCGGTTTCTTCCGCCGCCGAAACCAGTCCTGGCAGGCCCAGGAGGCAGGCGGTGACAAGCAGCCATGCCCGCCGTGTTGGTGATCCGTTGTCTGGCCGTCTGTTCATCGCATCACCTCACCTGTTGAGGCCGGAGCCGGAAGGATGGTTTGAGCCGTGTACCTGTGAATGGCAGTTCGTGCAGCTGCCACCAAGCATGAATATCTCGGCGCGGTCGGCTGCCAGGCTGTCGCCCGTCAGCGCAAGGCTCGGATGATCGGACCGCGCATGGCAGGACTGGCACAGCAGTGGCGGCCGGCGCGTGAGAAGGGCAGGGTTACCCGACCCATGCGGTTCGTGGCAGTAGCTGCAATCCTCGGTGGCAGGCGGATGCTCCCAGAGGAACGGTCCGCGTTTTTCGGCGTGGCAGGTGTAGCAGAGCTCCGTGGTCGTGAAGTGCGTGATCGATGCATCGTTCATCGACTCATGCGGCGTATGGCAATCGGAGCAGGCCATGGCAGCCGTACCCAGCGGGTGCCGGGAGAATTTCATCGCATCCGCACGCTGCTCGGTGTGGCAGGTGAAGCAGACCTCCGGTTGCGTCGAGGCCGAGCTTACCGGGTCTTCCTTCACGTGAATGCTGTGGCAGCTGGTGCAGGCCATCTCTTCCATGTTGTGCGCGCTGCTTTCCCAGGCGGAAAAGGTATGCGTGTCATGGCAGTCAAGGCAGACCGCGTTTCGTTGCTCCGGGTTACCGGATGAATGCTCTTCGAAGCCCAGGATGGGTGGGCGCAATTCATTGCGCCTTACACGACCCGCGTGTTCACTGCCTGGTCCGTGGCAGGACTCGCACTGCTGCTGCGCGAACGGTGTATCGGGATCGGTCAGCGTTGCATGTGGGGTGCGGAAGATGTCCATGACGGGGAATTCCGATGTTTCGTCATGGCAGCGCAGGCATTCATCTGCACCTTCTTCCGTGTAGGGGATGTCGAAGGGTACTTCGTGAACCCTCTGGATTACCGGCTCGTCCTCGTCTTCCGCGAGTACTGTTCCGGCTGGCAACATGAAAAGAGCGGAGAGCGCTGCAATGACAAGCTGGTACCGGATCTTGCGGGTAGTGTCATCTGTAGTTGCTCGCACTTGTCCAGGCCGTTCGCTGCGCATTGCAGGCTCTCCTTTCGTGGCCAGCACCGACCGGACAATTCCGGTCGGGCTGGGTTCCTGTCGATCGTTACTACTGCGTCTGACGTCTCAAGCGTGTTGATCAGTCAGGGCTATGTACCACTTCGATATCTGCTGCGCGACCTTCGCCGTGGCAGACCTCGCAGGTCTCGACATAGGCGCCGCTGTCGAAGTCAGCCTGCAGGGCGTCGAAGTTCGAGCCGTTGAGCGTCATGTGCTCGCGAGCGAGGTCACTATCGTGACAGCCGGAGCAGGCTGCGGCGATCGGGCCGATGTTGCCGTCGTCATCCACATCGAGCGCGGCAGCCAGCGGGGTGAAGTCCTGGGTCCCGAAGGGCGAGGAATTGTTCACCGTGGCCTGCGTATCGATGGTGGTGGCCAGCACCCCGTCTGCCAGCGGCAGCGTGTAGGTACCCGGCAGGTGGCAGGTTTCGCAGTCATTCAGGCGTCCCGGGAAGTGGACTCCACTGAAGTTGTGCGAGCTGTTGCGGAAGCCGTAGATCACCAGGTCGGTTTCACGCATACCGGCGCCATGGATACCGTGGATCATCCGCTTGAAGTCGATCGACTCTTCTTCCTTGCCGTCGGCTGCTGCGGTATTGACCTCGTTGTCGGTGGCATCCGGGTCGGTCGGGCGCATCGCCAGGTCGGTGTTGTTGGCGTTGTGGCAGAGCGCGCACATCTGCGGGTTGTCGGTGCGGTTTGCGCCGTGGAAGGCGAGGCCGTCGCGTTCACCATGGCAGTCCTGGCATTTCTCCATCGCGACAATCTCGCGACGTGGCACCGGTTCTGCATCCGTGATGGCAAACCAGTCAACCACGCTGGTTACCGCCACACGATCACTGTAGGTGCCGTCGCCGTCGAAGTCGCCGGCCGGATGACCTTCGATACCGACTGCGCCGGAGCCCGTCATGTCTGCCGGTACGGCAACGGGTGAGGTGACCGTGTAGG
>JAWWBT010000058.1:0-14526 GCA_033720815.1 Gammaproteobacteria bacterium | reverse complement strand
TCAGCGGGTCGTCGTCGGCGAAGGTGGACTTCAGGTTTTCCAGGCGCTCGTCGAGTTCGCCCGGCTTCTCGAAGCGGGCGATATGGAACATCGCTTCGCCTTCATGGATCAGCGGAATATTCGTGCGACCAATGATGATGCCGCCGAAGGGGGCCTTGATGTCGATCTCTTCCTCGTGGAAGGGGCCGGCAATGCGACCGATCAACTGGCCGCGCTTCACCGCCGTGCCGAGGGCGGCGAGCGGACGCAGCATGCCGGAGCCATTGGCACGCACCCAGGACGATGACCGCGCGATCATCGGTTCCGGGCGTTTCTTCTTGCTCCGCGAGGGCGGCAGCATGCCGAGCTTGCGCATGACGCCAAGGATGCCGTTCACGCCGACGCGGATGGCCGTCTCGTCGTAGCGCAGTGCTTCGCCGGCTTCGTAGACCATTACCTTCACGCCATTCGCAACCGCCGCGCCACGCAGCGAGCCTTCCGGCGTGCCGGCATTCAGCATCACCGGCGCACCAAAGGCGCGGGCGAGGTCGGTAGTTTCCTCGTCGTCGAGGTCGGCGCGGATCTGCGGGAAATTGTCGCGATGGATCGCCGCGGTATGCAGGTCGATGCCGTACTGCGCGTGCGCCAGCACGTTCTCGGTAAACAGGTTGGCAAGGCGCGATGCCATGCTGCCTTCCGCCGAGCCTGGAAAGCTGCGGTTCAGGTCGCGGCGGTCGGGCAGGTAACGCGACTTGTGCATCACGCCGAGCACGTTGAGCATCGGTGCTGCGATCAGTGCGCCCTTCATGCGCTTCAGCGCGGGCGTGGCCATCAGGCGGCGAATGATCTCGATGCCGTTGAGTTCATCGCCGTGCACTGCGGCCGAAATGAACAGGGTCGGACCGGGTTGCCGACCGTTGATCACGCGCAGCGGCACTTCCAGTGGCGTGTTGGTGTAATGCGTTGACAGCGGGATCGCGAGCCGGGCGCGTTGCCCCGGTGCAATCGATTCGCCGCCAATATCCAGCGTCTTGTTCTTGTGGCGTGGCGCCATGGAATCAGCCCTTGCCGCCCTTGGTCTTCGTCTTGCCGGGCTTCTGGTTCTTTTCTACAAAGCTCACGATCTGGCCAGCCACGTCCTTGCCGGTCGCGGTCTCGATACCTTCCAGTCCGGGCGAGGAATTCACTTCCATCACCACCGGTCCGTGGTTGGAACGCAGCAGGTCCACGCCCGCGACGTTGAGGCCCATGATCTTTGCCGCACGGACCGCGGTGGAGCGCTCTTCCGGCGTGATCTTGATGATGTTCGCCTGGCCGCCGCGGTGCAGGTTGGAGCGGAATTCGCCTTCCTTCGCCTGGCGTTTCATCGAAGCAATGACCTTGCCGCCGACCACGAAGCAGCGGATGTCGGCACCACCGGCTTCCTTGATGAATTCCTGCACCAGGAAGTGCGCCTTGAGGCCACGGAAGGCATCAATGACCGATTCTGCTGCCTTGCGCGTTTCGGCAAGCACCACGCCAACGCCCTGCGTGCCTTCCAGCAGTTTCACGACCACCGGCGCGCCGCCGACAATTTTCAGCAGGTCCTGGGTATCGTCGGGCGAATGCGCGAAGCCGGTGATCGGCAGGCCGATGCCCTTGCGCGAGAGCAGCTGGGTCGAGCGCAGCTTGTCCTTCGAGCGCGACACGGCGACCGATTCGTTCAGGGGGAATGTGCCCATCATCTCGAACTGGCGCAGCACGGCGGTGGCGTAGAACGCGACCGAGGTGCCGATGCGCGGGATCACCGCATCGAAATGCTCGAGCTTTTCGCCCTTGTAATGAATTTCCGGGCTATGCGTCGCGATATTCATGTAGCAGCGCAACGGATCCACCACGCGGGCGTAATGGCCCTTTGCCTCGACGGCTTCGACGAGGCGGCGCGTGGAGTACAGCTTCTTGTTGCGCGACAGGATCGCGATCTTCAACGGTTCGCTCATGGTGCTTGCCTCAATCTTCTTCCAGGTTGTCTGCCGCATCGGCGGCTTCGCTTTCGTTTTCGGGCTTGTGGCCGGTCAGGTAGGAACGGCCCGGTTTCACGAGAATGCGGCCCTTCATCGCCGTGCGACCCAGCAGCATGCGGAAACGCATGTTGTCGCGCGCCGTGAGGGTCATCTCGATCGGCCATTCCTTTTCGTCGAGCCGCAGCAGGGTGGATATCACCAGGCGGTCTTCCTGGTGACCACCGGAATCCATCACCTGGCGACGATCGATGATGTCGCTTTCACAATAGATGACGGTGTCGGTATCGCCCTGCACGGGGTGCATGCCGAAGCGTGCGCGGGGCTGGCCATCCGGTCCTTCGATTTCCTCGATGTCGAATGCATGCAGGGCAGAGGTCCGGGCCCCGGTGTCTACCTTGCACTTGATCCAGTTGATGCCGAGTTCCGGCAGGCTGGCCCATTCGCGCCAGCCAACGGTGATCCGCTTGTGCTTGGTCATTTTGGCTCCTGACCAGGACGAGCAACGAGCATAACATTTGGCGCATCGCGGCGAAGTGATATTCTGGCCCGATGATTGAAAATCCCGCGATGCCTGCCGTTGCGCTCTATTGCAGCGATGAAACCGCCCGTTACGGTTTCGGAGACGACCATCCGTTCGGTCCTGACCGGCAACAGGCATTTCTCGATGCACTTGCCGAGGCGAAGCTCGACCAGCGCGTCATCACCCGACGCCCGCACCCGGCGGGAGAATCCGAGTTACTGCTGTTTCATGAACCGCAGCTGCTGGATTTTGTTCGCGATCGCTGCGCGCGAGAGGGTGGCTTTCTCGATTTCGGCGATACGCCAGCTGACGAGCACATCTTCGATGCCGCCCGGCATGTCGTCGGTGCGACGCTGCTGGCGATCGATGACGTGATGGCGCGGCGGGTTCGTTACGGCTTCGTGCCGATCGGTGGCCTGCACCATGCGTCGCGCAAGGCCGTGGCCGGGTTCTGCGTATTCAACGACATCGGCATCGCGATCGAGATCCTGCGTCGCCAGCATGGCATCAGCCGCATCGCCTACGTGGATATCGATGCGCATCACGGCGACGGTGTGTTCTATGCCTTCGAGGATGATCCGGACCTGGTATTCGTCGACCTGCACCAGGATGGTCGCACGCTCTATCCCGGCACGGGGCATGCTCACGAGCGGGGCCGGGGAGATGCGGAAGGGCGCAAGCTGAACCTGCCGTTGCCGCCCGGGACCGGCAGTGGGGGCTTTCGTAATGCCTGGGACAAGGCCGAAGCCTTTCTCGAGCAGCACCAGCCCGAGTTCATCCTGCTCCAGTGCGGTGCCGATTCCCTCGGTGGCGACCCGATCACCCAGCTGGACCTTGCCGCGGACGACCATGCCTTCGTGGCGGGCCGGGTAGCCGAGCTGGCCGAGCGTCATGCCGGTGGCCGGCTGGTCGCCATGGGTGGTGGCGGCTATAACCGCCGGAACATCGGGCTTGGCTGGTCCGCGGTGGTCGGTGCCTTGCTCGATGCCGGCGCGGCTGCCGACAAGACCTGAAAATCCCCGCCAGTTGCCGGGTTTCGGCCCTCGATTCATGCGTGGCTGCCCGTGCCCTCGGCGACTGCATCGGTTACAATTTCGGCTCCTTAATTATCCAGTTCGCCTCAAGGGAGCCTTCGATGTTCACCGATGACATGACGATCCGCGGTTTTGACGATGCCCTGGCCGATGCGATGAGCGCCGAGCGCCGCCGCCAGGAAGACCACATCGAACTGATCGCCTCGGAGAACTATGCTTCCCCGCGCGTGCTCGAAGCCCAGGGCTCGGTGCTGACGAACAAGTACGCCGAAGGCTACCCGGGCAAGCGCTATTACGGCGGCTGCGAATTCGTTGATATTGCCGAAGACCTCGCGCGTGACCGCGTGAAGAAGCTGTTCGGCGCGCATTACGCCAACGTGCAGCCGCATTCCGGCTCGCAGGCCAATGCCGCGGTGTTCATGGCGCTGATGAAGCCGGGCGACACGCTGCTGGGCATGAGCCTGGACCACGGCGGCCACCTGACCCACGGCGCAAAGCCGAATTTCTCCGGCAAGCTCTTCAATGCAGTGCAGTACGGTATCGACCCGGAAAGCGGCGAGCTGGATTACGACGCCATTGCTCAGCAGGCGAACGAGTGCCAGCCGAAGGTGATCGTGGCCGGCTTTTCCGCCTACTCGCGTGTGATGGACTGGGCGAAGTTCCGCGAGATTGCCGATGACGTCGGTGCCTTCCTTGTCGTCGACATGGCGCACGTCTCCGGCCTGGTCGCCGCGGGCGAATACCCGAACCCGGTGCCGCACGCCGATGTCGTGACCTCCACCACGCACAAGACGCTGCGCGGCCCGCGTGGCGGCATCATCCTCGCGCGCGAAAACGCGGATATCGAAAAGAAGCTGAATTCGCTGGTGTTTCCGGGCACGCAGGGCGGCCCGCTGATGCACGTGATCGCCGCGAAGGCCGTCGCCTTCCTCGAAGCGCTGCAGCCGGAATTCAAGGATTACCAGAAGAAGGTCGTCGCGAACGCACGACAGATGACGAAGACCCTGCAGGAGCGCGGTTACCGCATTGTCTGCGGCGGCACCGACAACCACCTGTTCCTCATCGATCTCATCGACAAGGAAATCACGGGCAAGGATGCGGATGCCTGGCTGGGTGATGCGAACATCACGGTCAACAAGAACACCGTGCCGAACGACCCGCAGTCGCCGTTCGTCACGTCCGGCCTGCGCATCGGTACGCCGGCAGGTACGACGCGCGGTTTCGGCGAGAAGGAATTCGAGCAGGTCGCGAACTGGATTGCCGATGTGATCGACGCGAAGGGCGACGAAAAGGTCATCACGGAAACGCGCGAGAAGGCGGTCGAGCTTTGCCGCCGCTTCCCGGTCTATCCGGAAAAGATGACCTTCTCGATCTGATGACGGACTGAGGATACGGCGGTGCACTGCCCCTTCTGCAATCACGACGAGACCAAGGTCATCGACTCGCGTCTTGCCAGCGAAGGCAGCCAGGTGCGTCGCCGCCGTGAATGCCTCAGTTGCAACGAGCGCTTTACCACGTTCGAAAGTGCCGAGCTGGTGATGCCGAAGGTGGTCAAGCGCGACGGCTCGCGTATTCCCTTTGACGAAACGAAACTGCGCAGCGGTTTTGAGCGGGCCCTGGAAAAACGCCCGGTGAATGTCGAGGCGGTCGAGGCGGCGATTGCCCGGATCGGCCACAAGCTGCGTGCACTGGGTGAACGCGAAGTGAAGTCGCGGCAGATCGGTGAGTGGGTCATGGAGGAGCTCAAGGAGCTCGACCAGGTGGCCTACGTGCGCTTTGCATCGGTCTACCGCAGTTTCCAGGACGTGAATGCCTTCCGCGAGGAAATCGAGCGGCTGGAAAATTCACCGCTGGAAGAAGCCATCCGCCGCAAGCAGATTTCCCTGCTCGGCGACGAAAACTGAATCCCGATCCCTGAAATCCCAGGTCCGGAGTTATTGATGTCGAACGAGAGTCAGGTCGAATTCTCGAATTTCGATCGCGACTGCATGGTGCAGGCGATCCGTGCTGCCGTGCGCGGCGTGACCACCACCCACCCGAATCCGCGTGTCGGTTGCGTTATTGCGCGCGACGGCCAGGTTGTTTCGGAAGGCTTCCATGAGCGTGCGGGCGAAGCTCACGCTGAGATCAATGCGCTTAACGAAGCGCGAGATGCCGCACAGGAAGCAACCGTTTACGTCACGCTGGAACCCTGTAGCCACCACGGGCGCACCGGCCCCTGCGCGGATGCGCTGATCGACGCCGGCGTGCGCCGCGTCGTCGTGGCGATGGTCGACCCGAATCCACAGGTGGCAGGCGAGGGCATCCGGAAGTTGCGTGAGGCCGGCATCCAGGTCGACGTTGGCCTGCTGGAAACCGAATCGCGCCGCCTGAATCCAGGCTTCATCAAGCGGATGGCAACCGGTCGCCCGTTCGTGCGCGTGAAGATTGCCGCGAGCCTGGATGGTCGTACCGCGATGGCCTCCGGTGAATCGCAGTGGATTACCGGCAAGGTGGCGCGCGCCGATGTGCAGCACTGGCGCTCGACAGCGAGTGGCGTGCTGACGGGTGTGGGCACGGTCCTGGCCGACGACCCTTCGCTGAACGTGCGACTGGATAATGTCCAGCGCCAGCCGGAACGCATCATTGTCGATTCATCGCTGCGCACACCGGCGAATGCGAAGACGCTTGGCCTGGATGGCGATGTGCGCATCTTTCATGCCGAGGAGAATGCCAATGCCGCGCCCCTGCTGGAAGCGGCCGGCGCGACCTTGAGTCGCCTGCCGAAGAATGCTGCCGGCAAGGTGGATCTCGGCCTGATGCTTGACCAGCTCGGCGATCTCGAACACAACGAAATCTGGGTAGAGGCCGGTGCTGCCCTCACCGGCGCGCTGCTGGCCGATGACCTCGTCGATGAAATCCTTCTTTACCAGGCGCCGGTATTCCTCGGTCACGAAGCGAAGCCGCTGGCAGAACTTCATGGCCTGGAGAAGCTCGAGGATCGCCTGCGCTTCGCGGTCAGTGATGTCAGTCAGGTAGGCAACGACCTGCGCATGACACTGGTACCGGCGTCGCGCGTGAAGCAGAAGGAATCGGCGTAATGTTCACCGGCATCATCCAGTCACTGGGCAGGCTTGAAGCGATGGATAATCGCGGTGGCGATGTGCGCTTGCGCGTGTCGCTTGGTGGCCTTGCGCTGGATAATGCCGCGATTGGCGACAGCATTGCGGTGAATGGTGTCTGCCTGACGGCGCTGGAAGTACCTGCAACAGAGCTTGTCGCGGATGTGTCGCGAGAGACGTTGTCGCTGACCACGCTGGGTAACCTTTCTATTGGCGACAAGGTGAATATCGAACCGGCGCTGGCGGTAGGTGATCGCCTTGGCGGTCATATTGTCAGCGGCCATGTCGATGGTATTGGTACGTTCATCGAATCGATCGAGGACGCGCGCAGCTGGCGACTGGTATTCGAGGCACCCGCGGCAATTGCGAAATACATCGCGCGCAAGGGTTCCATCTGCATTGATGGGATCAGCCTTACCGTGAATGGTGTGGACGGCAATCGTTTCGATGTGAACATCGTGCCGCACACCTGGGAACACACGAACCTGCACGCACTGGAAAAGGGCGGCAAGGTCAATCTCGAGGTAGACGTCATTGCGCGTTATCTCGAGCGCATGCTGTCGGCGGGCGAGGCGCCACGCGAAGGTGTCACCGCCGAGCTGCTGCAGAAGCACGGATTCATTTCAGACCAAGACAAGTAACCGACATTCACCCCGACTCGACAAAGGAGTCACCTGTGGACCGTATCGAAGACATTCTCGAGGACATCCGTAACGGCAAGATGGTCATCATGATGGATGACGAAGATCGCGAGAACGAAGGCGATCTCATCATGGCTGCCGACAAGGTGCGTCCCGAGGACATCAATTTCATGGCGCGCAATGGCCGCGGCCTGATCTGCCTGACGCTGACGCAGGAGCGCTGCCGCCAGTTGCGCCTGCCGCTGATGGTCAGCGAAACCAACGAGAGCCTCTCGACCAATTTCACGGTGTCGATCGAGGCCGCCGAGGGCGTGACGACTGGCATTTCCGCGCATGATCGTGCGCATACCGTGCTCACTGCGGTTGCCGACGGCGCGCAGCCGCAGGACCTGGTGCAGCCCGGGCACATCTTCCCGCTGATGGCCCAGCCCGGTGGCGTGCTCACCCGTGCCGGCCACACGGAGGCCGGCTGTGACCTTGCGCGCCTGGCTGATTGCGAGCCTGCTGCAGTGATCGTGGAAATCCTCAATGATGACGGCACGATGGCGCGCCTGCCGGACCTGCAGGAATTCGCGAAGGAGCATGGCCTGAAGATCGGTACGATTGCCGACCTGATCCGCTATCGCATGGAAAAGGAAAAGACCGTCGAGATCATCAGCGAGCGTGAGGTCGAGACGGAATACGGCAACTTCCGCGCGGTCTGCTTCGAAGACCATATCAATCGCACCGTGCATTTCGCCCTTGTGAACGGTGAAGTGAAGCCGGAGGAACCGACGCTGGTGCGCGTGCACCTGCAGGACACGCTGGGTGACGTGATGGGCCTGAACTGGCGCTCCCTCGGCTGGCCATTGAAGAATGCGATGAAGCGCATTGCCGCCGACGGTGGCGTGCTGGTGATCCTGCGTCCGGGCGAAAACCCGGGCGACCTGGCCAGCCGCTTCCAGCAGGGTGATGCACCGGTGACGAATACCACGGAAGACGGCGATACCGTGCTGCGCACCTATGGCGTGGGTGCACAGATCCTGACGGACCTCGGCGTTCGCAAGATGCGCGTCCTGTCCGCGCCGAAGCGCATGCAGGGTATTTCCGGCTTTGGGCTGGAAGTCGTGGAGTACGTGGATTCGGACTGAAAACGCGTTTATTGAATGGTTTTCGGCGAGGCGAACCTCTACAATAGCGACCTCGAAAATCCAGACAGATTAGGTACTTAGGAATACACCGATGGCAGGAATCCGAACTTTCGAAGGCAACATGACCGGGGCGGCAGGCCGCTTCGTGATCGTGGCCGCCCGTTTCAACGGCTTCATCACCGACAGCCTGGTAAATGGCGCGCTTGATACGCTGCGCCGCCACGGCGTCGATGAAGACCGCGTCGATATCGTGCGCGTGCCGGGTGCCTTCGAGATGGGTCCGGTGGTTCGCCGTCTCTGCGCCTCGAACGAGTACGTTGCAGTGATTACGCTGGGTGCTGTCATCCGTGGAGCGACCCCGCATTTCGATTTCGTTGCCGGTGAATGCGCCAAGTCCTGTGCGCAGGCCGCAAGCGATACCGGCGTGCCGGTCGCATTCGGTGTGCTGACGACCGACACCATCGAGCAGGCGATCGAGCGTGCCGGCACCAAGGCGGGTAACAAGGGCGCCGAAGCCGCTGCGACCGCCATCGAAATGGCGAACCTGATGCGCGAGCTTCCCTGAGGCTGATGTGAGCGAAGATAATCCGCACAAGAAGGGTTCGCAGCGAAAGGGCCAGTCCGAGCAGCGCCGCAAGAGCTATGCGCGACGCCTTGCCATGCAGGCGATCTACTCCTGGTTGATCAACGATGACCGGTGGCAGGATATTCGCGATGAATTCCACGAGCGCGAGGAATTCGATCGTGCCGATGGCGATTACTTCGACGAGATCCTGTATCACGTCGGTGAGCACCGCGAAGAACTGATGGCTGAACTGGCCGAGCATTTCGACCGTCCGGTCGAGCAGCTCGACCCGGTGGAGCAGGCCATCCTGATGACCGGTGTCTACGAGTTGAGCGAGCGCATCGAAGTGCCGTACCGCGTGGTCCTGAACGAAGCGGTCGAGCTGGCCAAGCGCTTTGGCGCCGCCGAGGGTCATCGCTACGTCAACGCACTGCTGGACAAGGTTGCGGGCAAGCACCGGTCCCTTGAGGTCCAGGCGCGCAAGCGTTCCTGAGAATTCCGGCGGCTGCCTTCCCGGAGAAACGCATGCCCGGCGAATTCGACATCATTTCCCGATACTTTCACCAACCCGGCAACGCGGATGATACCTCGCTGCCCGTCGGTATCGGTGATGATGGCGCCGTGCTGCGACCTTCCGAGGGTCATGACAGTATTGTCGTGACCGATACGCTGGTCGCAGGTCGTCACTTTCCGCAAGATGCATCGCCGGGCGATATCGGCTGGCGTGCACTGGCCGTAAACCTTTCCGATTGCGTGGCGATGGCGGCCAGGCCGCGTTTCGCCTTCCTGAATATTTCGCTTCCCGATGCTGACGAATCCTGGTTGCAGGAATTCGCCGAAGGTTTCTTTGCGCTCGCCAAGCGCGAAGGCGTGATTCTCGCGGGCGGTGACACCACGCGCGGGCCACTCACCGTAACGGTGACCGTGATGGGTGAAGCGCCGCGTGATGCCGCCATTCTTCGCAAGGGTGCCTTGGAAGGTGACGCGATTTTCGTGACCGGTTGGCCCGGACGCGCCCGTGCCGCGCTTGAACACTGGCAACGGGGCGAGGTGGTGCCGGCCGAATTGCAGCAACCGTGGCAGCGTCCGGAACCGCGCATGGCAATGATCGAACCGCTGCGTCGACTGGCGACTGCGGCCATCGATATTTCCGACGGGCTGGTTGCCGACCTTGGCCATATCCTGGCATCCAGCGGCAAGGGCGCAGTGCTCGATGCCCAAGCCTTGCCCGTCCATCACGCGCTGGAAGCATCGGTCGGCGAGGACGCCATCGATTTCGTGCTGCACGGTGGTGACGATTACGAAATCTTGTTCACCGCGCCCGCCGGTGCCGAGAAGGAATTACAGGAACTGCTTGAACCGACCGGGCTCGCCCTGCACCGCATCGGTACCATCGATGACGGTGAAACCTTGCGGCTTGCAACCAGCGACACCGAGCAATGGGAACTGCCGTTGTCAGGATTCGATCACTTTGCCGAAGGAGAGGGTGCATGAGCCCCACGTTTGGCCAGTTGCTGCGTGACCCGGTCCTGCTGCTTGCCTTCGGCTTCGGTAGCGGCCTGGCGCCGAAAGCGCCCGGGACCTTTGGTACCGCGGCGGCGCTGCTGCTCTGGCTCCCGGTGATGCTGTTGCCTTTCTACATCCAGGCAGGCCTTGTCCTGGCTGTGATCGTTGTCGGTTCACCCATTTGCGGGATCGCTGCGCGTCGGCTCGGTGTGCATGACCACGGCGGCATTGTCTGGGACGAGTTTGCCGGCCTGTTCCTTACCATCCTCCTGATGCCGACCGTCGGGCCGCCTGGGGCCTGGCTGGCTGGCGCATTTCTCGCTTTCCGATTCTTCGATATCGTGAAACCGTGGCCGATTCGCTGGCTTGACCGGCAGGTGGGCGGTGGAACCGGTATCATGGTCGACGATCTTGTTGCCGCGCTGTTTGCCGCGGGACTGCTGCATATCGCCGCGTTACTGGTGGCATGACATTTCCGCAAACCGGATGAAATACCCGCGATGAAATTCGAGAAGCTGGGCAAGTACATCATTACCCGTGAGCTGGGCAAGGGCGGCACGGGGCGGGTGTACTTGTGCCATGACCCCTACAACAAGCGCGATGTCGCGCTGAAGCTGTACGACAACGAACCCTCGCTGAGCCCGGAGCAGCAGCGCGTGCGCAAGAAGCTGTTCTTCAATGAAGCGCACATGGCGGGCATGCTGAACCACCCGAACATCCTGCCGATCTATGACGCAGGCGAAGAAGACGGCAAGTGCTACATCGTGATGGAGTACGTGCGCGAGGCGCAGCCATTGAGCGCGTTTTCACAGCCGCAGAACCTCCTTCCGATCCGCAAGGTCGTGGAAATTCTATTCAAGTGTGCCAAGGCACTGGATTTCGCCCATCGCAAGGGCGTGGTTCATCGCGACATCAAGCCGAGCAATATCCTGTTCACGTCGGACGGTGATGTGCGCATCGTGGATTTCGGTATCGCCCAGTCACCGGTGGGCGAGATGACGCCGATGGCCGGCATGGTCGGCAGTCCAAGCTACATGGCGCCGGAGCAGGTGCGCGAGGAAAAGGTCACCAACCAGACGGATATCTACGCGCTCGGCGTCGTGATGTACGAATTGCTTGCAGGCAAGCGACCGTTCTATGGCGATACCCTGTCGCGGCTGGTGCACCAGATCCTGCATGCAACGCCGATCCCGTTGCATCGTCTTCGTTCCGAGGTTCCACCTTCACTCGAGCTCATCATCGACAAGGCAATGCAGAAAGAGCCGGCCAAGCGCTATCGTTCTGCGATGGAAATGTCAGTGGCGCTTACTCAGGCCTTCAACGACCTCGGTCGCATGGCCAAGGAAGTTGCCGAGCAGGAACGCTTCAACATGGTCCGCCGCCTGACCTTTTTCAAGGATTTCAGCTACCCGGAAGTCTGGGAAGTGCTGAATGCCGGTGTCTGGGAAACGCATGACAAGGGCGAGAACATCATTCGCGAAGGCGATTTCGATGACAGCTTCTACATCATCGTTTCCGGCAAGGTCGATGTCACAAAGAACAACAAGGTGCTCGGGCAGCTGGCCGAGGGTGACTGCTTCGGCGAAATGGGTTACATCAACAAGACCCAGCGTACTGCTACCGTAAGTTCCACCAATGGAGTGGCGGTGCTTCGGGTAAATTCCACGTTGATGGAGCAGGCATCGGTCGAATGCCAGCTACGCTTTCACAAGGTATTCCTGCGGACGCTGATCGAGCGGCTGACACGGACAAGTGAGCAGGCGGTCGAGTAAGGTTCCCGCACAGCGGCGTTGCCGCGACAAGGAGGAAGTGCGATGGGTGAGGTGGCTGTGCCGAAGCGCATCGGCAAGTACGAACTGAAGCATGAGCTCGGCAAGGGAAGTTCCGGCCGCGTGTACCTGGCGCACGACCCGTTCAATGATCGCGAGGTTGCGATCAAGATCTATTTCACTGGCGAGCAGGTCAAGGGAAACCAGGCGGACCTGCAGGACACCCTTTTCTTCAACGAAGCCCGACTCGCCGGTCAGTTGAAGCATCCGAATATCCTTCCGATCCACGATGCTGGCGAAGAAGATGGCCTGCGTTACGTGGTGATGGATTACCTGCCTAATTCGAAGCCGCTGTCCGATTTCTGCAAGTCGGACAGGCTGCTGCCACTGGAAAAAGTGGTGGAAATCTTTTTTTCAACGGCGAAGGCACTGGATCACGCGCACCGCAATGGCGTGGTTCATCGCGATATCAAGCCCGCGAATATCCTGATGAACGAGAACGGCCATACGCTGATTGTCGATTTCGGTATTGCCAAGAAGGCCGGTGTCGAGGAAAACAGCATCGCCGGTTCGATCGGTACGCCTCGCTACATGTCACCCGAGCAGGTGCGCGGCGAGGAAGTGAACAACCAGACCGATCTCTATTCCCTCGGCGTGACCATCTATGAATTGCTCACGGGCATGTGCCCGTTCTATGGCCAGACGCTGAAGATACTCACCGGCAAGATCCTCAACGAGGAGCCTGTGCCGGTGAACCAGTACCGGGTTGATTGTCCCGAGATCCTTACCCGCGTTGTCACGCGCTGCCTGAAGAAGGAAGCGCGCAAGCGTTACACATCGGGTCTCGATATTGCGGGTGACCTTGCCTACATCTTTGATTACCTGGAAGAAGAGCGCGCCGAGATCGACACCGAAGAGCGGTTCGGCATGATGAAGTCACTGGATTTCTTCGATGGCTTTACCGACACGGAAATCCGTGAGGTCATTGATGCCGGCGACTGGCGACAGTTTGCGAGCGGGAAGAACATCATTACGGAAGGCGAGCTCGACGATGCCTTTTTCGTGATCGTCGACGGTGAAGTCACTGTCTGGAAGGGCGATACCGAGCTCGGCATTCTCGGCAAGGGTGATGTCTTCGGCGAGATGGGTTTTGCCCGGCGTATCAAGCGGACCGCGACGATCCGCGCACGCGGCAGCGTTCACCTGCTGTGCCTGAATGCCACGGCGATGCAGCGGGCATCAAAGGATGCCCAGCTGAAGTTCCACCAGGTGTTCGTGCAGACCCTCATCGATCGACTGGCGACAGCGAACGAACGGTTGCTGGCGGCCAAGCTCTAGCAAAATCCTGATTCACGAAAAAGCCCGGCGTTTGCCGGGCTTTTCGGTTGCGTGGAAGAGGACCGTTCAGGCCTGCTCTTCCGCTTCCTTGTCTTTCTCGATCAGGGCATAAGCCGAGTGGTTATGGATGGACTCGAAGTTTTCCGAGGCCACCGTGTACGCGGCGATGCGCTCGTCCGCGTTGAGGCGCACGGCAACATCGCGAACCATGTCCTCGACGAACTTCGGGTTGTCGTAGGCGCGTTCGGTGACGTACTTCTCGTCCGGGCGCTTCAGCAGACCGAAGAGTTCGCAGGAGGCTTCTTCCTCGACCAGGTCGATCAACTCCTCGATCCAGACGAAGCCGCGGGTCCGGGCGCGAACCGTCACCAGCGAGCGCTGGTTGTGTGCGCCGTAATCCGAAATCTTCTTCGAGCAGGGGCACAGGCTGGTCACCGGAACGCCCACTTCGATTTCGAGGTGGGTGCGGCCATCACGGCGCTCGCCGATCAGCCCGACCTGGTAATCCATCAGGCTTTCGACGCCAGAGACGGGCGCTTTCTTGGAAACGAAGTACGGGAAGCGCATTTCAATGTGGCCCTTCTGTGCTTCCAGCACCACGGTCATTTCCTCCAGCATTTCCTTGAAGGAGTCCGTGGTGATTTCCCGTTCGTGGTTCTCGAGAATCTGCACGAATCGCGACATGTGCGTGCCCTTGAAGTTATGGGGCAGGTCCACGTACATGTTGAAGTTCGCAATGGTGTGCTGCTCGCCGCCGCTACGGTCCTTGACGCGGACAGGGTGACGGATGTCCTTGATACCAACCTTGTTGATCGGGATGCGGCGCGTGTCTTCGCTGCCCTGTACATCGGCGATCTGGGAAGGCTGGGTGTCACCCGTCTTGGCGGTGGTGCTTGCCGTCATGTCGTTCGGTCTCCGGTCGGATTGGCCCGGGTTTTCC
>JAWWBT010000057.1:0-14528 GCA_033720815.1 Gammaproteobacteria bacterium | reverse complement strand
GCGCGACGAGACCATTGGCCGCGTTGCGGGTAACTACAAGTGGACGTTTACGGAAACCTCGGATTTCGGCCAGCAGCTGATGGTCGAATCCGGCAGCGAGAACACCTACACGGAATCGGTAACGCAACTGTCGGTAAAGGTGATGGGTAACCTTGATCTCGCTGTTTCCTATACAGTGAAGCGCAACAGCAGTGTGCCGCTGGGTAACGAGAAGATGGATACCTACACCACTGTCAGTGTCCAGTACGACTTCTGAATGACATGAGCTATTACCAGCGCCATATCTTCTTCTGTACCAATGTCCGTGACGAGGGCGCAGCGCGCCCCAGCTGCGGTCGTTGTGGCAGCGCCGAGATGCGGGCCTACGTGAAGAAGCGCATCGCCGAACTGGACCTGAACGGGCCGGACGGCGTGCGGGTAAACACCGCGGGCTGCATGGACCGTTGCGAGGAAGGTCCGGTCGCCGTGGTCTATCCGGAGGCCGTCTGGTATTCCTACGTGGACGAGCAGGACCTGGACGAAATCATCGAGGAACACCTCGTGAATGGTCGTCCGGTCGATCGTCTGAAGATCTAAGTATTTGATAAATCACTGAAACCGCCCCTGGGGCCATGTAAAGGGCTGTCCCGCAGCGCCATGTTGCAGGGCAGGAACAGGACGGGAAAATCGCAGAAGACTGTTGAAAAACCCGAATTTGTTCCGTATTATTGCGCGCCTTTCGCCCCCACTGGGGTTGGTAGTGAGTTGGAGCGACTCCGAATGAAGACGTTTTCTGCAAAGCCGGAATCCGTGCAGCGCAACTGGTACGTGATTGACGCCGAGGGCAAGACCCTGGGCCGTCTCGCGTCGGAAATTGCAAAGCGCCTGCGCGGCAAGCACAAGCCCGAGTACACCCCGCACGTTGATACCGGCGACTACATTGTCGTGGTCAACGCGGAGAAGGTCCGCGTCACCGGCAACAAGATGCAGGACAAGATGTACTACCACCACACGGGCTACATCGGTAACCTGAAGTCGGCGAATCTCAGCCAGATGCTGGAACGCCGGCCGACCAAGGTGCTGGAGCTGGCGGTCAAGGGCATGCTCCCGAAGAACCCGCTCGGCCGTGCGATGTTCAAGAAGCTCAAGGTCTACGCAGGCCCGGAGCACCAGCACGAAGCTCAGCAGCCCCAGCAGCTGGAAATCTAAGGAATAAGGCAAGATGGCAACGACTCAGAATTACGGTACCGGCCGCCGCAAGTCCTCCTCCGCCCGCGTGTTCATTCGCAAGGGCAGTGGCAACATCACCGTCAACGGCAAGCCGCTTGACGAGTACTTCGGCCGTGAAACCGCACGCATGATCGTGCGTCAGCCGCTGGAACTGGTGGAAATGTCCGACACCGTCGACGTCTACGTGACCGTCGAAGGTGGTGGCAACACCGGCCAGGCTGGCGCGATCCGTCACGGCATCAGCCGTGCGCTGATCGAATACGACGAAGCCATGCGCTCGCCGCTGCGCAAGGCTGGCTTCGTTACCCGCGATGCCCGCGAAGTCGAGCGCAAGAAGGTCGGCCTCCGCAAGGCACGTCGCGCGACCCAGTTCAGCAAGCGCTGATCCAACTGCATATCCCGTCAGAGGGGCATGGCCAGCGAGCCATGGGTGGTTATTGGGGGATCGTCTAACGGTAGGACTACGGACTCTGACTCCGTCAATCCAGGTTCGAATCCTGGTCCCCCAGCCAATAAAAAAGCCCCGGTCCATCGGACCGGGGCTTTTTTATTTCCTGTGGGCCCCTATGGATTCGAACGTTGTTCGATAGGCGCTCGCGCGGCATTTGGGCCCATTTGGAATCTGACCTTGTTTCATCAGGCAATGAAAAAGCCCGCCATTGGCGGGCTTTTGTGTAAGGCTCGATGGTGTTCGATCAGCTGATGACCTTTACCCCGTCATCACCACCCAGCAGCAGTACATCCGCGCCGCGGTGTGCGAACAGGCCGCAGGTTACTACGCCAGGAATATCATTGATCTGCGATTCGAGCTTGCTCGGCTCCATGATTTCCAGGTTGTGCACGTCGAGGATGATATTGCCGTTGTCGGTAGTGAAACCCTCGCGCAGTTCAGGCTGGCCGCCCATGGCGCTGAGGCGTCGCGCCACCATGCTGCGCGCCATCGGGATCACTTCAATCGGCAGCGGGAACGTCCCGAGAATATCGACCAGCTTGGAATCGTCCGCGATGCAGATGAATTTCCGGCTCGCGGCCGCGACGATCTTCTCGCGCGTCAACGCGCCACCGCCGCCCTTGATGAGCTGCAGGTGTTTCGTGGCCTCGTCAGCACCGTCGACGTAGACATCCAGGTCCCCGGTGGAATTCAGGTCAAGCACCGGGATGCCGTTCTTCTTGAGGCGCTCGGTGGACGCTTCCGAGCTGGATACCGCGCCCTCGATCCGATCGCTGATGGTTGCCAGGGCATCGATGAAGTGGTTCACGGTGGAACCGGTGCCGACACCAATGATGCGGGCGTCATCAAGGTAATCCATCGCTGCCAGGGCGGCCGCCTTTTTCTTGTCGTCTGCGCTCATCGTGTTCCTCGCGAGGGTTTGCGGTATTGCGGGGCATTGTCGCCGCCGTTGCAGCAAATTGAAAGGGCAGAACCCGTGTCATGAGCGGGCAATAAAAAAGGCCCGGCGATGCCGGGCCTTGAAATCCTGCCACCGCAAGGTGGCTAGGGTTCTGCTTAGCGCTTCTTGCGACGGGAAGCCGTCTTCTTGCGCTTGGCAGAAGTCTTTTTCTTCTTTGCTGCCGTCTTCTTGCGCTTCGGAGCAGCCTTCTTCTTCTTCGAAGTGGCTTTCTTCTTGCGCTTGGCAGTGGCCTTCTTCTTCTTGGTACCAGCCTTCTTCTTGCGCTTCGCGGTGGCCTTCTTCTTCTTGGTAGTGGCCTTTTTCTTCCGCTTCGCGGTGGCTTTCTTCTTCTTGGTACCAGCTTTCTTCTTGCGCTTCGCAGTGGCTTTCTTCTTCTTGGTAGTAGCCTTCTTCTTGCGCTTCGCAGTGGCCTTCTTCTTCTTGGTGCCAGCCTTCTTCTTGCGCTTCGTGGTGGCTTTCTTCTTCTTGGCGCCAGCCTTCTTCTTGCGCTTGGTGGTGGCCTTTTTCTTCTTTGCTGCCGTCTTCTTGCGCTTGGTGGTTGCCTTCTTCTTCTTGGCAGCCGTTTTCTTGCGCTTGGCAGTGGACTTCTTCTTCGCAGCCGTCTTGCGACGTGCGGCAGCGGTCTTCTTCTTTGCTGCCGACTTCTTACGGACTACGCGTTTCTTCTTTGCAGTGGATTTACGTTTTGTAGCGGCTTTCTTTTTTGCAGCCATTAGATTTTCCTCCCAAGTGACCGATCACTCGCAGTTGAGTATATATCAGAAAAGCAATAATTCCAGCAAAGTCAATATTTTCTGGAAGTCACTTGAGAGTGTGATGTTTCATGCGCGCATTGCATGCGTGTGCAATGTGCGCGTTAAACCGTGTTGCGTTACTTCTCCTGCGCCATTTTCATTACTTCGTTCCATTCCTTTTTCGTTACCGGTGTAATCGAAAGTCGATTGCCCTTGCGCAGGATCAACATGTCTTCAAGCGCCTTGTTTTCCCGTAATTCAGCGAGTGAAACGGTATCGTTGAAGCGTTCGCGGAACGCGACGTCCACCATGAACCAGCGCGGTTTTTCCGGGTCACTCTTGGGGTCGAAGTGCTTGTCGTCCGGATCGAACGCAGTGTGGTCCACGTAGCCTTCGCGCACGATTTCCATCACGCCGACGATGCCTGGAACCTTGGTGTTGGAGTGGTAGAAGAACGCGAGGTCGCCGACTTTCATTTCGTCGCGCATGAAATTCCGCGCCTGGTAATTGCGAACACCGTCCCAATGAGCGCCCTTCTTGCCGAAGGTCTTGAGGTCGTCGATGCTGAATTCATCGGGTTCGGATTTCATCAACCAGTAGTTCACGTCACTCTCCGTTTGTCAGTCTTGATGTTTCACGGGGTGCCATTGCGCGTCGGTAACGACGCCGTGCAACGGTACGTCCCAGGGTTCCGTGGGCAACGCGTCGACCCGCTGGAATTCGTAGGCCATGCCGATGAAGGCTGGACGCATCCAGTATTGCCGGCGTTGCAGGAAGGCGAAACTGCGGTCGTAGAAGCCGCCACCCATGCCGAGTCGGCCGCCGGCGGTATCGAATGCGACCAGTGGTGCGAGAACAATATTAAGGAAGCGTGAGGGCAGCGCACGAGCGGCGGCGGGATCCGGTTCTGGAATCCCGAATCGGTTCGTCAGCATCGGGGTGTCGGGGGTGTATTCCAGGAATTCCAGGTGCTGGCCATGCAGCACGGGCAGGGCGACGGTCTTGCCGCGCTCCCAGCAGGCCTCGATGACAGGCGCCAGGTCTATTTCACCATTGACCGCGAGATAGGCACCGACCCGATCGGCGCGCTGGAAGGCCGGCAGGCGAAGCAGGTGTTTCGCGACTGCAGCGGAAGCCGCAGCGCGTTCTTCGGGGGAGAGGGCGGCGCGGCGTGCGCGCATTGCCTTGCGAAGGTCCTGCCGGTCGCTCATGCCGGTTGCATTGCCAGGTTGAATGAGAAGACGCCTCCCGCTGGTGCCGTAACGGACTATCGCCCTAGAACCTTAGGTTCAGGTGGAGCTCACCGACATGCTTCAGGCTTTCCACTTCGTGGTGGACTTGCTCACCACATGCGCGGCTCATAGCTCCGGGGGTTTTGATTAGGCTCTGAGGGTACCCCAGCCCATTTCGAACACCGCAGGAGGCGTCAAGCAAAAGGGGTGACCGGAATCGGTCAACAACTACATCCTACCATTTTCGTGGGGACGGCTTCCAAGAACCGGAAACCGGAACAGCGGGATCAGAAATCGAACTGGCGTTCTGCGCCAAGCACGTCGTCCATGCGCGAGCGCATCTTGCGGATGCGTTCGGTGACTTCGCCATCGACGTCGTTGACCGCTTCCTCGAATTTCAGCAGGTCATTGGCCAGGTTCAGCGCGACCATCACCGCCATGCGGTCGAGGCCGACCACCTTGCCGGAGTCGCGGATTTCCTTCATGCGCGCGTTCAGGTGCTCGGCAGACTTCAGCAGGTTCACCTTTTCCTCGGGAGGGCAGGCCACCTGGTAGTCCTTGTCGAGAATGCGCACGGTAACGGAGGTTGGGCTGTTGCTCATTGGCCCTGCTCCAGCGACTTTAGACGGGTAATCATGCCTTCGACCCGCGTGCGAACCTGTTCGTTGCGCTGCACGAGCGTCGCCTTTTCCTGCACCAGCTGTTCCTGGCTGTCGCGCAGGCTGCGATTTTCCTCGGTGAGCTTGCTGCAAAGGTCCAGGACCTCTTCAAGGCGCTCCTCGAGGTGCTTCAGTTCGCTGCGGAATTTGGGATCGTCTGACATGGCGACAACTATAGAACCGGCGTGATTGGCGGTCAATCAGCGTGCTGCGCTGCTTGGGTGGCGCAAGCGCCGAATGGTAGACTTGAGCATCATTTCCACAGGCAGAATCGCGTGACTCTTCCCACCTTCGACGACACCGAAAACGTCCTGCGACGCGCCAACGTGCTGGCTGATGCGCCGGAAGTCCACGGTATCCTGACCGGCCTCCTGTGCGGCGGCAAGACCACCGAGCGCAATGACTGGATCGACCAGACGCTTGCCGAGGTCGACCCGTCCAACGCCAATGTGGCCGAGTGCCGCCGGGTCCTGGAGCAGCTGTGGAGCGAAACCGCGGACGCGCTGCGTGGCGATGCGCTGAATTTCGAGCCGCTGCTTCCCGATGACGACGAAGACCTGCAGATTCGCGTTGACGCGCTGCTGGAGTGGCTGCGCGGCTTCATGCTGGGGATTGGTCTTGCGGAAGTCGAGGATTTCGACAAGCTGCCGCCGGATGTCAGCGAGGTGCTGAAGGATATTGCCGAGATTTCCCGCAGCGAGCTCGCGCTGGGCGATAACAGCGAGGAAGACGAAGCGGCCTACATGGAACTTGCCGAGTATGCCCGCGTTGGCGCGCAGCTCGTGCACGATGAACTCAACCCGGCGCGACCGACGGACCACGTCGCCCCGCCCGGCCTGCACTGACAACACCCACGGAGTCGGCCTTGAGCGAATATTCCAAGCGGCGTCGCCAGCTGATGCGCATGATGGATGCGGGCAGCATCGCCATCATCCCCGCCGCTCCCGAAAAGATCCGCAATCGCGACACGCATTATCCCTACCGCCAGGATTCCGATTTCTGGTACCTGACCGGCTTTGCAGAACCTGAAGCCGTGGCGGTGCTGATACCCGGCCGCAAGGCAGCTGAATATGTCCTGTTCTGCCGCGAGCGCGACCCCGAGCGCGAAACCTGGGACGGCAAGCGTGCAGGCCCGGATGGCGCCTGCGAGGAATACGGCGCCGATGATGCCTTCCCGATCGATGATATCGACGACATCCTGCCGGGGTTGATGGAGAGCCGCGAAAGCGTCTTCTACACCATGGGCTCGAACAAGGACTTCGACCAGCGCGTTATCGGCTGGGTGCGCCGCCTGCAGCAGCAACTGCGCAGCGAGTCTGCCGGCCCGCAGGAATTCATCTCACTCGATCCCTTCCTGCACGACATGCGCCTGTTCAAGTCGCGCAAGGAAATCTCGCTGATGAAACGCGCGGCAAAGGTTTCCGTCGCGGCACACCGTCGCGCCATGCGCGCGGTAAAACCCGGCATGAACGAATGCGAGATCGAGGCGGAGCTGCTGTACGAATTCCGTCGCAACGGCGGCCAGCCGGCGTATCCGTCCATCGTTGGTGGTGGCGCGAACGGCTGCATCCTGCACTACATCGATAACAACCAGGCGCTGAACGACGGTGACCTGCTCCTGGTGGATGCCGGTTGCGAGATCGAGCATTACGCGTCGGACGTTACGCGCACGTATCCGGTCAACGGGAAATTCTCTCCGGAACAGCGCGCGGTGTACCAGGTCGTGCTCGATGCACAGTACGCGGCAATCGATGCGGCACAGGTGGGCGAGCACTGGAACGCCTCGCATGAAGTGGCGATCCACGAACTCACCAGGGGGCTGAAGAAACTCGGTATTCTCGAAGGTCGCCTGGACAAGCTGATTCGCGACGAAGCCTACAAGCCGTTCTACATGCATCGCGTCGGTCACTGGCTTGGCATCGACGTGCATGACGTTGGTGACTACAAGGTCGGTGAGGAATGGCGCGAACTCGAACCCGGCATGGCACTGACCATCGAACCCGGTCTCTACATTCCTGCCGGCAGCAAGGGCGTGGATCGCAAGTGGTGGAACATCGGTGTGCGCATCGAGGATGACGTCGTCGTCACGAAGGACGGCCCGCAGGTACTTTCCGGTGCGCTCGAAAAGGAACCTGACGACATTGAAGCGTTGATGCAGCGATGAACGAACCCGCACGCACGGATATCCTCATTGCCGGTGGCGGCCTGGTCGGCGCCTCGCTGGCGGTTGCCTTGCGTGATACCGGCCTGCACATCACGGTGGTCGAGCCGGTCGAACCGCGTGCCGAATCGCAGCCGAGTTTCGATGACCGCACCACCGCGCTGGCGGCGGGCAGCCGTCGCATCCTGCAGGCGATGGGCGTGTGGGATGACATCGCCCTCGATGCCTGCGCGATCCATCACGTGCATGTCTCCCAGCAGCGCCGCCTGGGCGTCACACGCCTGTCCGCGGAAGAAGAAAACCTGCCGGCACTCGGTTATGTCACCCCGAACCGTGCACTCGGCCGCGGCCTGCAGCGCCCACTTGCAGAATCATCGAATATCGAATTCCTCTGCCCGGCGAAGGTGCTCGGCGTGAGCCAGTTTGACGATCACGCCGAAGTGATGGTGGATGTCGACGGCGAAAGCCGCATGGTCACCGCGAGTCTCGTCGTGGTCTCCGATGGCGCGCGCTCGCCGCTGCGCGAGCAGCTCGGCATCGAGGCGCGTCACTGGGATTACGGCCAGGCGGCAATCATCACGAACATTGAAACCGAACTGCCGAACGAGGGCGTTGCCTACGAACGCTTTACGCCTGAAGGTCCGCTGGCGCTGCTGCCGCTCGATGAACGACGCGCCGCGCTCGTGCTGGTCGAGGACAGTGCAGTTGCTGAAGACATCTTCGCGCTGCCAGACGCGGAATTCCGTGCCCGCGTGGAACAGCGTTTCGGCAAGCGGCTCGGTCGCATTACTCGTGCCGGCAAGCGTGCGATGTACCCGCTCTCGCTGGTTACCGCGAAGGAACAGCGCAAGGGTCGCGCGGTGATTCTCGGCAATGCTGCGCACAGCCTGCACCCGATCGCGGGCCAGGGATTCAACCTGTCATTGCGCGACGTCGCCACGCTGGCGGATGTCATCGAGCAATATCGCGATGATCCGGGCAGTGACGACGCGCTCGAGGCTTACCTGCGCTGGCGCAAGTCGGACCAGCGCAAGGTGGTCGGCTTCACCGACCTGCTGAATCGTCTCTTCAATATTCCCTTCGGGATTGCGGCGCATGCGCGCGGTCTCGGCCTGCTCGGTCTTGACCTGGTGCCAGCGATGCGTCGCGGCTTTGCAGAGCACGCGATGGGACGTGCCGGAAAACTGCCGCGACTCGCGCGCGGAATTCCGTTGTCGCGCGCGCGTTCACAGAAAGAGGAAAGTGCATGAACCGTCGTCGCGATAATGCAACGGATGTGATCGTCATCGGTGGCGGCATGGTCGGTGCAGCGTGTGCACTCGCAATTGCGCGCGAGAGGCTTTCTGTAACGCTTGTAGAGCCGCGATCTCCTGAACCGCTACCTGCGACTGCCGAATGGGATTTACGCGTTTCTGCGCTTTCTCGCGCCTCTGAGAGCGTTTTACGCAAGTTGAATGCATGGAAATCCATTCAGCCGGAAAGGATCTGCGCCTACCAGGCGATGGATGTGTGGGATTCGGAAGGAAACGGTCGCGTGCATTTTGATGCAGCGGACGTCGGTGAAACCTGCCTCGGCCACATTGTCGAGAATCGTCGCGTGCAGGTCGCGCTGTGGGAACAGCTGGAACATCATCCCGACATCACGGTGGTGAACGCCGGCGTTGCGAACGTCACCGTCGATGCGGAAACCGCTACGGCAAAGCTGGATAACGGCAAGACGCTGCAGGCACGCCTGCTCGTCGCCGCTGATGGTGCGAATTCGCCCACGCGCGGCATGCTCGGCATCGATATCGATCTTGCGCCGTATGGCCAGCAGGGCATTGTTGCCGTTGTCTCGCCGGAAAAGCCGCATGGTGATATCGCGCGCCAGCGTTTCCTGCCGACAGGACCATTGGCGTTGTTGCCGCTGGCCGATGGCAGCATCTCCATCGTGTGGTCAGCATCGGATGCCGAAGCCGAACGCCTGCTGGCGCTTGACGATGCCGAATTCCTCGGCGAGCTTTCCGCCGCATCCGAACAGGTGCTCGGCAATTTCACGGCCACGTCGAAACGGGCGGCATTCCCGTTGCGTCGCCAGCATGCCGAACGTTACTGCGGCACTCGCCACGTGCTCGTCGGCGATGCCGCGCACGTCATTCACCCGCTGGCGGGGCAGGGCGCAAACCTGGGCTTCATGGATGCCGCCACGCTGGCCGAAGTCATCGGCAAGGCCGATCGTGAAGGGCGGGATATCGGCAGCACGCGCACGCTGCGCCGCTACGAACGCTGGCGCAAGGGCGACAACCTCGCCACGCTGTGGGCGATGGACGGCTTCAAGCAGCTCTTCTCGAACGACGACACCTTCCTCGCGAAACTCCGCAACACCGGCTTCAGCGTCTTCAACCGCATCGAGCCGCTGAAGAAGATCGCCATGAAGAAGGCAATGGGCAGAACAGGCGACCTGCCGGCGCTGGCGCGCGAATAAACCCTGTCGGCCCTGTAATTCCTCTGGCCAGATTCTTTAAATAGCTGCACCTCGAAATGCACACCGGGCAGGTAATGGCTCAATATGTAAATGCGAATGATTTGCATTTAGATTATTAGACGGGTAAATTGCGTCCCGAATTCGCGCTGCCAGGGCCGAGAAGCCTGGTCCTGGCCTCTCATCTGGAATGATTCGGAGCTGACATGACCCCCAAGCGATTTCCCCTGCTTGCCGTGACTGCCCTGGCCACGGCAATGACTCTGCCGGCACTGGCCGCCGAGACGCCGGCCACGCTGGAAGGCGTGAAGGTGCAGGCCGCACGCGTGAACAAGCCGGCAACTGCACTGCCTTACACGATCACGGTGATTACCCGCGAACAGCTTTCGGAACAGCTGGCGCTCGGTTTCGACATGGCACAGATCATCGGCAACCTCGCGCCGGCCTATTCGCCGAGCCGCCAGAAGATGACCGGCTTCGGTGAAACACTGCGTGGGCGTGAGCCGCTGTTCATGATCGACGGCGTGCCGCAGTCCAACCCGCTGCGCAACGGTTCGCGCGACGGTTACACGGTCGACCCGGACATGATCGAGCGCATCGAAATCATTCACGGTGCGAACGCGATCCAGGGTACCGGCGCGACCGGCGGCATCATCAATATCGTCACGAAAACGGCAGAAGCCGGGCAGGAAGGTGAAACCGGCGTGGCGTTCAGCTTTGGTGCCAACGACGATTTCGATGGCGACAGTTTCTCGCAGCGCCTGCACCTGCAGCATGCCGGTGCCAGTGGTGATCTTGATTACCTGTTCGCGGCGGGCCTGACGCGTACCGGCCTGTATTTTGACGCCGAGGATCGTCCCATTGGCGTGGATAACACGCAGGGCGATATCATGGACGGTGAAGGTCGCGACCTGTTCGCGAAGGTCGGTTACTCGATCAACACTGACCAGCGGCTGCAGTTCACCGCGAATACGTTCAATTTCGCCTCGAACGGCGATTACGTCACGCAGCCCGGCGACCCGTCTCTCGGCATTCCGTCGACCTCGGTCGAAGGAACCGTGCAGGGCGAGCCGGCGGAAAACGACGTTACCACCGTTTCCCTCGATTACAGCCATGACGCGCTCGGTAGCGGGTTGTTCACGGCACAGCTTTATCGCCAGGACTTCGCTGCCATCTACGGTGGCGGTACCTACGGCGTTTTCCAGGACCCGAGCATCGGCACGAATCTCTTCGACCAGTCGCGCAACCAGTCGGAGAAGACCGGCCTCAAGCTGACCTACAACCTGCCGGAACTGGTCTCGTCGAACACCGATCTCACCGTGGGCTTCGACTGGCTGGAAGACACGACCGAACAGGACCTCGTGCAGACCGGTCGCAGCTGGGTGCCGGAAACCACCTACGTCAACATGGCGCCATTCGCGCAGCTCAACTGGCGCGTGGGTAACGTGAACATTTCCGGTGGCCTGCGCCACGAAATGGCCGAGCTTGACGTGAACGACTTCACGACGCTTGCGGCCTATGGCAACACCTTCGTGGAAGGCGGCAAGCCCGACTTCTCCGAAACGCTGTACAACCTCGGCGCCAACTGGAAAGTGACCGACGATTTCACTGCCTTCGCGTCGTATTCCGAAGGCTTCAGCATGCCGGATGTCGGTCGCGTCCTGCGCGGCATCAGCACGCCGGGCCTGGCCGTGGAAGACTTCCTCGATCTCGCGCCGATCATTGCCGATAACGTCGAAGTCGGGTTCGAATACCGCAGCAATGCCTTCGGTCTGCGTGCGAGTTATTTCCGCTCGCAATCCGACGAAGGCGCTCGCCTGGTACCGGATGCAGACGGCATCTTCTCCGTACAGCGCGAGAAGACCGATATCGAAGGCCTGGAATTGTCGGCAACCTACGACGTGTCACCGAAAACGCGTTTCGGTCTTGATGTGGCGAACATCAATGCCCGTGTCGACATCAACGGTGATGGCGAGATCGATTCCGACCTCGCTGGCATCAACGTTGCGCCGCCACGCGCGAACCTTTACTGGGAACAGCAGTGGGGCATGGATTTCGGCACGCGCCTGCAAGCCAACCATCTCCGCGACCGCAATTTCGACGAACTCGGCGTGCAGGTTGCGCAGTTTGACGGCTTCACCACGTTCGACCTGATCGGCAACTGGCGCATCAACGATGCGCATCGCCTGCAGCTTGGCATCGAGAACCTTGCCGACAGGCAATACATCACCTATTTCGCGCAGGTCTATCCCTTTGCGGATTACTACGCGGGACGCGGTCGCAACCTCAACCTCACGTGGCGCGGCAGCTTCTGAGGATGACGACCTGACATGAACAAGACCCTCGCCAACAGGAAGGCGGCAGTGCGCATCCCCGTTTCGCTTCGCGAAGCGGGGATGTTCCTGCATCGGTGGCTGGGCCTGACAGCCGGCCTCGTGTTCGTCATTGCCGGGCTCACCGGCAGCCTGCTTGCCTACCAGCAGGAACTGAAGACCTGGATGTATCCGGAGATTGCCGGGCCGCCGCCGGAAGGCTGGCAGGAGCGGCGCGCCGGGGTGCTGTCACGCATCCATGCCGAAGGCGGCAGCGATGTGGTGCTGGTCCGGTTCCCGAAATCATCACAGGGCGTCTACGAAACCTACCTTGCCGACGATCGCCTGCAGTATCGCGATGCGCTGGATGGCGATGTCGTTCTCGAGCGTTCACCGGGCAACGACTGGCTGGAGTTCTCGCGTGAACTGCACGTTCACCTGCTCGCAGGTGAAACCGGCGAACTCGTGATGGGCTGGCTGGGTGTCATCATGCTGGCACTGTTGCTCACGGGTATCTGGACCTGGTGGCCACGCCGGGGATTGTGGCGCTTCGCATTCCGTTACCCGAAAACCGATCGCGCCTTGCCGAAAGTCTTCTGGTGGCACAAGACGGTGGGTATCGCGCTCGTACCCTTGCTGTTCTTCGTCACGCTCACCGGTGTCGCGATGGTGTTCTATTTCACCGCGCAGGGTGTATTGACCAGCATGCTTGGCGGCAAGCCGGTCGACGTTCCCGAAAAGGTGGAACGCAGCGGCATGAGTCACGACTGGAAAAGCATCATTGCTTCGCTGGACGAAACGCTGGAAGAAGGGCGCACCGTATTTCTCTACCCGTCGCGCGCGGCTGATGAAGCCCTGCGATTCCGCAAGCAGATGCCCGGTGAACTTCACCCGAACGGTCGCAGCTTCATTGCGATGGATCGGCAGGGAGGGGTGCTGCATGCAAACGATGCCACCGAGCTTGAAGCGGGCATGCGCGCGACGCACGCCATCTATCCGCTGCATTCCGGCCAGGTCGGAAGCGAAACCTGGCGACTGGTCGTCGCACTTTGCGGCCTGTTACCGCTCGGCTTCTTCATCACCGGCTTCATCATCTGGCGTGGCAAGCCGAAGAAGTGACGCCACAGATCGTCAGCGCTTATCCGGGAATTCCTGCGCCAGCCACGTAAAGTGCTGCGGCAAGACCGACGCCCAACACACCGAGCGGGCGTAGCCAGGGACGTATCCGGTTTACCACCCAGACACCAAAACGGCGGTGCTGGGCTGGTGGTACCAGCGCGAGGCCGACGCCGATGAACAGCATCAGCCAGCCGAGCCCGTTGACGACTCGCGGATACGCCGCGGTGTCGGCGGCGAACAGCAGCAACACACCCAAGGCGCCGCGGCTGGCCGATTCGACTGGCGCCATCCACCGCCATTGCACGTAGCGCATGGCAACTCGGTAGTACGTTTCCGGCCTGAACAGCATGGCGAGCGAGATGCCGAGGAAACCGGCAGCGATCAACGTAACGATAATCATTGGATCCCCCCTTCCGTGACCCCAGCTTCGCGCGGCTTGCAGGAGGGTGCAAGAAAAACCCCGCCTTTGGCGGGGTTTGTTCATTTCACGCGGTACAGGCCGCGTCGCTCGCGTATCTCCTCCGGTGGAACCGGCAGGTCGATACCCGCCTCCGAAAGCGTGCAAAGGTAGTCATACAGCTCGTTCGCAAGTCGGCGCTGCACGTAGCTAAGCCCCTGCAATGACGCGAGGGCACCAGGCGACATCGCCAGGTTCGTCGCCGGCCCCTCGCACACGAAATACTCGATGAGCTCGCTCAGGCCCTTCAGTGCATTGCCGACCATTGCCGGGTCGAAATTTCGCGGGTAATCGTTGATGGATTTCTGCATGTCGCCTCCGGGTTATCAGGAGGCATGCAGCCTAGCGAGGCGGCAGCACACGCCGCATCAGGGTAGTTACTGAATAACGCTGAAATGTAATGCTGATCCAATACATTGCTTTTTGCGATGCATTGGCTTCGACAACCATGGCGAAATGCGGGAGCTGCCATAAAAAAACCCCGCCTGAGCGGGGTTTCTTAATTCCACCTTCAATCCACGATCACTTGTTGTCGTGAATCTTGTCCGTCTTCGCGGCACAGATGAAATCATTTTCCGAAAGACCACCAATGGCATGCGTCTGCCACTTCACCAGGCAGTGGCCGTAGCCGACTTCCAGGTCCGGGTGGTGGCCTTCGTGGTTGGCCATCCAGGCAATCGCATTCACGAACGCAACGGTCTTGTAGAAACCCTTGAACTTGAAGTCACGGCTGATGGTCTTGTGATCATCCGAGAGAGTCCACTCGGGTGCG
>JAWWBT010000056.1:0-14604 GCA_033720815.1 Gammaproteobacteria bacterium | reverse complement strand
CGGTTCCGCGTCGGGCCGCATTTCCAGCATTGCCAGGGCTTCAGCCAGTTGCGCATCCGACAGGGCTGGCACCCCGTTTTCAGCCAGCCAGTGCCTCAGCAGCAGGCGCTGCCGGGCCGTGGACAGGCTCTCGAGTGCCGCTAACGGCAGGAAACCTTCTCGTCCGCCACTAGTGACCAGCATCTGCGCTGCCTCCTCGGCGAGGATTTCCGATGCATCGGCACAATGCCCCGCAGACCGTGACAGGGTCGCAGCCATGCCGGGGAAGCGTTCGCGCAGTTCCGGCAACACCCGGTTGCGCAGGAAATTGCGGTCAAAACGGTCATCCGCATTGCTGGGATCGTCCAGCCAGTCCAGCTCCTGCCCTACAGCCCAGGCTTCCAGTTCCACACGGGTCCAGTCGAGCAAGGGACGAAGGTGCATGGCCGCGCCGAGTTCGCGTTCGCGTGGCATGGCCGCAAGGCCCGCGACACCCGCACCGCGCAAGGCCTGTAACAGGAAGGTTTCAGCCTGGTCATCGGCGTGCTGAGCAGTCAGCAGCACATCTCCCTTCTCGAGAAATTCGGCGAAGGCCGCGTAGCGTCCGTCTCGGGCCGCCGCCTCGACGCTGGCGCCCGGGGCCGGGTCGACAAGGATCTTCAGCAGGGAGAAATCGACACCCAGCGAGAGCGCCACTTCACGGCAATGTTCTGCCCAGCGGGGTGAATCGGCTTGCAGGGAATGATCGATATGAAGGGCGACGAGCGGCCCGGGAAGCTGCTCGCCGAGGCGTGCAAGCGCGTGCAGGAGAACCGTTGAGTCGAGGCCGCCGGAGTACGCCACCACGACGCGCTGTGTCGCAGCCGGCAGGTCCAGCTGCGACAGCAACGCCTCGGGCGAGAATTTCATGGAAAGTCTGGAATCAGTCCTTGAAGCGACCGAAGGACATCAGTCGCTGGCTACGGCGTTCGAGCAGCTCGTCGGTCGACAGCTTGTCCAGCTGCACCATCGAGTCGAGCAGCATGCGCTTGATGCCGCGAGCCATTTCTTCCGGATCTCGGTGCGCACCACCCAGCGGCTCGGTAAGCACCTGGTCGATCAGGCCGAGCTCCTTGATCTTCTCGGAGGTCACGCCCATCGCTTCCGCGGCATCGGAGGCCTTTTCCGCGCTCTTCCAGAGAATCGACGCGCAGCCTTCCGGGGAAATGACGGAATAGATGCTGTACTGGAGCATCGTCACCTTGTCACCCACACCAATGGCCAGTGCGCCACCGGAGCCACCTTCACCGATCACCGTGCAGATGATCGGCACGCGCAACTTCGCCATCTCGAAGAGGTTGCGGGCGATGGCCTCGGACTGGCCACGTTCTTCTGCTCCCACACCCGGATACGCACCCGGCGTGTCGATGAAGGTTAACACCGGCAGGCGGAATCTTTCGGCCATGTGCATCAGGCGCATGGCCTTGCGGTAACCCTCGGGGCGCGGCATACCGAAATTGCGTTTCAGCTTTTCCTTCGTATCACGGCCCTTCTGGTGACCGATCACCATCACCGGGCGGCCATCAATTCGCGCCAGGCCACCGACAATTGCCGGGTCATCGGCAAAGGCACGGTCACCATGCAGTTCCTCGAAATCGGTAAAGATGGTGCTGATGTAATCGAGCAGGTACGGGCGCTGGGGATGACGCGCGAGCTGCGCGACCTGCCAGGCGCTGAGATCGGAGAAGATGGATTCGGTCAGGCTACGGCCCTTTGCCTTCAGCCGCGCGATCTCCTCGGTGATGTTCACCGCGGAGTCATCACCGACGTAACGAAGCTCTTCGATCTTTGCTTCCAGCTCGGCGATCGGCTGCTCGAAATCCAGGAAATTCAGGTTCATGCTCGCCTCATGTTCTGCGGGCCGCTGGCGGAACCATGTTCCCTCCCAGCCGGCGGCCATCAATTATCGTTATCGTCGCCTGCCTGTTGGCGCAGCCTTGCTGCAGCGTACAACCGGGGCGGAATTTGGATGCGAATCATACACTAACGCGCGAGAGCTGCCGATACCAAGGATAACCACTGCCGATGCCAGGTCGGCATAGCGCGAATCCTTCCATAACTGCGTTCACGCCACGTCCGGCTGTGCCTGCTCCTTCCGGCGTCGTCCATACTGCAAGCGTACGCCATCCCGGCCGACAAGGCCCTGCAATTGCTCCAGTAATTCATCAGTCGGGGCCACCTGCCATTCCGGGCCCAGTTTCAGCACGCCTTCGGCTGAACCACCACGGTAATGCAGCCACACCGGGCAATGCCCGCCCCGCGCCGGGCGCAGAATTTCCTGCAGTTCGCGCAACCGCTCCTGCGCGCCCTCGTCCGCTTCCCAGCGAATATCGAGGCGCCGCACCGCTTCCTGGCGAGCCGTTTCAATGGCTTCCATGTTCCGCACGGTGACGCGCCAGGCATTGATGAAATCATCGAAAGACAGCTTGCCCTCGACCAGCAGCACGGCGTCCTTGTTGATGAGATGGCCGAAACGGTTCATCGCATCTTCGAACAGTGTTGCCTCGAGACGGCCGGTGCGGTCATCGAGCGTCACCGACACCCGACCACCGCGCTTGCGCATCTCCAGAACAAGCCCGGCGACGGTAACGGGTTTCGCGCGACCATAGCGCGGCCGCTCACCATCTTCGGACTGCGGCGGTTCCTGGCTGGCCAGTTCACCGAGACGCGCCGTCACCAGCTTGTCGAGTTCGTCTTCGTAACGATCGATCGGATGACCGGTAAGGAACAGGCCCAGGGTCTCGCGCTCACCGGCAAGCCGTTCCTCTTCACTCCATTCCGGCAGTTCGGGCATGGGCACGGCGTCAGCGGCGCCGGTCTCCGGCGCGGCCGCAATACCGAACATGTCATCCTGCCCCGCTGCCAGTGCCTTGCGATGCTGGTCGGCGGACTGGATCGCCGTCGGCAGGTGCGACATCAGGCTGGCACGGTTCGGCCCGATGGCATCCATCGCACCGGCCCGAACCAGGGCTTCCAGGGCACGACGATTCAGTTGCTGCATGTCGACACGGCGACAGAAATCGTCGAGGTCACGGAACGGGCCATTGGCTTCACGCTCGGCCACGATGCATTCGATGGCACCGCGACCCACGCCCTTGATCGCGCCGAGGCCATAGCGAATCGATTCCTCGTCATGCACCGTGAACGGATATACCGATTCGTTGACGTCCGGCGGCAGGATGTTCAGGTCGATCTCGCGGCACTCGTCGATGAATCCGACCACCTTGTCGGTGTGATCCATGTCGGAGGACAGCACCGAAGCCATGAATGCCGCGGGATAATGTGCCTTCAGCCAGGCCGTCTGGTAGGAGAGCAAGGCATAAGCGGCGGAGTGCGACTTGTTGAAACCGTAACCCGCGAATTTTTCCATCAGGTCGAAGATGTAGGTCGCCGTACCTTCCTCGACACCCTGCTCCGCTGAACCCTTCATGAAGATCTCGCGCTGCTTCGCCATCTCTTCGGGCTTCTTCTTGCCCATTGCACGACGCAGCAGGTCGGCGCCGCCCAGCGTGTAACCGCCGAGCACCTGCGCAATCTGCATCACCTGCTCCTGGTAGAGAATGACGCCGTACGTTGGCTTCAGGATCGGTTCAAGGCGCGGGTGCGGATACTCGACCTTCTGTCGACCGTGCTTTCGATTGATGAAGTCGTCCACCATGCCCGACTGCAACGGGCCGGGGCGGAACAGCGCGACCAGTGCGATGATGTCTTCGAAGCTGTCCGGCTTGAGGCGACGGATCAGGTCCTTCATCCCGCGTGATTCCAGCTGGAACACTGCCGTCGTCTGGTAATCCTTCAGCAGTTCGAACGCCTTCACGTCGTCCATCGGGATCTTCGCGATGTCGAGCGGTTCTTCGCCCTTCTCGCCGCGCAACTCGTTGATGTTCTTTACGGCGCGATCAATGATCGTCAGCGTGCGCAGGCCGAGGAAGTCGAACTTCACCAGGCCAACGGATTCGACATCGTCCTTGTCGAGCTGGGTGACCGTGCTGACGGAACCCTGTTCGCAATACAGCGGCGTGAAGTCGGTCAGCGGTGTCGGCGCAATGACCACACCACCGGCGTGCTTGCCGGCGTTACGTGCAAGGCCTTCAAGGGCACGCGCACGATCCACCAGTTCGCGGATCTCCTCGTCGTTCTCGTAGGCTTCGCGAAATTCGGCGTCTTCATCGAGGCCCTTGTCCAGCGTCATGCCAACTTCAAACGGCACAAGCTTTGCGACGCGATCGACAAAGCCGTAGGAATGCCCCAGTACACGACCGACGTCACGCACCACTGCGCGCGCGGCCATGGTGCCGTAGGTGATGATCTGCGATACCTGGTCGCGGCCGTATTTCTCGGCCACGTAATCGATGACGCGGTCACGACCTTCCATGCAGAAGTCGACATCGAAGTCGGGCATGGACACACGTTCGGGGTTCAGGAAGCGCTCGAACAGCAGGTCATAAGCAAGCGGGTCGAGATCGGTAATCCCGAGCGCATACGCCACCAGCGAGCCTGCGCCAGAACCACGTCCCGGTCCTACCGGCACGTCGTTGTTCTTCGCCCAATCGATGAAGTCCGCGACGATGAGGAAGTAACCCGGAAAGCCCATCTGGATGATCACATCCAGTTCGATCTTCAGGCGCTCGTCATACTGCTTGCGCGTCTCGGCAAAATCAGGTGCATTGCGATCGAACAACTGGTCAAGGCGCTCTTCCAGGCCATCCTCGGAGCGTTTCGTCAGCCAGGTATTGTCGTCGTAGCCTTCCGGAATCGGGAAATCCGGCAGGAAGTACTCGCCAAGGCGAAGCTGCAGACCACAGCGTTTCGCAATGGCAACGGAATTCTCGATCGCTTCGGGAATGTCCTCGAATAGCGCCACCATTTCCTGCGGCGTCTTGAGGTACTGCTCTTCGGAATACTTCTTTGGTCGCCGCGGATCAGCGAGCACGCGACTGTCGTGAATGCACACGCGCGTTTCATGTGCTTCGAAGTCCGATTTCTCGATGAACCGGACATCGTTGGTTGCCACGACCGGCACACCGCGGCGTGACGCCAGCTCGACCATGGCGAGATTGCTGGCCTCCTCGTTCTCGCGACCAGTGCGGCGCAGTTCCAGGTACAGGCGATCACCGAACCATGCCAGCCACTGGTTCAGTATTTCGTCCGCCTCACCTTCGCGTGAACCCAGCAATGCACGCGCGATTTCACCCTCACGGCAATGGCTGATAGCAATCAGTCCTTCGGTGTGACCATGCAACCATTCGCGCTTCACTACGGGCAGGCCGCGCGTCTGGCCTTCGCGGTAACTGCGGCTGATCAGCTTCGAAAGATTCAGGTAACCGGTCTTGTCCTGGCAGATTACCGTCAGGCCACTCGAAGGTTCATTCTCGTCCTCCGCCGCAACCTGCAGGTCGGCACCGAGGATCGGCTGCATGCCCTTGCCCAGTGCCGCGCGGTAGAACTTCACCATCGCGAAGAGGTTGCCCTGGTCAGTCAGGGCAACCGCCGGCATCCCGCGCGAAGCCGTCTCGTCAACCAGCTGCTTGACGCGAACCACCGAGTCGATCAGCGAGAATTCGGAATGGACCCGCAGGTGAACGAACGGTGTCATGCGCACACCTCTTCCAGGCAACGACGCACGGGGGCAAAACTGCGCCGGTGTACGGGCGTGACGCCATGTTCCTTCAAGGCGGCAAGATGGACCGGCGTCGGGTAACCCTTGTGGCGATCGAAGGCGTACGCCGGATATTCGGCGTGCAGTTCCAGCATCTGCCGGTCGCGTGTCACCTTGGCGATGATCGAGGCTGCACTGATGGCAGGGATGGTGTCGTCACCACCGACAATGGCTTCGACGGGATGTGGAATTTCCGGGCACCGGTTTCCATCAACCTGCACCACTTCAGGCGTCACATCCAGTGCGGCAACCGCGCGCGCCATCGCCAGCATGGAAGCCTGGAGAATATTGTGCTCGTCGATCTCGGCGGGTGTGCAGATTCCCAGCGCCCAGGCGAGGCTTTCCGCCCGCACCTGCTCGTAGAGGGCATCACGGCGTTTTTCCGTGAGCTTCTTGGAATCGCGCAGGCCCTCAATGGCCTTTGCGGGATCAAGGATGACAGCAGCAGCCACCACGGGACCGGCCAGCGGGCCGCGTCCGACCTCATCGACACCGGCAATGAGACGGCTCTCCCTGAAGAATCCCAGTTCCCCCTGCTGCTGCACGATCTTCCCCGATTGATTGATGCGTCGATTGTATGCTGACGCCCTGCTCCCGACCACCGCAGGGAGGAACACATGGTGAGGCTTTGGCCAGCCTTTTCAGTTGCGGCGGGCAACCTCGAGCACGGCTTCTGCCGCCCGGGCACTGGCATCGCAGCGCAGCACCTCGTGTAACTGCTGGAAGGGCTCGATCTGGCGCGCCCGCGCCTCGTCGGATTCGAACAGCTCTAGCAACGCCGGGCCAAGGTATTCCGGTGCCGAGCGGTCCTGCATCAGTTCGGGTACCAGGGGCCGCCCTGCCAGGACATTCGGCAGCGAAACGTGCTCCACCTTCAACAGGCGGAAGGTTTTCACGATCGCATAGGTCAGTGCGGCAAGCCGGTACGACACCACCATCGGCTTCTTCAGCAGCATGGCCTCCAGCGCTGCGGTACCGGAGGCCAGCAGCACGACATCGGCAGCGGCCATCGCATCGCGGGAGCGTCCGTCCACCAGGCGCAATGGCAGGTCCGGTGCCACCGAATCACGCGCCTTCTCTATCGGTTCACGCAGGTGTGGGCCGGCAAGCGGGATGACACATTGCAGGTCGGGAATGCGTTGCTGAAGCCAGCCCGCGGCCTGCAGGAACGGCGTCACCAGGCGCGACACCTCGCTCATGCGACTACCGGGCAGGATTGCCAATACCGGCGCTCCAACGTCGAGCGCGAGCTCGGCACGCATCGGCTTCGGATCAACAGTGTCCGGAATTCGGTCGGCCAGTGGATGACCCACGAAGACGGCATCCACGCTGTAACGCGCGTAGATCTCCGGCTCGAAGGGAAACAGGGTCAGCACACGATCGGCGCTCTCGCCGATTTTCGCCGCGCGGCCCGCACGCCAGGCCCAGACAGAAGGCGACACGTAATGCACCGTCTTCACACCACGCAGTTTCAGCCACTTCTCCACGCCGAGGTTGAAATCCGGCGCATCGATCCCGACGAACACATCGGGTTGCCATTCGAGCAGGTTCTCGCGCAGTACGCGGCGAACCTTCAACAGGTCGGGAAGATGCTTCAGGACTTCGGCAAGCCCCATCACGGAAAGGCGGTCCGCGGGATACAGTGCGTCGCAGCCCGCCGCAACCATTTCCGGTCCGGCGATGCCGCGGGCAACGATGTGATCACGGGTATTCAGTGCAGCGAGCAAGTCGCCGCCAAGGATATCGCCGGAGGCTTCGCCTGCCACCATTCCGATGCGCATGCCTGACCTCCCTGCGGTGATGGAATCAGCGAATGATGCCGCGCTCGCTGCGATCCAGGAAATCGACGAAAACCTGCACTTCGGGATTACCCGCAGCAAGGTCTTCAAGCTCCTTGCGTGCTTCCTCGAGACGCAGGCCCTGACGATAGAGAATCTTGTAGGCGCGCTTCACGTTACGCACCTGGTCCGACGTGAAGCCACGGCGCTTCAGGCCTTCAGAATTGATTCCGACCGGCCTCGCCGGCATGCCGGACGCGGTCACGTATGGCGGCAGGTCCTGGTTCAACCCGGAATCCATGCCACTGAAGGCATGTTCGCCGACATGGCAGAACTGGTGGACCTTGGAAAAACCGCCGAGGATTGCCCAGTCACCAATGTGTACATGGCCGGCAAGGGTTGCGCAGTTCGCGAGAATGACGTTGTTGCCCACAACACAGTCATGGGCCACGTGCACATAGGCCATGACCCAGTTGTCATCGCCCATGCTCGTTTCGCCACGATCCTGTGCCGTACCGCGATTGAAGGTGCAGAACTCGCGGATGGTGTTGCGATCACCAATGACGAGCGTTGTCGGCTCGTCGGCGTATTTCTTGTCCTGGGGTGCAGCACCGATGGAGCAGAACTGGAAGATGCGATTGTCCTTGCCGATGCGCGTCGGGCCTTCGATGGTCACATGTGGACCGATCGTTGTGCCGGCACCGATTTCCACGTCCGGACCAATGATGCTGTACGCACCAACGCGCACGTCATCAGCCAGCCTGGCCGCAGGATCGATGATCGCTGTCGGGTGGAGTCGCTCTTCGCTCATTGAAACTACCGGGCCGCACACATCAGCTGTGCCGAGGCCACGATCTTGCCATCCACTTCGGCCTTGCCCTGGAATTTCCAGACACCCTTCACGGTGCGCTCCAGCTCAACGGTCAAGACGACCTGGTCACCCGGCTCTACGGGCTTCTTGAACCTGGCCTTGTCGATACCTACAAAGTAGTACAGCGTGTTGTCGTCCGGCGCGCTGCCCTGTGTTTCGAAGGCAAGCAGGCCGGTAGCCTGGGCCAGGGCCTCGAGAATCAAGACACCCGGCATTACCGGGCGATGAGGAAAATGCCCCTGGAAGAACGGCTCATTGATCGTCACGTTCTTGATGGCAGTGAGTCGCTCACCAACCACGCATTCGGTCACGCGATCAATGAGCAGGAACGGGTAACGATGCGGCAACTGCTGCATCACCTTGTGAATATCCATCGTGATTACTTCACTCATTTCCCTGCTTACCCTTGTCCGATAATTGTTTTTCCAGCGCCTTCACGCGACGCGCAAGCTCGTCGAGGTTGCGCAGCCGGGCGCTGTTCTTTCGCCACGAACGGACATCGTCGATCGGATGTACGCCCGCGTATGTTCCCTTCTCTTTCAATGAGTGGGTTACGAAACTCATTGCAAGAACCGTAACTCCATCCACAATCTCGAGGTGACCGGCAAAGGCCGCACCTCCGCCGATCATGCAGTGACGACCGATGCGAGTGCTACCCGAAACGCCAGCGGCTCCTGCCATCACGGTATGTGCCCCGATGTGGACGTTATGTGCAATCTGGATCTGGTTATCCAGCTTGACGCCATCCTCTATCACGGTGTCGTCCAGCGCCCCGCGATCGATCGTAGTATTTGCGCCAATTTCGACATCATCGCCGATCCGCACCCCACCAAGCTGAGGCACCTTTTCCCACCGGCCCTCACCATCCGGCGCCTGGCCGAAGCCATCTGCACCAATTACAGCGCCTGAATGAACCAGGCACCGCGCACCAATGATCACACCATGATAGACGGTTACATTGGCAGCAAGCCGGGTTTCAGGACCCAGCCTGCTGTTTTCCCCGATAACGCAGTTGGCACCGACTTCCACCTTCGGTCCGATTCGGACATTTGCGGCGATGACGACGCCTGGCCCAACCGCTGCTGTCTCGTCGATCACCGCGGAATCCGCCACGCATGCTGTATCAGCAATGCCCGGCGAGGGGACCTGGCGCGTTTCAAATGCAGCTGCCACCCGGGCATAAGCCAGGTACGGGTTCGGCGTAATCAGTGCCGGCCCGTCCCAGCCATCCGCAGATTCAGCATCGATTATTACTGCACTGGCCCGGGTATCCGCCAGGTAGGCGCGATACTTCGGGTTTGCAAGAAAGGCGATCTCGCCACTTCCGGCACTGCCCAGCGTGGCAATACCGGTTATCACCATGTCCGGTTCGCCGCGCAGTTCGGCACCACACAGCGTCGCGAGGTCGCCCAGTCGCTGCATCGCGGCTTATTCGCCCTTCATCTGCGCAAGGACCTGGCCGGTGACATCCACAGCGTCACTGGCATATGCGACACCTTCCGCGAGGATCAGGTCATAACCATTGCGCTCGCCGAAGCGCTGAACCTGCTGCATCAGTGCCTGCTGCAGGCCCTGCAATTCTTCCTGGCGACGAATGCGGAAGTCTTCTGTGAGCTGCTGGCCGCTACGCTGCAGGTCGCGTTCCATATCGCGAATACGGCGCTGCATGTTCTGCAGCTCGCTCTGGCTCATCGTCTCGCCGTCGCGCTGGAGCTTCTCATTCAGTGCCTTCAGGTCGTTCTGCTGCTGCTGCAGCTCTCGCTGCTGCGGCGTGAATTCGCTTTCAAGGCGCTTCTGGATTTCTGCTGCCAGTGGCGATTCTGCCATGAGCACGCGAACGTTAACGAAACCGATCTTCTGTTCGGCGGCGCTGGCGCTACCCGCAAAGACCAGGCCGATAGCGAGGGTCGTTGCAATTGCAATATTCTTGAACATGTTGGACATCTCCATGCTTGATGCTTGTCGTGAAATTCGTGTGATCAGAATACGGAACCGATGGTGAACTGTACCCGTTCCAGTTCATCGCCAGGTTGCGTTTCAATCGGTATACCGTACGAGAACCGCAGCGCGCCCACCGGTGTCAGGAACGTCGCCGCCACGCCGGCAGATACCCGCCACGTGCTTACATCGAAATCCTCAGGTTCGCGATAGAGGTTACCAGCATCGACGAACAGGCTGAACTGCGCCGATTCAGCCGGTGTGGTCGGGTCATCAGCCGTGAAGTTCGGCAATAGCAGCTCTGTCTGCAGGAAAGTGCGGAGCTTGCCACCCACAGGCGTGCCGGTGCCGCGGTGAACAAGCTCACCGGTATCCGGGTCGAAGACGTTTCGGTCGATCGGCCCGAGATAACGCTGGCGGAAACCGCGAATCGTGTCAAAACCACCGGCGAACAGGCGCTTGCTGGGCGGGAGAGCAGAGCTCTCTCCATAGGTGTCAATGTAACCGACATCGAGGAGCGTGGTGAGCGTATAGCCGCCACCCAGCCCGAAGAAATCGCGCATTTCGCCGGTAATGCCATAGTACTGCACGTCACCCGGATACCCCGATACCTGGGTACGAATGGTGCGCTGGGAGCCGCGCGTTGCAAAGATCGAACGATTCCTGGAGTCATAGCCCGCGCGGAGGCTCAACACGAAGTCGGTGTATTCCAGCTTCAGGAACGTGAGATCCGGGGTCAGCGGCAGGATTGTCACGTCACCGTGCGCCGGATCAGTCAGGAAATCCCGCACCGGAATTGAAATCACCGGTGAAATCAGGCTGTCCTGTGAACTGACTTCGTTCTTGGAAACGTTCACGCCCCAACCGATAGAGGCGAATTCCGAGACCGGATAAATGAAGTCGATACCGCCACCGAACGAGGTAGAAGCAAAGTCTTCGAAACCACGCGCCAGCGAATCCTGGTCGGAATAGAACAGGGAAACATTCTGGGTGATTCCGTTAATGGTCGAGTACGGATCGCTGTGCGACAGCGAAAGCACCTTCTGGTACGACGTCGATTGCAGGTCCATCTTGATCCGTTCGCCACTACCCATGAAGTTGGCGTGAGAGATGGATGCATTACCAATGATGCCGGTCGCACTACCCGCATAGCCGACGCCTACCTGGAATTCACCTGCGGAGCGTTCCTTGATGTTGAATTTCACATCAACGAGGTCATCGCGACCCTGCACAGGTACGGTTTCCGTTTCGACCTTTTCAACGAACGGCAGGCGTTCGATTCGAACCTTGGAACGCTCGACGCGAGCATTACTGAGCCATGCACCCTCGAACTGGCGCATCTGGCGGCGATAGACCTCGTCGTTGGTGCCGGGCGCGCCCTCGAACATCACGCTCCGGACGCCGACACGGCGGCCCGGATCGACCTGGTAGACCACCGTCACTTTCCGGGTTTCACGATCAACCTGCGGAACCGGATTGATCTCCGCGAAAGCATAGCCCTCTGCTTCGAGTCGCTGCGCCATGAACTGGGCGCTCGCTTCCGCCATTGCCTGCGAGAAGGTCTCGCCCGGTTTAAGCACGATGTAACGACGAAGCTCTTCCACCGGGACAATGAGGTTGCCGAGAATCTTGCTCTCTTCAACGGTATAGACATCGCCTTCCTCGATCTTGATCGTGAGGTAGACGTTCTGCTTCAGCGGAGAAAGGCTGACGATAACGTCATCCACCCGGAAATCCGCGTAACCGCGGTTCAGGTAGAAGGATTCAATGGCTTCGAGATCACCGACCAGCTGTTCACGGGCATACTTGTCGTCAGAGGCAATCCAGGACCAGAAGTTGGTGGAGTCCAGCTCCATTTCCTCGCGCAGGCGATCTTCATCGAATGCGTGGTTGCCAACGAAATTGATGTCCTTGATCCGCGACGTTTCACCTTCACGGATGATCAGGTCAATTTCTGCCAGGTTGTTCGGCAATTCCTGCACCGCGAAATTGATGATGACGTTGTAGCGTCCGCGACTGTGATACTGGCGAATCAGTTCGGTCTTCATCAGGTCGAGGATGCTGCGGTCAAGGATTCGACCCGGTGTCAGGCCCTGGCTGCGCATGATCTGCTCAAGCTGCTCGGTCTTGATTTCCTTGTTGCCGGAAATATCGAACTCGGCGATGGTCGGGCGTTCCTTGACCACAAAGATCAGGGTGTTGCCGTCGCGACGCGCCTGCACATCCTCGAAGAAGCCGGCACGGAACAGTGCACGGATCGAGCTGCGGACATCGTCGCTGGTGACGGTGTCACCTTCCCTGACCGGCAGGTAGTTGAGCGCCGTACCTTCAGAAATGCGCTGGATACCGACAAAGCGAATATCCGCCACGGTGAAGGATTCGGCTGCCTTCGCCACTGGCGAAATTGCCAGCGCCAGGACAGTCACTGCTGCCAGCGCGAGAATGGCTTGCTTGATGCGCAATTCGTTAACCTCCGTTACCTGCCAGGCGCACGATGTCGTTGTAAAACGCCAGCGACATGAAAAGAGCGAGCATCACGAGTCCAACTTTCTGGCCTACCGCTTCGGCTTCCGGCGAAAGCGGCGCGCCTTTTGCCGCTTCCAGCCCCAGAAACACGATCTGCCCACCATCGAGGATGGGAATAGGCAGCAGGTTCAGGACTCCAAGACTGATGCTGATGACGGCCAGGAACACCAGGAACGACACAAGGCCATAGCTGGCTGACTGACCGGCGATATTCGCGATATTGATCGGGCCACTGATGTTCTTGAGCGAGACATCGCCCGTCACCATTCGGCCCAGGACACGAAGCGTGAGCAGGCTGAAGTCACCCGTCTGCTTCACACCACGCCAGAGCGCCGCGAACGGTCCAAGCTGTTCGACGGCATAGATTCTTTCGATGACACCCTCGGGAAACCCGACGGCAGCACCAATGCGACCGATCTCCTCACCCGCATCATTCGTCACGGTCTCGGGTGTCACGGCAAGCTCGACCGGATTGCCGCCTCGCTCGACTTCGAGACGAAGCGTCTTACCCGCCGATGCCTGGATCTGGTTGATCCACTGCCGCGGGCTTTCAAGCGTTTCACCGCCGGATCGCAGCACGCTGTCACCGGGTTGCAGCCCTGCCCGCGCCGCCGGCGAGCCATCCTGCACGTCTCCAATCACCGGTGCAACCTCGGGAAACCACTGTTCCAGGCCGAGGCCCGGCAGCAATGCACCGGGCTCGGTCAACGGACGCGGGTTATCGATGCGCAGCAACAATTCACGCTTGCTGCCATCAGCATCCGCTACAACGACAGGCACTTCGCGATAATCCAGCACCGCTTCCAGCAGGGCGATATTCGCCGCCTGCCATGTCGGCGTTTCTTCACCTGCCACGCTGACAATACGGTCTTCCACGCGGAAGCCGGCTTCAGCCGCCGGTGTATTCGCAGGTATTTCACCGACGACCGGCTTAAGGCCCGGCACACCGATCATGTAGACCGCCCAGTAGGCAAGAATCGCAAACAGGAAATTGAACAACGGCCCACCCACCAGGATGGCCAGGCGCTTGCGCTTAGACTGGACGTTGTAGGCAAACCGTTCTTCGCCTTTCTCCAGTTCGGTCTCACGACCATCGAGCATCTTCACGTAGCCACCCAGTGGCAAGGCAGCGATCACGTATTCCGTACCGTCCTTTCCATACCAGCTGAGCAGCGGCTTGCCGAAGCCCACCGAGAAGCGCAGAACGCGCACGCCATTGATGCGCGCCATGAGGTAATGACCAAACTCATGCACGGTGACCAGCAGGCCGATGGCTGCCACGAAGGCAAGAATGGAAGTAAGGATACTCATGAGGATTACTGCCCGATGCGACTGGTCGCGTCGAGCAGTCCCGCGTGCTCGGTGAAGAAGATGAACAGCGGCGCCGCCGCCAGCACCGAATCGAGACGATCCAGCAGGCCACCGTGTCCTGGAAGCAGGCTACCGCTATCCTTCACAGCCGCCTGGCGCTTCAGCAGGCTTTCGAGAAGGTCACCGATAACCGATACCACCGCAACCGCGGCCAGAACGACAACCCAGGTGATTGACGGTTCGATACCCGCGAGATAATGACCGGCAACCAGGCCAACGCCAATCGTAAGCACCAGGCCGCCAAGAAAACCTTCCCAGGTCTTCCCCGGACTGATCGTTGGCGCCAGCTTGTTGCGGCCCAGGCCCTTGCCGGCAAAATAGGCACCGACATCCGCCGCCCAGACCAGCAGGAAGACCAGAAGGACGAGCAAGCCATTCGGCGAAAATTCCTTGAGGACATGCAGCGCGATGCCGGTTGCCGATACCAGCACGACGCCACCGAT
>JAWWBT010000055.1:0-14821 GCA_033720815.1 Gammaproteobacteria bacterium | reverse complement strand
GTCATGGGATAGCTGATCGGCAGATACCATTTGGCCCGATACTGGGCCGGTGTCATGTCGTGGGCCGTGCGCAGGTGACGGGTCAGGTCCGTAACCTTGCAGCCGTCTTCCAGACAGACAATATAGTCGTCGGTCACGGATTCTTTGATCGGCACATGAGGGTCGCGCTCGGTAAATTCCGCGCGCGACGCCGCGTCGTGCAGTGCCTGGATATCTGCGGGTTGCAGTTCCAAGGTGCGGCCTTCAGCCCTGGCTTGCCGGGGTGACCGGAGCGATCGGCTTGCCGCCGAGCAGGTCACCGATGCTGCCGACGGAAGACAGCAGGCCGCTGGCTTCGTACGGCAGGAAGACGCGCTCGCCGTTCTTGGCAATATCCGGCAGCGTCTTCATGTACTCGAGTGCAACCAGGTAGGAAATGACGTCCTTCGGCTGCAGGCGCTCGGCGCCGGCGCGCAGGATGGTATCGATGGCTTCCTGCTGGCCCGCCGCCTGCAGGATGGCTGCCTGCTTGTCGCCTTCCGCGCGTTCGATTGCCGCCTGGCGTTCACCTTCCGCCTCGCGGATGGCGGCTTCACGGTGACCTTCGGCCCGCAGGATCTGTGCACGCTTTTCACGCTCGGCGATCATCTGCTGGCGCATCGCGTCTTCCACTTCGGTCGGGAAGTCGATGTCCTGGATTTCAACGCGCGTTACCTTCACACCCCACTTGTTGCCGGCCTGGTCGAGCACGGCTTCAAGCGCGGCGTTGATCTGGTCGCGACTTTCGAACAGCGTGTCGAGGTCCATCTTGCCGATCTCGTTACGCAGCGAGGTCTTGGCCAGCACCTCGATCGCGAGGACCAGGTTGTCGACGGCGTACACCGCCTGCTTGGGGTCGACGATCTGGTAGTACAGCGCGCCGTTGACCGTGACCGTGACGTTGTCCTTGGTGACGGCGGACTGCGCCGGGAAATCCAGCAGTGCTTCGCGCATGTCGATCAGCGTGGCCTGTTCGACCAGTGATACGTCGCCCATGTAGCGACGGCGGGCGACCGGGCGCGGCACGTCGAAGAACGGCACGATGATGTTGATGCCGGGCGACAGCGTGCGGTGGTATTCACCGAGTCGCTCGATCACCATGCTTTCTGCCTGCTGCACGATCTTGAAGCCACGAATGACGACGATGATGACCAGCAGCGCGAGCGCTCCCAGGATGATGGTGCCGAATGTCATTCCTTCCATAGTGGTTCCCTCTTGTTGTTGTTCAGATTCGCTCGACGATCGCGGTCAGGCCGCGCATCTCGACGAGCCGTACCCAGTCCCCGGCGGCGAGTTCGCTGCCGTCGTCTGTGGCGGCAGGGTAGAAATCACCCTGGATGCGCACGCCAATGCGACCGGAATACTCGACGATCTCGAGATCCTTGTCGCGGCCGACGCCTTCGCTGACCAGCGACTTTGTTCCCTTTGCCTTGAAGGCGCGCCGGTAAAAACGCATGAAGCCGGGAACGAACACCGCGGCGCTGGCGCCGGCGGTCAGCAGCTGGCCGTTCAGGCCGAGATCGAAGGCATCTGTCGCAAGGCCGGTCACGATCATTGCGAAACCGATGGCGAGCAGGATGAATTCGGTGCCCAGCACCTCGGCGATCACGAACAGCACGCCGATGATTAGCCAGATGTGCCAGGCTTCGACCTGGTTGAGTATTTCCATGGTTCTCCCCTCTTGCGGGCCCGGCATGTCCCACCGGGCGTGGCTGCGAAAGGCAGCACGATCAATATATACACAAATACGGGTTTTGTCGAATTTGTGCATATAGAGACAGCCCGTGATACCCGCGCAGTCCGGCTGCCGAGCCCGTATAATCCGCGGCCATGACGCTACTGACCCTTGACGAGCTTTCGCTCACCATCGCCGACCAGCCCATCCTGCGCCAGGCTTCACTGACGCTGGAGCCGAACGAGCGCGTCTGCCTCATTGGCCGCAATGGCGCGGGCAAGTCGACGCTGTTCAAGCTGATCACCGGTGAACTGGAAGCCGACGAAGGCGAGATCCGCTACAAGCAGGCGCTGCGCATCAGCCAGCTCGAGCAGAGCCTCCCGGATCGCCCGGAAATGACGGTGCATGAATTCGTGGCGACCGGCCTGACGCACCTGCAGGGACTGATTAGAGATTACGAGGCATTGTCGCAGCAGGAACTGGACGATGAAGGCATGCGCGAACTGCAGAAACTGCAGCAGCGCATCGAGGCTGAAGGTGGCTGGTCGCTGGACAAGCGCGTCGAAACGGTACTCACCGAGATGCAGCTGCCGGCGAACAAGACCATGGCGCAGCTGTCGGGTGGCTGGCGCCGTCGCGTTGCCCTGGCGAAAGCGCTGGTGTCGAACCCGGAACTGCTGCTGCTCGATGAACCGACCAACCACCTCGATCTCAGCACCATCCAGTGGCTGGAAGACCGCATCCGCAATTTCCCGGGTACGGTTTTCTTCGTGACCCATGACCGCGCCTTGCTGCAGCGGCTGGCAACGCGCATCGTCGAGATTGATCGCACGCGCCTGACGTCGTGGCCCGGCGACTACGACAACTTCCTGCGCCGCAAGGAAGAAAACGAACACGCCGAGAAGATCGAGCAGAAGGAATTCCAGAAGAACCTCGAACAGGAAGAAGCGTGGATTCGCCAGGGCATCAAGGCGCGACGAACCCGTAACGAAGGTCGTGTTCGTGCGTTGCAGGCAATGCGCAAGGAAGCCGAGGAACGCGACCAGTTCAAGCCGCAGCAGAAGGCCCGGATTTCGATCGAGCAGGGCGATGCTTCCGGTCGCAAGGTCATCGAGATGCACAACGTGCACTACGGCTATGAGGGCGAGAAGCTGATCGATGGCCTTTCGATGAAGGTGATGCGCGGCGACCGCATTGGCCTCGTCGGCAACAATGGCGTGGGCAAGTCGACCTTGCTGCGACTGATGCTCGGCCAGCTCGAACCACAAGCGGGCACCGTGAAGCTCGGCACCAACCTGCAGGTCGGTTATTTCGACCAGTTGCGTCGCGACCTCGATCCGAACCGTACCGTCGCGGAAATTGTCGGTGACGGCCGTGATTACATTCGCATCAATGGCAAGGATCGCCATGTCATCGGTTACCTGCGCGGGTTCCTGTTTTCCGCCAAGCGTGCGATGACGAAAATCGGCGCGCTCTCCGGTGGCGAGTGCAACCGCGTCATCCTCGCCCGCATGTTCACCCAGCCGACAAACCTGCTGGTACTCGACGAGCCCACCAATGACCTCGATGTCGAGACGCTGGAAGTGCTCGAAGAACAGCTCGTGCAATACAGCGGCACGCTGATCGTCGTCAGCCATGACCGCGCGTTCCTCGATAACGTTGTTACCTCGGTGCTGGTATTCGAGGAAGGTGGCGTGCTGCGCAAGTACGCGGGTGGCTTCAGCGACTGGCTGAAGCACGGTCGCAAGCTTGCCGAAAAGGATGATCCTCGCGAGCGCGAGAAGCAGGCACGGATCGAGCAGCATCGCGAACGGAAGCAGCAGAAGCCGAAGAAGCTCAGTTACAAGCTGAAGCTCGAGCTTGAGGAATTGCCCGGCAAGATCGAAGCGCTGGAGCAGAAGGTCGCCGAGCTCGATGCCACGGTTTCCGACCCGGCCTTCTACGACCAGGATTACGCAAACATCCAGCCCGTGCTTGACGAACTGGCCGCCACCAAGGAAGAGCTGGACCGTTCAGTGGAGCGCTGGATGGAGCTGGAAGAGCAGGACCAGGATTGAGATGCAGTTCACATAATCAGGTCTTGCACGTCAATCACCTCGCAACTGGCCATGTAATCACCAGAATTGCACGCCCTGTCAGCGAATTCTTACCGGCATGCGGCGAGATATGTGCTATTGGTTAGGTGTCCGCTATCGGACACTGGATCAAATACAGAAGGGGGATCCAACATGAAGAAAGTGATCGCAATTCTCGCCACCTCCATGCTCTTTTTCGCCGGCCAGGCCGCCGCGAAGGACAGCACCGGTTGCGGCCTCGGCACCAAGCTGTTTGAAGGCAAGAGCGGCGTGATGCCGCAGGTGCTCGCAGTCACCACCAACGGCACCTCCGGTAACCAGACCTTCGGCATCAGCTCCGGCACCCTGGGCTGCGACTCGAATGGCACCGTGTCCATGGCCGAACGTCTCGACATGTTCACCGGCGACAACATGGAAAAGCTGGCACTCGACATGTCGCGTGGCGAGGGTGAATCCCTGGCAGCGATGGCCGACCTGATGGAAATCGCGGAAGAAGATCGTGCAGCGTTCTATGCGCTGACGAAGGACAACTTCGACCGCATTGTCGTTTCCACCGACATCACTGCCGGTGAGCTGCTCGAGAACGTGCGAGTAGTGATGGGTGAGGATGCAGCGCTGGCGCGCTACGTTTCCTGATTCATCGATCGATCGCAGCTGGAGGGCTTCCCTCCAGCTGCTTTTTTATGCCCGAAAAAATCATGGACTGAAAAGCCTGCCAATGCACCGATTCCTGCCGATCCTGCTGCTGCTTGCCGCAACCGAACTGGCTGCCGCCACGCCGGATGAACTTCTGGTCGAGGTCGAGCGCCAGCAATTGCAGGAGGATCCCCACTGGCTGCGTCTCGGTCATTACCAGCCGACGCTGTTCGGTGACTGGGAAAGCGAAATCGACGGTGAGGATTTCTTCCTCGCGGAAAACGGCAAGGATGATCCCGGTGCGGAACTCGAGGCCACGATCCGCGCCTGGTTTGGCGATGAGCGTGACGATCTCAGCGACCAGCCGGTGCGTTGCCGTTTCCAGGCACGCTTTGCCTGGCTCGACGAAAAGCTCGACCTGTATTCATACCGCAAGCCACCGGAGTGCGAAGGGTTTCGCGACTGGTTCGAAGCCATCAATCCCGGTTCACTGACGCTCGTGTTCCCTTCGTCCTACCTGAACAATCCTGCGTCGATGTATGGCCACACCTTGCTGCGTATCGATCCACCGCAGGAGATGTCCGAACTGACGTCCTATGCGATCAACTTCGCCGCGCGGACGGAAGAGCGCAATGGCTTCGTGTTCGCCGCGAAGGGACTTACCGGTCTCTACGATGGTTACTTTGCGGTGCTGCCGTATTACCGCAAGGTGAACGAATACAACGACATCGAGAACCGCGATATCTGGGAATACCCGCTGGATTTCACGACGGCCGAAATCAACCGCATGCTGATGCACCTGTGGGAAGTCGGCCCGGCCTCGCTGGAATATTATTTCTTCGACGAGAACTGTTCGTACCAGTTGCTTACGCTGCTCGAAGTGGCCCGCCCGGGCCTGCGCCTGAGTGATGCCTACACCTACCAGGTCATTCCCGCTGATACCGTGCGCCAGGTTCTTGCGGCATCCGGTGACAAGGAAGATGTGCGTTTCCGTGCCGCGCTTGCCACGCGCCTGGCGAGCCAGGCCGAGCAGATGAGCGATCGGCAACTGGCGCTGGCGGAGGATATCGTTGCCGGTCACGTCGCGCTGGAAGAGGCGCCGCTCAAGGACCTGGGCGATCGCGAGCAGGCACAATTGCTCGACATGGCGTACCTGATGATCCAGTTCCGCCATTTCAGCGAAGGTGGGCAACAGGAAGATTCCTCTCGACTCGCGCTGCCGCTGCTGCGAGCGCGTGCGCAACTCGACGTGAAAGAACCCTTTGTTCCCGTGACGGCACCGGACTCCGCACCGCATCGCGGTCATGGCACGATGCGGCTGTCACTGGGCGGTGGCGAGAGCGCGGACGTTCGATACCGGAGCATTGGCCTGCGGGCTGCCTACCATGACCTGCTTGACCCATGGCCAGGGTTCCTCGAAGGCGCATCGATCACGATGTTCGGTGCCGAGGGCCGGTATTACGAAGACGGGACGACCCGCCTGCAATCGCTGGACCTCGTGGAAGTGGAATCACTCGCGCCTCGCGGCCGCCTGTTCGAACCGCTGTCGTGGCGTGTTGCAGCCGGCTGGAATCGCAATGAACCGGTCACCGTCGCCGGTGATGTTGCCGCTCCCCTTGCCTTCACGCTTTCCGGCGGGCCGGGCCTGAGCTGGTCCGCGCCGGCCGGTATCGTTTCCGCCCAGTTCGCCGGTGATTTCCGCTACCACGACAGCCTGCCCGGCAACCAGAGCTGGGCCTTCGGTCCGCGTTTCGTCTACAGCGCCAGCCCGATCGCTGGCTGGACCCTGCTTGCGGAAGCGGAATGGCAGGAATACACCTCCGGCATTGAAGGTGACCGCGCCTCGCTCCGGCTGGGCCAGCAATGGATGCTCGGAAACGACATCGGTCTGCGGCTCACGCTCGCGCGTGAACGGCAGGCCGATGAGTATTCGTCCCAGGCCGAGTTACGGCTGATGCTGTATTACTGATTCAGGGCGCGTTACTGGCCGAGCCCTTTTCCTCGAGTGCACGTTCGCTCAGCATTTCCACCACATCCAGCAGGCGTTCGTAAGAGCCGGCCATTGCGGCGGTCGTCACGTACTTGCCGTCGATGACGAACGACGGGACACCGGTCAGGGGGTAGCTGCGCGCCAGTGCATCAGCTTCCTTCAGCTTGATGCCGACCGGGAAAGACTGGAATGCCTGCTTGAACACTTCGGGATCCACGCCGGCAATCTTCTGGAAAAGCGCGGCGACGTCATCCGGGTTGCGGGGTAGCTTGCGTTCACCGTGGATGGTGTCGAAGATCTTGCGATGCACTTCGTTGCGGATACCGAGCTGCTCGGCGGTGTAATAGGCACGGGCCAGCAGTAACCAGCCACGACTCAAGGTCGCCGGCACGCGCAGGAACCGCACGTCATCCGGTTTTTCTTCCAGCCAGGCATCGATGTGCGGCTCGGTGGCGTAACAGTGACCGCAGCCATACCAGAAGAATTCGATGACCTCGACTTCGTCCGCCTCGGTACCGGTGCTACGCGGCTCTTCCAGCTCCATGTAGTGCTTGCCTTCGACAAAGGCGTCCGCCTGTTGCGGCGCGGCCTGTATCGAAAGCGGCAGTGCTGCAGCAAGAAGAACCAGGGCGAAACGGGTCATCGTGAACTCCTGTAAATCTCGTGTGGGTGGGAAAGGCTAAGCGTTGCGCGTCATGACCACAAGGCGCACTGCGGTGCTTGCAGGGAATTTCCGTAATTGGGAATGAGAACCGGGTCGGGAACAGCGACAAAAAAAGCGGCCCGGAGGCCGCTTTTCCAGATCCGTGGGTATCCAGGCTGCGATCAGTCCTGCAGGCCCTGGATGTACTCGGCCACGGCCTTCATGTCTTCTTCGCTCATGCCCGCAACATTGTTGCGCATCATCTGGTTCATGTCGGAGCTACGTTCGCCCGACTTGTACAGCTTGAGCTGGTTGACGGTGTAGGTGGCATGCTGGCCGGCCAGCTTCGGGAAGTTGGCAGCCGCGTTGCCCTTGCCGGACGGGCCATGGCAGGCGATGCAGGCTGCAACGTTCTCTTCCGGGATGCCGCCACGGTAGATGTCTTCACCGACTTCGGCCAGTTCCGGATCTGCCACGCCAGGCTTGGTGGCCTGTTCGGCGTAGTAGGCGGCGATGTTCTTCATGTCCTCGTCGGACAGCGCCTGCGCCTGGCCGAACATCAGCGCGTTGTAGCGCGGGCTTTCACTGGCCGGCAGCTTGAAGATCTTCAGCTGCTCGTACAGGTAACCGGCGTGCTGGCCGGCAAGCTTCGGCCATTCCGGGTTCGCGCTGTTGCCGTCGGCACCGTGGCAGGCCACGCAGGCGGTGGTCTTGGCCTTGCCGGCCTCGGCGTCGCCACCGGTCAGGTTGGCGGCACTGGCCGCCTGGCTGGCGCCGGCCAGCGCGATGAATCCGAATGTCACGAGCAGCTGCTTCATGGGACTGTGTCTCCGAATGGTTGCAAATCCTTGAATTCCGGGCGGGCAGGCCATGCCGAATCGCATGCTAGACTCTCCACCCCCTGAAAACAGTCAAGGGGCGACCCGCGGGAGGCGCAATTTTACACCAACCGCACCGTCCGCCGTCCACCCGTTAGGGCCAAACACCATGATTGATTACCGCCACACGCAATTCCTGACCAGTGCGAACGGTCCCGAGGGCTTTCCGAAGCCGACCGGGCCGGAAATCGCCTTCGCGGGGCGCTCCAATGCGGGCAAGTCCAGCGCGATCAACCGGATTACCGGCGTGAACGGGCTGGCCCGCACCTCGAAGACACCGGGGCGCACCCAGTTGATCAATTTCTTCGATGTCGAGGAAGGCCGCCGGCTGGTGGACCTGCCGGGTTACGGCTTCGCCAAGGTGCCGGACAGGGTGCAGGCGCACTGGCGTCAGCTGATGGAATCCTACCTTGGCAAGCGCGAGGCGCTGGCTGGCATCATCCTGATCATGGATGTAAGGCATCCGTTGAAGCCCTTTGATATCCAGATGCTCGACTGGGCCGAGTTTTCCGGCATTCCCGTGCATGCCTTGCTGACCAAGGCCGACAAGCTGACCCGGAACCACGCCAACCAGGCGCTGGCAAAGGTGCGAAAGGAAGCCCCGGGCTTGTCCATGCAGCTTTTTTCCGCCACGAACGGCCAGGGTGTCGACCAGGCGCGTGCGCAGCTGGATGCATGGTTTACGGATGAGGAGCAGGATTGACGAAGTTCGCGTCGTTTTCGCGTAGTTCGTGAGTTTTGCAATTATTGAAGACAAAAAAAGCCCCGGCCTGAGGGGGGTCAAGACCGGGGTACATCGGTCAGGGCGGCTGGGGAGGCCGGATCCTGACCACGCTCCAGGGGAAGAGCGGTGAGCACTGTTGCAGCGCTCGGAATATAGGACCCGTCCGGAAACGATTTGTTCCTGCTCGGACGAAAATTTTTTCAGGTTTTTTCGCGGCGTGCCTCGATCCATTGCCGGAAGGCCCCGGACGCCATTGGCCGCGCCAGCAGGAAGCCCTGCGCGACATGGCAGCCCATCTCGCCCAGCAGTTGCCGCTCGCCTTCTGTCTCGACGCCCTCCGCAACGATATGCAGGTCGAGATCCTGGCCCAGGTCGATGATGGTGCGCACGAAACGGGCCTTGCGCGGGTCGTCCTGCAGCCCGGAGATGAAGCTGCGATCGATCTTCAGGACGTCGACCGGCAGGTCGAGCAGGTACTGCAGCGATGACACGCCGGTGCCGAAGTCATCCAGCGCGATGCTGACGCCAAGGTCGCGCAATTCCTGCAGGTAGCGGATCGAATCCTCGGGTTTCTTCAGGGCCATCGTTTCGGTGACCTCGATTTCGATATGGTCCAGCGGCAGGTTCCACCGTTTCGCGGCTTTTTCCAGCAGGCGGGGCAAGGCCCCTGAATCCAGCTGGTGACCTGCCGCATTGATGCTGAACAGCAGGTCGCCATAGCCGTCGGTTGTCAGTCCCGCCAGTTTCTCCAGGCTGCGTTCGATCACGTAGGCGCCGACGTCGTCGATCAGGCCAGTCTGTTCGGCAACCGGTATGAAGACTCCCGGCGATATCATGCCCTTTACCGGATGGGGCCAGCGCACCAGTGCCTCGGCGCCTCGGACGGATCCATCGGCCAGCCTGACCTGCGGCTGGAAATGCACATCGAGTTCGCCTTTCTGCAGCGCGCTACGCAGTTCCATTTCGATGGCGAACTGCTCGCTGCGGTTGCGCTCGAGGCTGGGATCGAATTCAACGAGGCGATTGATCCGCTCTCGCTTGGCCCGCTCCAGGGCGACATCGGCCCAGCTCACCAGCTGGGGCACTTGCGGACGCTCCCCGGGGCTTACCGTGACGAAACCGCCGAAGACTTCCAGCTTGATGGGGTGATCACCGGCGGGAAATTCCCGGTTTAGTTCATCGAGCATGCGTTGCGCGGTGCCGCGAACGTCATCACCGCCTGTCGTCAGGACGGCAAACTTGTCCGCTTCGAAACGACCGACAATGGCACCGTCCCCGCCAGCCCTCATGATTCGACGGCCCATGCGGAACAGCAGCAGGTCGCCCCTGTCACGCCCGAGACTTGCATTCACGCGGGCGAAGTCCAGGGCATCAAAGAAGACGAGGCCAAATGGCTGGTCGAACCGCTGGAGGCGCAATGACAGTTCTTCCAGCATGGCCCGCTGGTTGCGCAACTGCGTGACGATATCCGTGGTAGAGAGGATTTCCGCCCGCGCTTCGCGCTCATGCGCAATGAACAGGCGATAGCTGAGAAGGCCGATACCAAGAGCCATCAGGGCAACGAAGATTGCACCCTTGATGTTCTGTATCTCGGCGTATTCGGCGGTAGTGTCGGCAAACTGCAAGGCGAGCCAGTCGCTGCCGAAGATCCAGGCGACCGTTATGACGAGGTAGAGAAGCGCCATCCTGGTGGCCAGCGACCGCGCGCGTCGCTTCAGGTCCGTTGCCGGGCTCATCCGCTTCCCCGCCTCCTGGATTCGATATCCCTAAAGGTAGCAGGATATTGCGACGCGGTCATGACGGGTGGTGACAGGTGCCTCAGTGTGCTTCGTCCCAGTTCATGCCTACACCGACATCCACCTTCAACGGTACGTCCAGCGTTGCCGACGCTACCATCTGCTCCACGGTGGCATCGCGCAGGTGATCTAGGTCACCTTCCGCAACCTCGAACACGAGTTCGTCATGCACCTGCATGATCATTTTCGCGTCGATATCGTTATCGGCAAGCCAGGCATCCAGTTTCAGCATCGCCCGCTTGATGATATCCGCGGCCGTACCCTGCATTGGTGCATTGATCGCCGTACGCTCGGCATACTGTCGAACCTGTGCATTGCGCGCGTTGATCTCGGGCAGGTAGAGACGTCGCCCGGCGATCGTTTCGACGTAGCCCTGTTGCTTGGCGCGCTCGCGCGTTTCTTCCATGTACCGCTTCACGCCAGGGTAGCGTTCGAAATAGAGATCGACATACTGCTGCGCTTCATTGCGACCAATGCCCAACTGTTTCGCCAGGCCAAAGGCGCTCATGCCGTAGATCAGGCCGAAGTTGATGGCCTTGGCCGAGCGGCGTTCCTCGTCACTGACCTCATCCAGTGCCTTGCCGTGAATTTCCGCCGCCGTGGCGCGGTGAATGTCCTTGTCGTCCTGGAATGCCTTTACCAGGCTCTCGTCGCCGGAGAGATGCGCCATGATGCGCAGCTCGATCTGCGAATAGTCGGCGGCCATGATGCGGTAGCCTTCCGGCGCGATGAACGCCTTGCGAATCCTTCGTCCTTCCGGCGTGCGAATCGGGATGTTCTGCAGGTTCGGGTCGGATGACGACAGGCGCCCCGTCGCAGCGACCGCCTGCTGGTAGGAGGTGTGCACGCGACCGGTGCGCTCGGCGATCATGTTCGGCAGCTTGTCGGTGTAGGTCGATTTCAGTTTTGCCAGCGCACGATGTTCCATGATGATCGCAGGCAGCGCGTAGTCACCGGCAAGCTCCTGCAGTACATCTTCCGCCGTCGATGGCTGTCCTTTCGGTGTCTTGCGAATGACCGGCAGGCCCTGCTGTTCGAAGAGAATCGCCTGCAGCTGTTTCGGCGATCCCAGGTTGAATTCCTGGCCCGCTTCATCGAATGCCTTTCGTTCGAGTTCGGCAAGCTTCTCGGTAATCTCGTGGCTCTGGTCGGCAAGCAACTGGCGGTCAATCAAAACGCCATTGTGCTCGATTCGCTGCAGCACTGACGCAAGTGGAACTTCCATGTCGGTGTACAGCTCGCGCAGTGACTTTTCCTTTTCAAGCCGTGGCCACAACGCCTGGTGCAGGCGCAGCGTGATATCGGCATCTTCCGCAGCGTATGGCGCGGCTTCCTCGATACCGACTTCATCGAAGCGCAGCTGCTTCTTGCCCTTGCCGGCCACGTCTTCGTACTTGATGGTCTTCACGCCGAGGTGTGCCAGCGCCAGGGTGTCCATGTCATGGCGGTTGGCCGTCGAATTCAGCACGTATGACTCGAGCATGGTGTCGTGTGCGAGCCCCTTGAGCTGGATACCGTAGTGCTCAAGCACATGCATGTCGTACTTCATGTGCTGGCCGACCTTCTTCCTTTCCGGATTTTCCAGCAGGGGTTTCAGCTTCTTCAGCACGGCGTCGCGGTCCAGCTGCTCCGGTGCGCCCGCATAGGAATGTGCCAGTGGTACGTATGCAGCCTTTCCCGGTTCGACGGCGAACGACAGGCCGACCAGTTCGGCTTCCATGTAGTGGATGGAGGTCGTCTCGGTATCAAAGGCGAAGAGGTCGGCCTTCTCGAGTTTTTCCAGCCAGGTATCGAGTGCCTTTTCAGTGAATATGGTTTCGTATTCGACATCGAGATCGCCGGCCGGTGCTGCGTCTTCATCGCTGCTGCCACCTTCGTTCGCGTCGAGCTGTTCGAGCCAGCTACGGAATTCGCACTCGATGAAAATGCGCCGCAGGTTTTCCGTATCGCGCTCGTTCATCTGCAATTCGCCCGGTTTCACATCCAGTGCGACATCGGTGCGAATCGTTGCCAGTTCGCGTGACAGCTTCAGTTGGTCGATGTTGTCACGCAGGCTTTCCCCGACCTTGCCCTTGATATCGTCGGCATTCTCGATGATGGCATCGAGTGTCTCGTACTCGTTAAGCCATTTCGCAGCCGTCTTCGGACCGACCTTCGGCACGCCGGGGATGTTGTCGGAGGTGTCACCGACCAGCGCAAGGTAATCGATGATCTGTTCCGGCCAGACATCGAATTTCTCCTTCACGCCGTCGCGATCCATCACCTTGCCGGTCATGGTGTTGACCAGCGTCATGCCCTCGCGCACCAGTTGCGCCATATCCTTGTCGCCCGTCGAGATGACGACCCTCTGCCCGGCATCGATGGCCTGGTCCGCCAGCGTACCGATCACGTCATCGGCCTCGACACCGCTCACCTGCAAGACTGGAAAGCCGAGTGCCTTGACCAGTTCGTGCAGCGGTTCGACCTGTTCACGCAGGTCGTCCGGCATGGGCGGGCGGTTCGCCTTGTATTCCTCGAACAGCTCATCGCGGAAGGTCTTGCCTTTCGCATCGAAGACCACGGCTATATTGTCGCTGCCGTATTCATCCGGTATTCGCCGCAGCATGTTGGCGACGCCGTAGATGGCGCCGGTCGGCTTGCCTTTCGACGTCGTCAGGGGAGGCAGCGCATGGAAGGCGCGATACAGGTAGGAGGAGCCGTCTACAAGGATGAGCGGCGCTTCGTTTCCGGCGCCTGATTTACTGGTCTTCGCGTTCATCATCTTCCCGGGATTCGTCGTCTTGGCTGGCTGGCGTTTCGGTAGCGGGATTTTCCTGTGCCGTCTTGTCGGGTGGCATGGTCAGCCGGCCTTTTTGCCCGCAGCCGGAGAGGCCTGTACAGGAGATCAGGAGCAGGCTCGAAATCGCTATCAGAAGGTAGTGGCGCATCGCGGTCTCCGCAGGGTGTTCTGGCGCGCAGTATACCGTCCGAGGCCACGTACTTCAGTGAGGTATCAGGTCGGCAACATGTCGCAGTAGTGGAATCGGTCCAGCATGGTGACGCGCTCACCGGTCTTTACGTCCAGCGGTTCGCGGAAAATCGGTCCAGCGGTCACGCAGGTGTGGAACTCGCCGTTTTCGCCACAGGGATCAACGTCCTCAGGCAGGTCCTGCAACAACGCAGTATCGAAATCACGGCCGGCAAAGCGGGCGTCGAGTTGTTCCCCGTTCACGCAGCTCAGGCGGGCGCGGAACCCCTGGTGGATGAACCAGCGCGCCATTTCGTCGGTGGGGCGTTGCCATATCGGGTAGACACCCTTCATGCCGATTCGCGCGAGATTCTGCTCGCGGTAATTGCGCACGTCTTCCAGGAAGAGGTCGCCGTGAGCAACGTGGTTGATGCCTTCGGCCTGCATGGCCCCCAGGGCGGAATTCATTTTCGTTTCATATTCATCGTTGCTCGGGAGGCCGGAAAGCCAGACCTTGTGCAGGGGGAGGCCGATGGCTTCTGCCTGCAGGTCCAGCACCTCTTCGCGAATGCCCTGCATCACGACACGCTGGTATTTCTCGGTCAGCGTCGTCAGCAAGGCGACAACTTCGTAATGTGGATCGTTGCGCAGCGTCCACAATGCCATCGAGGCATCCTTGCCCCCACTCCATGAAAGTACGACGGGTGTTCTCATGCCTTTACCGTAAGTTTCCGAATCAGTGGTTCATTGATGCTGGAAAGCAGGTACGAGTCTTCGAAGCGCCCATTCTTGAAAACGTCCGCACGCCGCCTGCCTTCCTTGCTGAAACCGCATTTTTCGAGCACACGCAGCGACGCGGTATTGCCGGTGCTGACATAGGCCTCGATGCGACAAAGACCCATGTTGCCGAAGCCATGCCGCACGACCAGGCGAACGATCTCGCTGGCGATGCCCTTGCCCCAGGATTCGCGTGTCAGCATGTAGCCGATCTCCCCGGCACGAAGAGCGTGATTCACGTTGCGCAGGAATATCACACCGATCTTCCTGTCCTCGCTATCGACTACCGCCCAGTACGCATCGTCGGGTGCCGAGAGCCAGCGCAGCAGCATGGCCTGGGCTTCGTCGGGAGAAAGAGGATTGATGCGGCTGAAGCGAACGACTTCGGCCTCGCCAAACATGTTTGCCATCAGGTCGCCGTCGCTGGCTGCCAGCGCGCGCAGCCTGCAGTTGCGAGAATGAAGGTCCACTGCCTTTTTCATCACCAGTTCCTGTCAGGAATGCCTGGAACCTGCCATGCGCAGGATTCAGGCACCAGGAGTCGATGCACTTCCACGTGCTCGCCGCTTGTCCCGCAATCGCATGTTGAGCATCTCCACGCTGAAGGAGAACGCCATCGCGAAATAGATGTAACCCTTCGGGATGTGGAACTCGAGACCTTC
>JAWWBT010000054.1:0-15083 GCA_033720815.1 Gammaproteobacteria bacterium | reverse complement strand
GCCGACAATGCCTCGATAGGTTCTTCCAGGTTCATGCGCTTGCGGAAATTCCGGGCATCTGCCCGACCGATCGCGTGCGCCACGTCATACAGCAGGTTGTTCGCAACCCGCAGCGCCTCTTCTTCTCCCTTGTCCCTGTAGAGGGAACTGACCAGTTCCACGAACTCGACCGATAGGGACGCGGCGCGTACAAGCACATATCGCTCGCCAGCAATACTGATGCTGCCTGTCGAGGGGTCTTCCTCGCGCTGGGCGAAATAGCCCGCCACGAATTTCTGGGCATCGAGGAACGGCGCAGTAAATGCTTCCGGAACACTGACGGTCTGAAGCGTCTCGAGAAACTGCCTGTCTGCTAGATGGGTATCAGCGGACGGCCTGCCTACCGACTCGCGCAAGGCAGCAAGCTCTGATTCAAGCGCCCGGATTCGCGCCTTGCGCTCTGCGTCATTTTCGGGCGAACGGGAACCAGCCATTGGCGTGATATACCTCCAAAAGGATTGTGGTCAGTCTATCGCATGAATGGCGCACCGCGATGGTTCTGTGATCATCCAGGTTGCGGGGTTTTCCGGTTTGCCGTCCGCACGCGACGAATCAAATGGCCTGGACAGGAGTGTCACGTTGAATTGACATATAGTCCATTGGAACATACAAGATGTAAACGCAGCTTTACATGTTCGGGAAAATACCGACATGCCCGCGTTACCCCCGAATGGCTATCGCCGCGGAGGCTCCTGATGAACGGAACCCGGATCCGCAACCAGGTACGACGGCTACGCTTCGACGCTGGGGAAATGACCCAGGCGGAACTTGCACGGCGTGCCGGTGTAACCCGGCAAACGATCATCGCCATCGAGCAGGGTCGGTATTCCCCGTCACTGGAAGTGGCTTTCAGGGTCGCTGCAGCGCTCGACGCGCCGATAGGCAAGGTATTCGACTATGATGCGGGCTCGGACCCTGTAATGAAAAAGAAGCACCCATGATCGATGCGATGAATCCCCGTGACCGGATGCAGCACCGGGCGATGCTCCTTTTGCTGGGCCTGGCAGCAGTCGCTGCGCTGGCGGCAACCACAATGCACCTGCTCGAAGCCAGCCCACGCCCGATGGACCTGGTTATCCCGCCGGGTCTCGCCCTCTTCTATTCCATCAGCTTCCTGGTGCTCTATTTCCGGCCGCAGTCCCTGCGCATCGTGATACCCGCGGCATTCGGGGTCGGCTTTGTCGGCCTGGCGGTGCCGGCATGGTTCTATCCGGTTCTCGCGACAAATACAGGAAAACCGCTGATCGACATACTCCCCCCGATCGTTCCGGCATTGGCACCGTTGCTCGCCGGCATCATGCTTTTCCTCCGTCCGCCAGGGGTAATCATTACCGGGTTCGTGGCGTGGCTCGCCATTGCCTTTCCCATCATCGCCTACCTCTTGATCAATCCGGCTCAACTCGCCTTTCCGCGCGGCCAGGAACTGGTGGTCGGCCTCGGTCCAGCGATGGGGATACTGGTCGTGGTGCTGTACCTGCACGTCGACATGAACCGGAGACTGAGTGCGGCACACAGCGAAATACAACGCCTGAATCTTGAAGCGGAACGCGACAGGGTTACCGGGCTCTTCAACCGACGCGGTGGGGAAGCCATGCTGGAGCGCATACTTTCCGGCATTGACCCGCGCGGCGCAGCGGTTCTTTTCGAGATCGATCAATATCCGGAACTCGAAGGCACCGTGGACTGCGATGAACTGCTTGCCATGCTGGTGAGACGCTGCGAGGAATTCCTTCGGCGCCAGGACCTGTTCATTCACTGGGCGCCCGCCCGCTTCCTGGTCATTGTGGACGATGCTGATATCGGCGAATGCGAGGTGCTGGCCGAACACCTTCGCCAGATCATTTCGGGCAAGATGTTTCGTGAGGCGGGTTACCTGTCGGCCTCTTTTGGCGTTACCGAGATCATGCCGGGCGACAGCAACTCCACGCTCTTGCGAAGAATTGAAGCGGCCCTCGACTCAGCACGCGCCACGGGCGGCGATTGCGTCCAGGCTATTGCCTGGTAAACGAAAACGCCGGCGCAAGGCCGGCGTCCTTTCAGGCAGTGACTCGCCAACTATTGAGTCAGCTCTGCATGAATCGTTGCGATGAATTTCTCTCCGTTGATGAACTGCCAGTTCCAGCGTTCGTCGAAATCGCTGGTCAGTTTCATTGCCTGGATTTCTTCAAGGCTCTTGCCCTTGTCGACCTGTTCCTCCACACGCTGTGCGACCGTGCGAATCATGTTGCGGTAGGCGACAAGCCCCTCGCGATCGCTTGCTTCGCCATGCCCCGGGATGATCCGGGTGTCAGCATCAACTCGCCCGAGCAGGTCTTCCAGTGCGTCGAGCAGCCCCATCACCGACCCGCCGCGACCACGGTCGACGAAGGGGTAACCGATGTTGAAGAACAGGTCGCCCGTGTGGACGACATTGGCACCATCGAAGAAGATGACGCTGTCGCCATCAGTATGGGCATTCGGGTAATGACGCGTGCGCAGTGTTTCACCATTGAGGTGGAAACTGATGCGGTCATTGAACGTGACAGTCGGCAATGCATCTTCCAGCGACTTGCCGCCGTTCTTCATGAAGCTCTCGCGAAACGCATCCGTGGTCATGCGCTTGCGTACATTCTCATGCGCGACGATCAGCGTACCGCCCTTGCCGAAGTTCTCATTGCCGCCCGTGTGGTCGCCATGAACATGTGTGTTGACCAGGAAATCCACGGCGCGCTCTTCACCTGCCAGTTCGGCAATCTCCGCGCGGATGGCGGGTGTAAGCGGAGCGTACTGGTCGTCGATGAGGAAGATGCCGTCTTCACCGATTGAGACGCCCAGGTTGCCGCCCTGCCCGACGATCATCCAGATGCCGTTCCCCATGTCGAACGACTTCATTTCGACATCGTCGGCAGCGAGGGCGACTGGTGCCGCAAGCAGGCTGGCGGTTGAAGCGATTATTGCGAGGCGTTTCATGAGTCGGATTCCTCCATCAGGAAATACGGCAGGTCCATCACCGGCGCTGGTAGCCCTGACTGGGTCAATGCGGCCGATACCTGGCCGCGGTGATGGGTCGCGTGGTTGAACACATGGCCCAGCAGCAGCTGCAGCGGAAAGGCCAACGCTTCGCCCCGAGTATTCCTGTACTCGATATTTAGTTCAAGTTCGGACGAATCCAGTGCCGAAATATAGTCATCCCAGGCATCACACTGCGCGAAGATCGCGTCTCGAAGCGGCACTGCGGCCTCGATGATTTCATCATCCAGGCCATTGAATTCGTAAGGGTTCCCGGTAAATCGTCCCATCCAGATCCGCTCGACGAGGAGAAGGTGATTCAAGGTGCCATGAACACTGTCGAAGAAAAGCTTGCGAGATGCGAAATACTGGCCTTCCGGGAGCCGGTCGACCTCGTCATAGAGCTTCCCGTAAGCCCAGCGGTGGTAGCGTGACAGCGTTTCGAAATACGACTTGTCCATTCCTCTCCCCTTCAGAGCGCCTCGAAGCGATTCTTCTCGCGGTTCTTGCGCACCTTGTCGGTATCGAACACGCGCCCGCTCATCGTGACGTACACGCCATGCGGCAGCGTCTGCACGGCCGCCACGGCGCAACCGATATTGAATACGGCGTCGCTGTTCTGGAAGCGCGCGGGCGCCAGCGAACCGGTAAGCACGATGGTCTTCCCCGGAATGTCCTGCAGCACCTTGCCCGTATCGGCCATGGTATCTGTACCGTGCGTGATCAGGATGTATTCGCACGGGTCGTTCGCGACGGCCTCGTGAATGACCTGGCGGTCTTCGTCCGTAAGTTCGAGGCTGTCCTTCTTCATCAGTTCGGTGATCTCGACATCAAAGGTCACGCCGAACTCGTGCAGGATGCGACCCACCACGGGTTCACCCACTTCATATTCGCTCTTGGCGTCAAAGTAGACCTTGTCGATGGTGCCGCCGGTGGTAAAAATGTGTAGCTTCATGCAATGCTGCCTGCGTAGTTCAAGACAAGGGCGACATTATAGGACCCAGCAGGAGGAGACGCGATGGCGAAGCTGGAATCCGTTGAACGCGATTCAATCATAGAGTGGATATGGGAGTCGGTCGACGCACGTGAAGGTCCCTGGCGGACTCCGGTGCTGGCCACCGTGGACAATGATCTCGGTGCCGATGCCCGTACCATCGTACTGCGTGACGCGGATCCCGATGCGCGTAGCGTTTATTTCTACACTGCCCGTGATTCCGACAAGGTTCGCCAGTTCACCCGCGACTCGCGCTGCTGCATGGTGGTCTATGACGCGGAGGCAAGACGGCAAGTTCGCATGTACGGTCGTGGCGAGCCGGTAATGGACCAGGGATGGCTGGAAAAGGCCTGGCAAAAGCTGGCGGACTGGCAGCAGCAAGTCTACGCCCTCCAGCGCCGGATTCGTGGCAAGGAAAATTTCGCGGCATATCGCGTGCGCATCGACGCCATGCATTATCTCGAACTGCATGCTGACGGTAGCAACCGCGCAATCGAATTGCGGCTTGCCAACGAAAACGCCGCCGGGAATTCCGGCGGCGCCTGGTTGGCTCGCGTCGTCGAACCCTGAGCTACCTCAGTTACGAATCTCGATATCACCACTCATGGTGTTGATGCGGAAATCGGCATCGCCCTCGCCCGTACTGAATTTCAGTTCCAGGTTCGGCGTGTAACGGCTGATCTTCTTCGGTTCGGGGCCGAAGCTGTTGTCGATGTCGCCGCTGAATGTCGTGACATCGAAATTACCGTTCGGCGTGCCCATGAAACGCAGGTCGACATCACCGCTGATGGCCTCGAAGCGGAAATCACCATCGGCGGAAAACTCCGCCTCGACCTCGATATCACCCGATGTGTTCTCGAATTCGCCGCGTGACAGCACACTGCGCGAAACGCGCATGCTGCCGCTTACGCTCGACACATCGAGTTCGCCGCGAATACCCGTCAGCCGAGAAGAACCACTGACAGTCTCGACATCTACGCGCGCGCCTTCACGAGTATCACTGAGGCGAACGCTGCCGCTGATGGACTCCAGCTGGATATCCTCGCCGAGGGTTTCTATATCCATCGAGCCACTGATGGTTTCGACCTCCACATCACCGGTGGAATCGCTCACATCAACATCGGCACTGATGCTACTGATGATCAGGCGGCTACCCTTCGGTACCGAGATACGCAGCTCGGAGCCGGAAATATCGACATCGTCATTCCAGAACCCGCCGCGGCGGCTCGGGTACTTGACCTTGATGACGGTGAATTCACCTTCATTGCGGAAATCGAAATCATCGGCTGCGGGATCGACGCGACCCTCGACGTGGACTTCCTCACGATCCCATCCGGTAACCGTGATCGAGCCGGCCATGTTCTCGATTTCCACCGTGCCATCCGCCGGCGCATCGACGCGGCTGTCGATACGCTCGTTCGGGCGTTCGTCGGCGCTGACAACACCGCTTCCCAGGACCAGCAGCGAGGCCGCAAGCAGGGATGCCAGGCGAGATTTCAGCGAGAGACTGTTCATATTCCGATCCTCTTCGTGGTGTTACTGCTACCGGCCAGGCGTTCTGCCCGACGCAGTAGCCGGTTTTCCTGTTCATAAAGCGATGTGAGCAACTGTCGCAGCTCGGGATTGTCCGGTTCGGCTTCGACCGCCTGCTCCACCTGCCGGATGGCGAGGTTGACGATCAGCAGGTTCTGCAGCATCACGTCCTCGGTTTCCCGGTTCGAGCTGCCCGATACCAGTTCGACCTGCGCCCTCGGCAACAGGCGACGCGCCGCAGCGCGTTCCGAACCCTCGGGAATCCGATCCACTGCCGCCAGCTCGGTGTCCATGCTGTCCTGTTCCTGCGTGACGCGATCCGCCAGCATGCCGGCAAAGAATACGCCGGCCAGCAGGAAAGACGCCGCAATCGCGATCATCCAGGGACGCCGCGCATTCCGGGTCCGCGGCTCAAGCCGTGCGGCGATATCCGGCCAGAGATCACGGCTCGGCTGTCGTTCCGTCGGCAACGCCGCAAGCCGTGACATCAATCGTTGCTGGGCATCCCTTTCGGCCGCGCACGCTTCGCAGGCCTCGACATGCGCCGCAACCTCGGCTGCCTCGGCAGCGTCCAGCTCGCCGTCCAGCCATTCATCCAGTCGTTGCTGTGCCATTTCGCAATTCATGCCTTCAACCTCTCACGCAACAGGCGTCTCGCCCGGTGCAACTGTGCCTTGCTGGTACCGACTGCAATGCCGACCAGCTCGGCGATTTCGTCATGCTGCCGTCCTTCAACGTCGTGCAGCACGAATACGGTCCTGGCGCCTTCCGGGAGCTGGGCAATGGCTGCTTCGAGATCCATGTCGGTGCCCGCCTCGGCTTCGGATTCCGTGAAGCTTTCCCATTCATGATCACTCACCGGTTGCAGGTGCCTGTCGCGGCGGCCCTGGCGGCGGAAGTGACCCATCACCTCGTTCGTGGCCACCCGGTAGAGCCAGGACCCGAATGCGCTGTCGCCCCGGAACCCGTCCAGCTTCCGCCAGGCGGTGATGAACGCCTCCTGCACGCATTCCTCTGCCACGCCCGGGTCGCCGGCGAGCCGCAGGCAGACCGCATGAATGCGGCCCACATGGGCACGGTAGAGCTGCTCGAAAGCGGCCACGTCGCCCTGCCGGGCACGCGCCAGCCAGCGCTGCTCATCATCCGCGTCGCGAGTCGCGGGCCTGCTCCCTTGCTCGTGCACAGCCAGAACGTTCTCCATGACCCTTTGATGACCGACCATTGCGAAAGGTTTGAACCCAATCCAGCGGCCAACGGTCCCGTGCGGGCGCCACTCCAGTCAGCGACTGTGAAGTGCACGTATTTCGGTGCACAATGGAGTGCATCGCTCACCACGCACGAGAAGTACGGCCTATGCTACGACACCTCACGCTGCTTGCCCTCCTTCTTCTTGCCACACCGCTGCGTGCCGCAGAGGTCAGCCCCGGTGATGTGGTGCTTCTTGATATCGACGGGGCGATCGGCCCGGCGACGGCAGATTACGTGATCCGCGGCATCGATGAAGCCGTAGAGTCCGATGCCGAACTGATCGTCATTAGGATGGACACACCGGGTGGCCTCGACACCTCGATGCGCGACATGATCAAGGCCATCCTTGCCTCGGAGGTGCCCGTGGCGAGCCTCGTTGCACCTGGTGGCTCGCGCGCCGCCAGTGCAGGCACCTATCTCCTCTACGCCAGCCACATCGCGGCGATGGCGCCGGCAACCAACCTGGGTGCGGCCACTCCGGTTGCGATCGGTGGTGGCATGCCGGGGGGCGGCAGTGACAAGCCCGAAACCGGCGACGAAGCCGACGGCGAGAAGCAGAACGATGCTCCTGCCGCGAAATCCGCTTCCGAACGCAAGGCGATCAATGATGCCGTGGCCTACATCCGTGGCCTGGCAGAGAAACGCGGGCGCAACGCCGACTGGGCCGAGCGAGCCGTTCGCGAAGCGGTGAGCCTGACCGCCGAGGCAGCGTTGGCAGAGGGCGTCATTGACCTGCTGGCGCGCGATGTCGACGAGCTGCTGGACAAGGTCCACGGTCTCGAGATCGAAACAGCCACGGGCAGCGTGACCCTCGATACCGAGACGGCGAAGATCCGGGAAATTGAACCCGACTGGCGCAACGACCTGCTGAATACCATCACCAACCCGACCATTGCCTACCTGCTGATGCTGATCGGCATCTACGGCCTGATCTTCGAAGGCTACAATCCGGGCGCGCTGGTGCCGGGCATCATTGGTGCCATTTCACTATTGCTGGCGCTGTACGCATTCCAGGTGCTGCCGGTGAACTCGGCGGGCCTCGCATTGATACTGCTGGGACTCGTACTGATGATCGCCGAGGTCTTTGCGCCCAGTTTCGGCGCCCTGGGCCTCGGCGGGATCGTTGCCTTCGTGATCGGCAGCATCATCCTGATGGATACCGATGTACCCGGTTACTCGATCCCCTTGCCGCTGATACTCGGTCTCAGCACCACCGGTGCGCTGCTCGTGGGCGGCACCATGTACCTGCTGATGCGCAGTCGCGAGACGGCCTACTCCAGCGGCAAGGAAGAACTCATCGGCGCCACAGCCATCGCCAGGAAGGATTTCCAGGGGCGCGGTTTTGTCCACCTGCATGGCGAGAACTGGCAGGCGGAATGCGAACAACCGGTCCGCAAGGGGCAGGAACTGCGCGTGACCGCGATCGAGGGCCTGGTATTGCAGGTCGAACCGATCAACGATAACGACAACAGCTAATCGACAACTCGGGGAAATACAAAGGAGTCATCTGATGTTCCTATTCGGCGCAATAATCATCGGTTTCCTGCTGCTGCTCTTCATGAGCGGCATCAAGATCCTCAAGGAATACGAAAGAGGCGTGATCTTCACCTTCGGTCGTTTCACCGGCGTGAAGAAGGCGGGTTTCCGCTTCGTCATTCCCATCGTGCAGGAAATGAGTCGCATCGACCTGCGCGTCATCGTTCTCGACGTACCGCCACAGGATGTCATCTCGAAGGACAACGTTTCGGTGAAGGTTAACGCGGTGATCTACTTCCGCATCGTCGATCCGGAAAAGGCCGTTATCCAGGTCGCCAATCCCTTCGACGCGACCTCGCAACTCGCACAGACCACCCTGCGTTCCGTACTGGGCCAGCATGAACTCGACGAGATGCTTGCAGAACGCGAGCGCCTGAACGAGTCCATCCAGACAATCCTCGACGAACAGACCGACGCCTGGGGCATCAAGGTCAACAATGTCGAGATCAAGCAGGTCGACCTGGACGAAGGCATGATCCGCGCGATTGCCAAGCAGGCCGAAGCAGAGCGTGTCCGTCGTGCCAAGGTCATCCATGCGGAAGGTGAACAGCAGGCCTCGGCGAAACTGGTTGAAGCGGCCCAGAAACTCGCGGAAGCCAACGGTGCCATGCAGCTGCGTTACCTGCAGACGCTCTCGGAAATTGCCGGCGAGAAGAATTCCACCATCGTTTTCCCGATGCCGATGGATCTTGCCGATGCGGTGAAGAAGATCACTGGTCAGTAATAGGGCCGTATTCAAGGCAAAACGAAAAAGGCCCGCGAATGCGGGCCTTCACTTTTACGACAAGCTAAAGAGGCGTAATGAGCGCAGGCAAGCGCAATAGCCTCTCGACTAGTCGTTCTCGCCCATCTTGTCGGATATGAGACCCATCGCAAACGCACCCGGACCGACGTTGATACCGGCCGTCGTGCTCATGACGGTCAGCATCAGCTCGACGCCCTTCCTTTCGGCCACCTGCTTCAGCTTCTTGTAACCCGCCATCTCCCGAATGACTTCCGGGTTACCCGCATAGCTCATGCAGATGGTGTTGGTCATGAGACCCTTTTCGATTGCCTCGATGGCAAATTCGAAGCGGTCATTCACCGCCGTTTCGAAATGCGCGATCTTCTTGATCGGGAAGGTGTCGCCACGATACGCCTTGGCTATCGGCTTGATATCCAGCGCGGTGCCCAGCGTGTAGGAGACCCAGCTGATGCTGCGGTCACCACGTGCTCGCCCTGCCTTGCGGAGGTAGTGAAGGTCATTCGGTACGAGATAGGCATGCACATGCTTCGACAAGGCTTCGACTGCGGGACGGAGCTTGTCGAACGCGACGTCCTCTTCCTTCATCAGGCGAACGGCCTCTTTCACAAGTACCGCTTCACCGGTAAACAGGGTCTTGGAATCGACAACGCGCAAGGCGAACGAGCCTTCGATGCCCGCCTTCGCCCGCTTCTGCTTGTAGCCACTGAGAATTGCAAACGATGCCTTGGTCGCGTTCTCGAAAATCAGGCTTCGTGAACTGGCAATCGTGACGACCAGGACGCGGTCATAGTTCAACACGAGCTTGTCGAGGAACAGGCGGGTAATCTGCTCGACAGAGAAAGGTTGTGTTTCGCCCTGCAGGTTCTTTTCCTCGGCATACCGCTTGTAGAACTTGATGGTTTCTTCCGGGTTTCGCTCATCGATGAAGATCTCGTCGCCGATAACAAGGTTGATCGGCATGATTTCGAGATTGTTGTCTTCGATGAACTTCTGCGGCAGGTCGCAGGCCGAGTCGATAACGAGTCCAACGCGCATGGCTATCCTCCCATTCGGTCGAAACAGGTGCTGGGGCACCCGTTCTCGGGGTCACCACCATTAGACATAATGGGTATAGCGTAGTTCAAGCTCGGACGAAATGTGCGGGCGCGAAATTCACCCGATTTGGGGCCGCGGCAACATTTCTTTACGAAGTGAGACGGGTTTACGGCGATTTCAGCTCGACTGCATGGCCTTTCGTGCCCTTTGCCACTGTTCGTTCATCCGCTTCTCGGACACCGTTACGCGGGTTCCCAGCTCCTGCGCGAACAGCGAAACCCGGTATTCCTCGAGCATCCATCGGTACTCCAGGAGCTCCTCGTGACGCTCCAGCAGGTCGGGAAGTTGCTCACCCAGGCCCGCGAGGCGCTCTTCGTGCACTTCGACCGCCTGCTGGGCCGACTTGTCGCGACCCGGGTTGTTACCGATTCTCTCGAGCCGCAGGCGGATCCCCTGCAGGAAGCGCGGCAGTTCGGGTAGCCATTCATCAGGAGTCGCTTCCACAAAGCCCCGGAAGACCAGGTCATCAAGCTGGGCCTGGATATCGCTCATGGCGTGCAACATCGTGAAATCCTGCCTGCCTTTCAGTTGCTTGCGCAGGCCGTGTGCCTCGTCCAGCGCGGCTGCAACCAGCTCGCCCATGCGGTTCGCGTGATGCTGAAGTTCGGCCCTTACCTGTTGCTGGAGCTCCCGGAAAGCCGCCTCGTTCCTGCAGGTATCCACCGCCTCGCCAGCGGCGGCGCGCAGCGCCTTGTCAACAATCTCCTGTTTCAGTTCTTCACAGGGGCCGATGGGCTGGTACTTCAGGCAGATGGCCTGGGCATCCGGCAGGTTCTTGCGGGCGAATTTCACTTCCTTGCGCAGTGTGGCCTGGAGCAGCGCGAGGATACCTTCATGCGTAAGATGCCTGGCCTCAATCGGCGTGGTCGCCAGAACGGCAACGGCGCCCTCTTCCTCCAGCGGCTGCAGTGCCGGATAGAGTTTCACGCGCCGCCCGGATGACTTGATGCTCACGTTTTCCGGAATCTCGCCAAATTCCCAGTCACTCGCCTCGATTTCAGGCCATTCCTCGGCTTCAAGTCCCTGGACCTGCTGGGTGGCACGGCCCGCAAAGCGCTGTTGCAGGGCGCGAATGTCATCATCTACCGCGAGGGTTTCGCCGTCGGCATCAATGACACGGATGTTCATTACGAGGTGATCGGGAATCTCGGCGCCAAGCCAGGCATCGGGTTCGAAAACCGTGCCGGTCATCTGGATGAGCTGTCGACAGAGCTCTTCCTTGAGGTCGCCCTTGCCGAATTCCAGCGATTCCCGCGCGGCGCGTGCGAAATCGGGCGCTGGAACGAAATTGCGCCGCAACGCCTTCGGCAAGGCACGGATCAGTGCCGTCATCTTTTCCTCGATGAAACCCGGCACCAGCCACTCGACGCGTTGTGCCGAAACCTGGCCGAGCAGTTCCACCGGTACTTCGAGCAGCACGCCATCGACATCGCCGACCGGATCGAAATGGTATTCGAGCGGTAACGGCATGCCGTTCACGACCAGCGATTCGGGAAATTGCTCGACATCGACATCGTCGGGGCTGCGAGCCAGCACATCTTCGCGGGTGAAGCGCAGGGAACGTTCAGCCTCATCCTTGTGGCGGCGATACCACTTGCGGAACGTGATGCCATCGTAGACCTCATCCGGAAGCCGCTCTGCATACAATGCTTCGAGTGTTGCATCATCAACCAGGATATCGCGGCGACGCACACGCGCTTCAAGGTCTTCCACGCCTTCGCGAAGCTCGCGATTGTGCTCGAGAAAGCCGTACTCGCCTTCGAGCGTGTCGTGCACGAGCCCCTCGCGGATGAATATGCCGCGAGCAACCTGCGGATCCATCGGGCCGTAATTCACGCGCCTGCGCTGCACGATCGGAAGGCCATATAGCGTCGCATTCTCATAGGCCGCAACGCGCCCGGAGCCGGCTTCCCAGTGCGGCTCGACGTATTCGCGGTTCAACAGGTGTGCGCCGGCTTCTTCGAGCCAGCGCGGCTCGATCTTCGCAACCTTGCGCGCCCACATCTGTCCCGTCTCGACCACCTCGCCCGCGACGATCCACTTGGGCCCACCACCCTTCTTCGCGCCGCTGAAAAGCGCAGAGCCGGGAAAGATGCGGAACTTCAGGTTGCGCGCACCCTGGTACCAGCCTTCTTCCTCGCGCAGCGCACATTGCGATAGAAACCCGGTAACGATGGCGCGATGGATTTCATCGTGACTGGATTCGGCACCCTTCTTCTCGTCGAAGCGGTAGCCCTGTTCCTTCAGCTGCTGTGAAAGCTGTCGATGGATATCCTGCCATTCACGCATCCGCATGAACGCGAGGAAATTCTCCTTGCACCACTTGCGGAGCTGGCTGCCGGACTTTTCCTTCTGCGCCTTCTTCCAGGCATTCCAGAGCGTGATGAAGGTAAGGAAATCCGAATCCTTGTTGTCGAATTCCGCGTGTGCATTGTCGGCGGCCTGCGCCTTTTCCATTGGGCGTTCGCGCGGGTCCTGGATGGCGAGCACGGCAATGATCACGAGCACGTCGCGCAGGCAGTGATGCTCGGCCGCCGCCAACAGGATGCGAGCGAGGCGAGGATCAACCGGGAGCTTCGCGATCTCGCGACCGAGCTTCGTGATGTTCCGGTCGTCGTCCACAGCCTGCAGTTCGGCAAGCAGGCGGTAACCATCCGAGATATAGCGGTCATCCGGCGGTGACAGGAACGGGAATTCCTCGATATCGCCAAAGCCGAGCAGCTTCATCTGCAGGATGACGGACGCAAGGTTGGTGCGATGGATCTCCGGGTCGGTGAACTCCGGCCGCGTCTCGAAATCTTCCTCGGAATACAGGCGCACGCAGACACCCTCCGAGATGCGTCCGCAGCGTCCCTTGCGCTGGTTGGCGCTGGCCTGGCTCACCTTCTCGATGGGCAGGCGCTGTACCTTCGAACGTGCGGAATAGCGCGAGATGCGTGCCTTGCCCGGATCGATCACGTAACGGATGCGCGGCACGGTGAGCGATGTTTCGGCCACGTTGGTTGCGAGCACGATGCGCTGCTGGCCTTTCGGATTGAAGACCTTGTCCTGGTCGCTTGCCGACAATCGTGAAAACAGCGGCAGGATATCGACGCCGTACTGGTAACGCTTGCGTAGCGCTTCGGCGGTTTCACGAATTTCGCGCTCGCCCGACAGGAACACGAGGATGTCGCCCGGACCGTGGTTCCAGCACTCGCGCACCGCCTGGACGATACCTTCCGTCTGTGACAGGTCATCCTCGTCTTCATCTTCCGTGACGAGCGGCCGGTACAGCACTTCAACCGGGTAGGTCCGGCCAGACACCATGATGATGGGTGCATCGTCGAAGTGTTTCGAGAAGGAATCCGGGTCAATGGTGGCCGAGGTGATGATGACCTTGAGGTCAGGCCGCTTTTCCAGGACACGCTTCAGGTACCCCAGCAGGAAATCGATATTCAGCGAGCGTTCATGCGCTTCGTCGATGATCAGCGTGTCGTACTGGTCCAGCCAGCGATCATTCTGGATTTCCGCCAGCAGCATGCCGTCGGTCAGCACCTTGATGTACGAGTCAGCGCTGATGCGATCGTTGAAGCGGATCTTGTAACCGACCTCGTTACCCAGCTCGGTACCCAGTTCGTCGGATAGGCGCTTGGCAATCGTGCGGGCGGCCACGCGCCGTGGCTGCGTGTGCGCGATCATGCCGCGCGTACCGCGACCGAGCTCGAGCATGAGTTTCGGCAGCTGGGTCGACTTGCCGGAACCCGTCTCGCCGCAGACCACGATTACCTGGTGTTCATCCATCGCCTTCGCGATGTCTTCCAGCTTGTGCGATACCGGCAGTTCGTCGGGGAATTCCGGTTTCGGCAGGCGGTCACGGCGCGCCTGCACCTTTGCCAGGGAACGGTCCAGCAGGGATTTCAGCTTGTCGCCCTGCTTCCGCTTCTTCAGGCTCACTAGCTTGCGCGCGTCGGCCTGCCAGCAATCATCCAGCGGCAGTCGACCGGCAAGCAACGGCTTGTCGTTATTCGTTTCAGTCATGGAAATTCAATCGGGATTCTTGTCGTTGGCGCGCGCTTCGTTCCAGAGCGCATCCATTTCATCCAGCGACGCATCGTCCAGCGAACGGTCCTGCCCTGCAAGGCGATCTTCAACGTGCCGGAAGCGACGCGAGAATTTTGCATTGCTGCCGCGAAGGGCCTTTTCCGGATCAACCTTCAGGTAACGTGCGAGATTGGCCAGCGTGAAGAACAGGTCGCCCAGTTCTTCCTCGATCTCCTGTTGCCTGTTCGCCTTCACGGCATCACGCAGTTCTGCGGCCTCCTCGGCAACCTTGTCGAGCACGCCATCGATATCCGGCCATTCGAAACCGACCCGTGCCGCGCGTTTCGAGAGCTTCTCCGCCCGCGTGAGGGCGGGCAGGTTCAATGGCACATCGTCAAGCAGGCTTTCACCTTTCTCGCGTTTCGCGGCCTTTTCCTCGGCCTTCAGCGCTTCCCAGTTCGCCGTCTGGGTTTCGGCGTCACCGAAATCCTCGTTACCGAATACGTGCGGATGCCGGCGCGTCATCTTCTCGACGAGATTCGCAACGACATCGTTGAAAGCGAACGCACCCTGCTCTTCCGCCATGCGCGCATGGAACACGACCTGGAACAGCAGGTCGCCAAGTTCGTCCTTCAGGTCATCGAGATCATTTCGCTGGATGGCATCTTCAACTTCATAAGCTTCTTCGACCGTATACGGTGCGATGGTCGAGAAATCCTGCTCGCGGTCCCACGGGCAACCCCGTTCCGGATCGCGCAGTGTTGCCATCAGTTCCAGCAGGCCCTGGATATTCCTTTCCGGCTCGCGCATGTCAGTTCCCGGTCTCGCCGTCTGTTTGGGCGTCGTGCAGCATGTCGATGAAATCCACCAGCATCGCTGCCGTCG
>JAWWBT010000053.1:0-15383 GCA_033720815.1 Gammaproteobacteria bacterium | reverse complement strand
TCAGCCGCGCTGAATCGTCACTGGCGATTTCGGGGGAGGACAGGAGGCCGGGCTGGTGACAGCCCGGCCTTTTTCTCATTGGCTCGAAGGAGAGGTCATCATGAAACTGGAAGGTTCGTGTCACTGTCGCAAGGTTCGTTTCACCGTCGAGGCGACCGAGCCGTATCCGTTCAACCGCTGCTACTGCTCGATCTGTCGCAAGACTGCAGGAACAGGTGGTTTCGCGATCAATCTTGGTGCGCAGTCTTCGACGTTGAGCATTGAAGGAAAGGAAGAAATCAGCATTTACCACGCGCGTCTTGACGAGGCGGGCGAGGAATACAGCGAGGGCGAGCGGCACTTCTGTCGCCATTGCGGCACGGCGTTATGGGTCTACGATCCGCGCTGGCCGGAGCTGGTTCACCCGCATGCCGGTGCAATCGACACGCCGCTGCCCGAACCGCCTTCGGCGACTCACATGATGCTTGCTTCGAAACCGGACTGGGTGCGGGTCGATGCGCGTGATACGGACGAATGCTTCAATGAATACCCGAACGAATCCCTGGCCGAGTGGCATCGGCGCCACGCCCTGTAAGGCGTCAATCGATACGGCGCTTCAGAGTCGCAACAAGCTCGCGCGTGATACCGAAGGGTCCGTTGATCGCGGTCGTGCCGACCAGCTCCCAGCCCTCACGACCACGTTCGTTGAGTTTCTCGTTGAAGGCACTCGTGTCGAGCGTTCCGGCAAGGAATATCCGGCGCGAGAAGCGCAGCGTCTGGTACTGCCAATGCATGAAGTTTCCCCCTGAAAATGGCCGCCAATTCTGCCATGTTAGGGATACGGGTTTCAGCTTGGAGATCGAATGGATATCCCGCCCGAATACCTCGACATGCTGCTGCATATCGGCAGCGCGTTGCTGGCAGGCAGCCTGATCGGCCTCGAGCGCAGTTACCATGGTCGTCCCGCCGGCTTCCGCACGCACGCGCTGGTCTGCATGGCATCGGCCTTGCTGATGCTGGTGACGACAAACCAGTGGCAATGGCTCGGTGATTCGGTGCCGCTGGATACTGTCCGGACAGACCCGACGCGAATGGCACAGGGCATCATGACCGGTATCGGTTTCCTTGGTGCCGGTGTGATCTTCATGGAAGGACTTACCGTCCGCGGGCTGACAACCGCAGCGTCCATCTGGATTACCGCGGTGCTCGGCATTCTCTACGGGATCGGGTACTGGCCCGCCGCGATCACGTGTACCGTGCTGACGATTGCGGTGCTTGCGCTGTTCCGCTGGGTGGAGCAGCGCATCCCCACGCAGAACCACATGAAGACCACGCTGTACTTTCCCCTTGAAGCCATCGCGGACGAAGCGGAAATCCGTGACTGGTTCCGGCGCATGGGTTTCCAGATTGGCAACATGAATTACGCGAAGGATGCCTCGAAGGGCGTCTTCGAGTATCGCCTGGTGGTGCAGACCACCAGCGAAAGGCAGGTCAGTGAACTGGCCGCGGCAATGAAGGAAAGGGCTGACCTCGCCGGCTTCAGCATGCGCTCCGTAGGCAGTTAGCCTGCCGGTCCCTGGACAATCGGTTCCACCACGATTTCCACGCGACGGTTGGCGGCACGGCCCTCGGGGGTGTCGTTGTTGGCCGCAGGCTGCGTTTCACCCTGGCCAATCACCACGATACGCTCCGCTGCCACATCGCTTGCGGCGAGGAACTCTGCCACGGCCAGGGCCCGCTGCTCGGAGAGCGTGCGGTTCAGGTCTGCATCGCCCTGGTTATCGGTATGGCCATTGATGACGACCAGGGTATTGTCGAATTCAGCAAGCACCTCGGCGAGTCGCGCCAGCGCCGGCTGGATGCCCGGCATGAGTTGCGATGAGCCGGTGTCGAAGCTGGGGGCGCCCGGCACGGTGACGAAAAAGCGCTCCTTGCCGCGACCCATGCCGATATCGGTGGCATCAATGGCCTGGCGAAGCCTCGCTTCCAGTACATCCATGAAATACCCGACCTGCTCCGGTGCAAGCGCGCGGTCGCCACGGCGCAACTGCTCGCGTTGCGTCACGAGCTTCTCGTTGCCGGTGGAAAACTCAGGGTCAGGGTTGCCGGCGGACTGGCTCGACCCGCTGCCGGCAGGCCTGTCCGGTGTGCGTGTTGCAGCTGAAGATGTGTCACGGTCTGGCTGCTGCCAGTTGAGTTGTGCGCAGGCGCCTACGGCCAGTAGCAGGCTGATGACGCCAAGTCGGCGCAGGAAAGGCAGGGCTCGCAACATTCGATGGGTTCCACTAACACTGGCAGGTTTCAGTCGCGGTCTTCCGGATTGCGGAAGCGGCGAGCTTCACGGCGATAATACCTGATGAACCGTCGTGCCGTCAGGGGCTTGCTGTAAAGGAAGCCCTGCCCGTGGGTAACGCCCTGCTCGCGAAGCCATTCCACCTGGTGTTCCTGCTCGATGCCCTCGGCAACCGTGTCCAGCTCCAGTGAGTGAGCCATCTCGATGACATGGCCGATCACGTTGCTGGTGACCGCCTCTTTCTCGATGGCATCGACGAACGACTTGTCGATCTTCAGCGTGTCGATTTCGAACGTTTCCAGGTAGGCGAGGCTCGAATAGCCGGTGCCGAAATCATCGATTGCCACGGCATGGCCACGGCCACGCAGCTCCCTGATCTGGCGCCGTGCCGCATCGCTGTTGATCAGGGCACGCTCGGTGATTTCGAGCTTTATGCTCCTTGGTGGAACCTGCGCGTTCGCCAGTTCCTCGCCGAAGATCTCGATCAGGTCTTCCTGCTCGAGATCTTCCCGCGCCAGGTTCAGGTTCACCTGTAGGTTTGGTTCTTCCTGCAACAGCTTGCCCAGGTCGCGCAGGATGCTGCGCAATACGACGCGAGTGATGTCGCTGATCAGGCCGGCTTTTTCCGCGACGGGGATGAAGATGTCCGGGCTTACCAGCGTACCGCCTTCGCGGCGCCAGCGAACCAGCGCTTCTGCGCCGACGCAATTTCCATTGGCCAGGTTGATGACCGGCTGGTACAGCACGCGGAGTTTTCCTTCGGCGATGGCTTCGCGCAGTTCGGCGCCGAGACTGAGCTGGCGGCGCGTGTAACGGTAGACCGTGTAGAGCCAGATCAGTACGAGCAGCAGCAGGATCATGCCGGCTGTCGCAGCAGTGGGCAGGTACCGCTCCCAGAAATACGTGACCGGCTCGGAAGCGACGATGTCGATCGGCAGCACGGTACCCAGCGAGAAGCGTGACAGGATACGCTCTCGGTCGTCACTGATGCTGATACCGGCGGGTACTTCGTCCGGAGGGGGGAGTTGTGCGTCAGCAGGCCTCGCGGCAAGGCGCAGCCCCTCCACCCAGAGCGCAGCGTGCATCTTCTTGTCGGCGCCGGTGTTCAGCAGCAGGCGAGGATCGATCGCCACATCGTGGCGGCCATAACGCATCAGGAAGAGTTCGAGGCCACCGATTTCAGTCTGCGGTCCTGGCCACCATGCGATGACGCCGGAGTCGTAGATGCGATCGGCGCGCGGCGGAGTGAGTTCGCTACCGCGAATGAAACCGACACCGCAGAGTCGTTCTGCAGCCTGCCAGTAGCCGATCGCGCGGATCCAGGGCTTGGCCATCGCGGCTTCCTGCATGGCGACCAGGTGGGGTTCGCTGCAACGCTCCACGTCCATGCCGTTGAAGCGATCGAGCATGTCGCGAGCATCGACCATGGCCTCTTCAACATCTTCACCGAGTGCCCGGGCGAAGCGTTCCAGGCGCTGCTCCTCGCGTTCCACGGAATCCTGCCAGACGTACCAGGTCATGCCGCCAAACAGCAGCATGACGCCGCCCAGCGCGGCGATGGAAAGACCAAGTAGCAGGCGTCCACGGCGAACCATGAGGATTCCTCGAAAGCGTATCCAGAGAGTATGGACAGGGTGGTGCAGCATTTAAAGCGCGGCAGGCAGGGCCACGGCGCCAGCCGTGGCCCTGCGAGGCATCAGGATTTCAGCTTGTAGCCCGTCCGGAACATCCAGCCGACGATCGCGAGGCAGGCCAGCAGGAAGAACACGGTCATTCCCACGCTGAGCTCAACGCTGACATCACCGCTGCCGTAGAAGCTCCAGCGAAAGCCACTGATGAGGTAGACCACTGGATTGAACAGGGTCACCTTCTGCCAGAACTCCGGCAGCATATCGAGCGAGTAGAAGCTGCCACCGAGGAAGGTGAGCGGTGTAACCACCATCAGCGGAATGACCTGGAGTTTCTGGAAATCATCGGCCCATATACCAATGAGGAAACCGAACAGGCTGAAGGTCACGCAGGTCAGCATCAGGAAGCTCAGCATCCAGATGGGGTGCTGGATTTCGTAATCCACGAAGAATCGCGCGGTAATGAGGATGAGGATGCCGAGCACCAGCGACTTGGTGGCGGCCGCTCCGACATAACCGATTACGATCTCCACGGCAGATATCGGTGCCGACAGTACTTCGTAGATCGTGCCGGTGAACTTCGGAAAATAGATGCCGAAGGATGCATTCGAAATGCTTTCATTCAGCAGCGACAGCATCAGCAGGCCCGGAATGATGAAGGCACCGTAACTGACACCATCGATTTCCATCAGTCGCGAACCGATCGCCGCGCCGAAGACTATGAAATACAGCGACGTCGACAGCACTGGCGAGAAAATGCTCTGCATCAATGTGCGACCGGCGCGGGCCATCTCGAAACGGTAGATGGCGCGGATGGCGTGAATGTTCATGCCTTCTCCTTCACGAGATCGACGAAGATTTCTTCCAGCGAGCTCTGGCTCGAATGCAGGTCCTTGAAGCTGATACCGAGCTGGTCGAGCTTGCGCAACAGCTGTGCAATGCCCGTGTGCTCGGCTTCCGCATCAAATTCGTAGACGAGCTGGTGACCGTCATCCACCACTTCCAGCTGGAATTCCTCCAGCCCTTGCGGCACCGATTCCAGCGGCTCCTGCAGGTGCAATGTCAGCTGCTTGCGTCCCATGCGTTCCATCAGCGACTTCGTGTCGTCGACGACAATGATCTCACCCTTGTTGATCACGCCGACACGATCGGCCATTTCCTCGGCTTCCTCGATGTAATGCGTGGTGAGGATGATCGTTACGCCGTTATCACGGAGCCGATGCACCAGGTTCCACATGTCACGCCGCAGTTCCACATCGACACCGGCCGTCGGTTCGTCAAGGAACAGGATTTCCGGCTCATGCACCAGTGCCTTTGCAATCATTACGCGGCGCTTCATGCCGCCGGAAAGGGTCATGATCTTCGACTTGCGCTTGTCCCAGAGCGACAGGTCACGCAGCACGCGCTCAAGCAGGGCATCGTCCCGCGGGTAGCCGAACAGGCCACGGCTGAGGCGCAAGGTTGCCCACACGGTTTCGAAGGTATCGGTGGCGAGTTCCTGCGGAACGAGGCCGATCTTCTTGCGCGCTTCGCGGAACTCGCTGTGGATGTCGTGACCCGCCGCGAGGATGCGCCCCGAGCTTGCCGTGACCAGGCCGCAGATGATGCTGATCAACGTGGTCTTTCCTGCACCGTTCGGGCCGAGCAGTGCGAATATTTCACCCTTGTTGATATCGAGACTGATATCGCGCAGGGCGATAAAGCCACCCTCGTAGGTCTTGTCGACGTGCTGTACGGAAATGACGGGATCCACGCGGTCTCCTTGGTGATTCCAGGTGTCGAGCAGGACGGAGTGTCGCACGAAAGGCGGTGTTTCCGTTACCGACAGTCTCGACGTCTTGCGAACTTCGGGCAGGGGCGGGGTCGTAGCAGGCGCGTGGTAACGGTAAGCTTCAAGGCTGATGAATACATTTCCCGAAAAACCTCTCGTTCTCCGAGCCGGCCCGACCGCGCGCAAGATGTTGCAGGAAGACGGCTTCGATCCCGCGAACGTCGACATGGTTGTCGCAGCGTCCGGAGGGCCGAAATGGCAGGTGCTTTCCGGACTCGACCGCGTGCTGTTCCCGCTTCTGCGTAATGTGCAGCGATCTTCGCCGCTGGACCTGGTTGCTTCCTCGATCGGTTCCTGGCGGATGGCCTGTCTCGCACACGACGATCCGTCTGGCGCGATCGCGCGGTTCGAGGAAATCTATCTCGACCAGCACTATTCGGCGAAGCCCTCAACGGATGAAATCACGGCCGAAGCAGAGCGCCTGCTCGATGCGTTGCTGGGTGAGCAGGGCGCCAATGAAATCACGAACTCCTGGGCGCGATTGCATGTGATTGTCGCGCGCTGCAAGGGCTTGCTGAAAAGCGAAAGCCCGGCAGTGCAGATGGCTGGCCTTGGCCTGTTTGCCGCAGGTAACGTGATCAGTCGGCGCACCCTGGGATGGCATGTCGAGCGGGTCATTCTTGCCGCCGACATTGCAGCGTCACCATTTCGCACGCTCTCGGACCTGCCGACGCGACACGCGCCGCTTGATGCCGGCAATGCACGCGAGGCCTTGCTGGCATCTGGTGCCATTCCACTTGTCTTCAAGGGGCGCGAGATTCCGCATGCACCCGGCGGTATTTACCGGGACGGCGGGCTGATCGATTACCATCCGGCCTTCGATTTCGGCAGCGAGGAGGGTCTTGTCCTGTATCCGCACTTCTACGATGAAATCATTCCCGGGTGGTTCGACAAGAAACTGCCGTGGCGCCGGGGCGGCGGCAGGAATTTCGACCGCGTGCTGATGCTGGCGCCCAGCGATGAATTCATTGCCGCATTACCGGGTGGACATGTCCCGGATCGCAAGGATTTCTACACCCACGATGACGCCACGAGAGAACGCAACTGGCGCGGCGTACTTGATGCCAGCCGGCGGCTTGGTGACGATTTTCTCGAGCTTGTCGAACAGGGTGGCTGGCAAGACCGACTGAAACCCTTCGAATGAATCCAGGCCACTGTGCGCTGTCGGACAGTGGTTACCTGGTCTAGAGTGAGAGCGGGCAGTAAAGGAGACTCGATTAATGATCAGCGGAGTCCTGGTACTGTCAGTCGCCGCGAGCGTATCCGGTGTCGTATCGTCACCCGACCCTTACGAGAAGCCGCGATTGAGCTTCGTGGCGAGCGCGGCGTCGCACCGCCCGCTTGACGGTATCGATTATTTCGGCGGTGACGGTGCAGTGTCACTTGGACTGCGCTTCAGCATGCCGGAAGGATTCTATGCCGCAGGGCAGGCCGTGGGCGGCAAGGGTGATGGCCGGATAACTCCGGACACCTCGCTATTGTCCATTGAAACTGCAGTGGGCTGGTTCATGCATTCGGGCCAGCATGGTTTCGCACTCGAACTACAGGATTACCGCCTCCGTCCCTCCGGGTATGAAACGATTTCCTACCAGGCCGCCGCATTGCAGTACCGGTACCGTGAATTCTCGATCGAGTTCGGGTCTGATTTCGACCAGCCCTTCTACTACCAGCCACTGGATCGCTTCTTTGACTACAACACGCGTCGACTCGCCATCGCCCAGGACTTTCCGCTGCAGGACACCATGAGCGTTGGCCTGAGCGTGGGCCGCAAGGCGGTCGACAGGATCGATCTGCGCTATACCTTTTATGAAGCACGGTGGCAGTGGCGTTGGCGCGAGGCTTACTGGACGCTTGCCTATAGCGCCGCCACGGACGATATCGAGGAGTTCTACCCTGCCACGACGGACCGGGACGCGCTGTACCTGAGGATCAGCGGGAATTTTTCGATTTTCTGATCCGGTGATGAACCTTCCGGCTCCTGCAGGGGACATAGCGGTAGCGAACCCTGGCATTCCATGGAGTGACGCGTGCAACAACGGTCCGACCAAAGCGACCAGGAGTTGATTGCGGCAATTGCGCGCCGCGATACGGCCGCGTTGAAACAGCTGTACCTGGATTACCTGCCGCGCTTGCGCCTTTTCCTGGTTCGTGTCGGTTGTCGCGATCACGAAATCGATGAAGTCTGCAACGAGGCCTTTTTCGTGGTCTGGCAGAAGGCGGCCGCTTTCCGGGGTGATTCACGGGTAGCGACGTGGGTATTCGGAATCGCGCGCAACAAGGCCCTGAAAGCCATAGCGCGCCGCCAGGAATCGGCGTCTCGACAGGCCCATGTCGAACCGGACACGCTTTCGATGCAGGGATTGCCGGCAATCAAGCGGCATGAATTGCGGCAATGGCTGGATGTAGGCCTTGGCCTGTTACCGCCCGAACAGCAACAGGTGCTGGAGCTCGCCTTCATTGATGGCTTTTCCTGTGCGGAAATTGCCAGCGTGATGGGATGTCCGGAAAACACCGTGAAGACCCGCATGTTCCATGCGCGACGCAAGCTTAGAGAACTGCTTCCGGCTGAAATCCAGCCGCGAAGTCCGAGGATACCGCTATGACGCACGACCACAAATGTGAAGAGATTCAGGAGGCGCTGCCCTGGTTCGTGAATGGCAGCATGCCGGATGGGGAACGTGGACCGGTCCGCCGTCACCTTGAATCCTGCGATGCCTGTCGATCCGATGCGGAATGGCTGGCGCGCCTCAAGCAGGAAATGCCCGAACGAATATCGGACATACCTCTCGATCGCGATGCGCGCGCACTCGAGTCGTTACTCTCGCGTGTCGAAGATTCGCAACAGCGTCGCCAGCAATGGAAGCTGCTTGCAGCGGCGAGCGTATTGCTGGCGGTTGCGACGCTGGTGGGTTCATTGCTGACAACACAACTGCTTGAGCCACGTTTTGAAACGGTAACGGACCCGGTCATCACGGATGCAGGTTCCGTGGTAGTCCAGTTGCGTTTTTCACCCGAAGCAAGAATTGCCAGCTTGCGCGAGATTCTCGAAGAAACCGGTGCGACCGTTAACCGGGGCCCTGACGCCGAGGGATGGGTCACGCTGGAAATTCCGCTGGCAACACCCGGCGATGAACAAGACATGCTGGACAAGCTGGAGACTGATCCGCAGGTGATTGCAGTCCGCAAGCCACCGGACGTTGCGACGACGAGCAGGGAGCGATAGATGCGCGGCCCTGCCTTTATTCGCATCGCCTGGCTGGGTGGCGCTGTGCTGCCGATGTTGCTGTCGCTCGTTGTCGCGCAGGCACACGCGTCAACACTTGTCGAAAGCCCTGGCTCACAGGTCCACCAGAAGATCGTTGTGACGCTGGACCTGCCTTCCATGGATGCACCCCGCTTTTCGCCCAGTGGACGCATGAGCTACATGCCGATATCGCCCGAGGAGTATCGACGGCAGATGCATGAGCAGGCAGAGGAGCTTGCCCGACAGTTCGATCTCGCCGTGGACGCGCAATGGCCCATCCATGTCCTGGGCGTCAATTGCGTCGTTTACCGCATTAACGAATCCGGGCGGGATGCGGCGTCGGTAGCAGGCCTGATGAACAGAATCCGCCACCACGATGGTGTCGATGCTGTCCAGGCGATGAATTCATTTGTGACAGCCGGTTCAGCAAGCCAGGGATCGTCGCTACCGGAAACAGGATCGTTTGACGATATCCTCGAAAACCTCGCGATCAAGGGTAGTGGCAGGAACGTGTCGATTGCTGTTGTCGACACTGGTGTGGACCTGGCTCATTCCTCGCTGGAGGATGCGGAACTGCTGGTTAGCAACCTGGTGAACGATGCGGATGTTTCCTTCCCGCCCGAAACGCACGGAACAGCCATTGTCGGGCTGCTGCTTGCCCACGAGAACCGGGCGCTTGGCATTCGCGGCGCGGTACCGAAGGCGACCACGCACCTGTTGCGCGCCTGTTGGGAAGTTTCCGAGGAGTCCGACCTGGCTAGGTGCAATACCTTCACCCTGGCTCGCGCCCTTGCAGCTGCGGTCGAGTCCGAGGCCGAGGTTGTCAATCTCAGCATCAGTGGGCCGCGGGACCCTCTCCTGGAGCGCATCGCCGCGAGAATCCTGGATGAAGGTCGTGTGCTCGTTGCCGCCGGCGATTCACGTAATGGATTCCCAGGTTCCGTGGAAGGAAGCATCCTAGCCATCAACCACTTTGATGCGGACCGGAATGCCATGACGCTGTTGCCAGGCAACCGGTATGGCTTGCGAAAGGGAAGTTCGGTAGCGGCAGCAAAAATGACGGCGCTTGTAACGCTGATCAAAGAGCGCGACCCCGGGCTTGGCAATGCAGAAATCCTCGACTACGTCGTGACGCTTCGCCAGGAATCGTTTCGCGATTAATTCAATCTTCCTTGAACCATCCGTCGCTTCACGGGAACACAGTGGAAATGAAAGACATCCTGGCACGCTGCCGTGATGTCCACTGGAGGTCCCCATGCGAAACTTGCTACATAGAATCCGGGATATCGAAGAACCCGTCAGCCTCAGGTTGCTGGCTGCGGTAACTGCAATCCTCGCCGTTGCTGCCTGCGGCGGCGGTGGTGGCGGTGGCGGTACTACTGCAAGCGACCCGCCACCCTCGTCCTATCCCGATGAGCCGCCAGAACCGACACTCGCTTCCATCCAGGAGAATGTATTCACGCCGATATGTACGGAGTGCCATGCCGGTGCGAACGCACCACAGGGCCTTCGCCTGGAGGCGGGCATGTCATACGGGATGCTAGTGAATGTTGCCAGCAGCCAGGTCCCCGACCTTGACCGTGTCGAGCCGGGTGACCCGGACAACAGCTATCTCATCCGCAAGCTGGAAGGAACCGCCTCGGTCGGCGCGCGCATGCCATTCGGTGGGCCATATCTCGAGGCTGGCGTTATTTCGGCAATACGGCAGTGGATTACCGATGGGGCTCCCGAAACATCCATGGCAGCGACATCGTCCAAGCCGGTCACCATGAAGTCGGCATGGCCTGTGCCGGGTAGCACGCTCGATGATTCACCGAAGGAAATGCTCCTGGTGGCCAGCGGTGAACTGGATACCACGATGATCAACTCGTTTACCGTTTCGCTCTACAAGGTTGATGTCGATCCTGCACAGCGCATCGATGATATCCAGCTCCGGATTACTTCACTCCAGCCCACCGTGATCGCGGTTGTGCCGAACAACGCATTGCCTGGCGGCCGTTACGAATTGCGAGCAAGCGGTACGTACCCCAGCTATATCGCTGACCGCTTCGGTGGCCTCGTTGATGGCGATGGTGACGGATTCAGCGGTGGTGATTTCTCGGTCAACTTCCAGATCGAGGGTCGGTGAAATGCAACAAAATATCCGGACATCGTGGTTCCACGGATTCGTCCTGTTTATTGGGCTCGGCCTGGCAGGGACAGCCGGAGCCGAACCCTATATCGCTGCGCAAGCTGGATTGAAGTGCAATACCTGTCACGTCAATGCGACTGGCGGAGGCCTGCGCAGCGAATTCGGAAACCAGTGGACCAGGACGCAGCTCGCAGCCAATACGCTCGACGTGACAGCCGACGCATGGACCGGCAGGTTGTCGCAGCACGTTGCGGTTGGCGGGAATCTCCGCGCCTCGGCACGCTACAGCGACCCACCAACAGGCAACTCCATCTCGGAATTTGCCACTGATGAAATGCGTGTCTACCTGGACTTCAGTCCGATACCCGGACGCGTCGATGTCTATATCGACCAGAAACTGGCGCCAGGCGGTAGCACCAACCAGGAGGCGTACCTTCGTCTCCAGACTGAAGACCAGCAGTGGTATTTCAAGGCCGGTCAGTTGTACCTGCCATTTGGATGGCGACTCGAAGACGATACGGCGTTCATTCGCCAGGCGCCCGGGATCAACATGACCACCCCTGACAGGGGCGTGGAAATCGGCTGGGAAACCGGCGCGTGGAGCTCACAGTTCGCAATCAGTAATGGAACTGCCGGTGGACCGGAAATCGATGACGGCAAGCAAGCCAGTCTCCGCACCGAATTCGTGCAATCTTCATGGCGCCTGGGTGCCAGTTTCAATTCCAATGACACGGAGGTTGGTGTCCGGAACATGGTTGGCGTGTTCGCCGCCCTGCGGACCGGGCCTGTGACGTGGCTGGGTGAAGTGGATCGCGTGCGCGATGAATCAGTGATAGGCGGCCCGCTGGAGCTGACGGCTGCACTGCTGGAAGCGAACTGGAAAATCGTGCAGGGGCATAATCTCAAGGTCACTGGTGAGCACCTCGACCCGGACCTCGATGTGAGTGATGACGAGCAGCGTCGGTTAAGCCTGGTCTGGGAATACATGCCGTACCCGTTCATGCAATTGCGTGTCGGGACGCGCAATTACGACGTTGCACCCGGCAATACCAGCTATTCCGAGGCCTTCGTGCAATGGCATGGATTCTTCTAGGCGCTCGTGCAGCGTGGACCTACTTCGTTGCAGCCAGCCAGTCACACATGGCATCGAGTGCATCCATTGCCGGCGAACAGTGCTCGCGAAGGAAGTCCGTGTTGATGTCATCGGCATCCTTCGCAGCGGCGAGCGCCTTCTCGCCGTCGAAATTGACATAGGCCAGTCGCAGCGAAAGTTCATTCGACGGGCGACCGAAGTCGCCCCCGGGCAATGTAGCGACCCCGGCTTCCTCGAGCATTGCTTCGCACAGTTGCGCGCTGGTTTCGATTCCACGTTTCACGAAACGCTCGCGCACCGGTTCGAAATTCGGGAAGAGATAGAAGGCGCCTTGCGGGTCTGCGAGCGCGGCACCACAGTCGCGCAATCGTCTTGCATACTCGTAACCTAGCGCCTGGAGTACCCGGCGCGAATCGTCGAGATACCTGTCGATCGCCGGGCTACCTTCGAAAGCCTTTACCGCTGCGTACTGGATCGGTGCCGATGTCGAGGTGAAGGTCTCCGACGAAACCACCGCCATGCCGTCAAGCAGCCATTGCAGTTCCGGTGGGAACACGAATGCGCCCAGGCGCCAGCCGCCGGCGCCACACCATTTCGAAAGACCGGTGCTGATGATGGTGCCTTCCGGGTAGTAGCTCGCAATAGACTTGTGCTGCCCGTCAAAACGCAGGCCGCCATAGATTTCATCAGAAAGAAGCAGTACCCGATACTTCCTCGCGATATCGGCAATCTCCTGCAATTGCGAATCCGAATAGCACATGCCGGTCGGGTTACCGGGGTAGTTGAGGATCAGCAGGCGCGGGCGGTCCGGGTCTTCCTCACAGGCGGCAGCGAAGCTGTCGGGTTCCACACCGAGTCCTGTTTCAATGCGCGTCGGTAACCAGCTCAGTTGCCGACCGATGATGCGTGCCTGTGGGGCGTAGGAAACCCAGCTCGGCGACGGAATGATGAGTTCGCCGTAATACGCCAATTGCAGGATGAACATCAGTTCCTTGGAGCCCGGACCGATGAGGATATTCGCCGGATCAAACGAAAGCCCCTGCGTGCGTTCCAGATAGCTGCATAACGCCTGGCGAAGCGCGGGCAGGCCCTTTACCGCGAGGTAATCCTTTTCCGCAGCATGATCGCGCAGCGACTGCACCACTTCTTCCGGCACCGGGAACGGCGACTGCCCGAGGCCGAGCTTGTGTACCGCCCGGCCCGCTTCTCGCAAGGCATTGCTTCGTTCGTTCACCGCCAGCGTGGCCGAGGGCTTCAGGCCTCGTACGTTCATGTTGAGGTGGACGGCGGGTGGTGTCTTTTCCGGCATGCTGCTCTCCTGGCTCGAAGCTTTCTGCCAGCATGCCGCGATGCAATGCCGGGCTGCAATCCTGTCAGCGAATGATTACGGCAGATTACGACGCAATTACCCTGTCACCCGTCTAGACTATGGTTTCCGGATTCGGGGGGATCCAGATGAAGACACTGATAACCATTGCCTTGTTCCAGACGGGCGTCCTGCTCGTCATCCTGTTTCGCCTGCCCGCGAGCGAGCCGGCGAATATCGAGCCATCACCGGAAACCCGGGCCGTGACGTCTGCGGAAAATCCGTTTGCACGCCAGCAGCCCGAGGCAAGCACGGTCTCAACGGCCACAAGCGACGATGCGCGCTTGCGTGCCATCGTGCGCGAAGAGATCGAGCGGGCACTTGCAGGTCTCGACCGGCCGGCCGCTGCCGGCAGGGGTTCCGGAACTTCCATCGTCGCGTCGCCACCGGTAGACCCGGAACAGCGGCTCCGCGTGATGGACCAGATCGAGTATTTCCGAGGCATGGGCGAAATATCACCCCAGGACATGAATGAACTGATGAGTGATATCGCCCGGCTTGACGAGCAGGGACGGCGCGAAGCGCTGTCGCGGCTCACCACGGCGTTGAATCGCCAGGAGATAGACGGTCGCTTCTGACCGGATTCAATCGAAAAAGAAAAGGGGGGAGACCCATGAAACAGTTCATCCGCATTGGCGTGGCGTTTGCTGCGCTATTTTCCTTCTCGGTGCTAGCGGGCTACACGCAGCCGGCGCCGGTCGATGTCCAGCTTAACGGCGACGGCTCAGGCTTTGCCGGTGGCGATATGGTGTCGGCGCGCTATGCCGATAACGAAACCGAATTCATCGGTTGCGGCAGTCGCGTGTTTTCCGACGGTGCCGGCGGAACCTTCGAATGGGGTTTCTGCCAGGGTGAGGACGTCGAGGGTGACCGTGCCTTCTGCACGACCACGGACCCCGCGATGCTTGAATCCATGAGCAGTACGTCTGACTACGCCTTTGTTACATTCCGCTGGAATGCCTCAGGCGAGTGCGAGTACATCGGCTTCTCCACGCAGTCGTTCTACCTGCCGGACCAGCCGGAATTTCCGGGCTCACCTGGGCGCGGTCGGTAAGCGCCAGGCCGATTGAAGAAAACCCCGCCACGTGCGGGGTTTTTCTTTGAGCGGTTAGAATGTGCCAATCACTACGGAGGGCCATGAATGACAATCTGGGTCGACGCCGACGCCTGTCCCGGCGCCATCAAGGAAATCCTGTTTCGTGCAGCCGAACGGACCGGCGTTGAGGTCGTGCTGGTTGCCAACCATTCCATGCGCGTGCCGAAACTCAAGCAGGTGCGCCTAATGCAGGTGCCGGGTGGTTTCGATGTGGCGGATAACGAGATTGTTGACCGACTGGACGCTGGTGACCTGGTGATTACGTCCGATATCCCGCTCGCTGCCGATGCCATCGGCAAGAAGGCTGCCGTGATCACGCCGCGCGGGGAGCGTTACACCGAACAGAACATCAAGGCGCGACTGACCATGCGCAACTTCATGGACGAGATGCGCGCGAGTGGTGTGCAGACGGGTGGGCCGCCTGCACTGAACAAACAGGACAGGAAGGCGTTCGCCGACCAGCTGGATCGCTGGCTGGCCGCCAGGTAACCGTCAACTGGCGAAGGCAGATTCGTGCCCCCTCGCTTGCTAGAATCACGTGCATGAATTCCGTCACCCTACGCCGTGCAGGCAGCAACGACGCCCGCGAAATGGCCCGACTCGGTGCTGCGACGTTCACCGAAACTTTCGGCCACCTCTATTCTGCAGGAGACCTGCAGACCTTCCTGGATGAATCACATTCGGAAGAGGCCTGGGCCGCAAAGCTCTCGAATCCTGCGATG
>JAWWBT010000052.1:0-15487 GCA_033720815.1 Gammaproteobacteria bacterium | reverse complement strand
GCTGCTGTACAATCCTCACCGATGCAGTTCAACGCCAACGACCTCATTCATTTGTTCAATTCGACCTTCGCCGACAGCGAGAATACCGTTCTCGTACGCGGCGACGACGAGCCGCTGTACCTGCCTGCCGACGACAATCAGCCACGACACCGCATCATCTTTGCGCACGGCTTCTTTGCCAGTGGCCTGCATGAAATAGCGCACTGGTGCATCGCGGGTCGCGAGCGGCGCAAGCTGGTGGACTACGGTTACTGGTACCGACCGGACGGTCGCAATGCAGAAGAGCAGGCGGAATTCGAAATCGTCGAAGCGAAACCACAGGCGATTGAAAAGGCTTTTTCCGACGCATGCGGCAAGCCGTTCGAGGTCAGCATCGACAACCTCTCCGGCGTGCCGGTTGATCGCAGCCGCTTCGAGCAAAAGGTCGAGGCAGTGCTTGGTCACTATCGCGAGGTCGGGTTCCCGCCGCGCGCGCAGCGCTTCATCGACGTCCTGCGCCAGTATTACCAGCGGCGGTCGGAAGTGGCATGAACCAATACGACGTCATCATCATCGGTGCCGGCGCTGCAGGCCTGATGTGCGCCATCGAGGCCGGCAAGCGTGGCCGATCGGTCCTGCTGCTGGACCATGCCAATCGCATCGGCAAGAAAATCCTGCTTTCCGGCGGCGGGCGCTGCAATTTCACCAACATCAACGCCGGACCCGCGAATTTCATTTCGCGTAACCCGCATTTCTGCAAGTCGGCCCTGGCGCGATATACGCCGCAGGACTTCATTGCGCTGGTCGAAAGACACGACATCCCGTACCACGAGAAGAAACTCGGCCAACTGTTCTGCGACAACAGCGCTAAGGACATCGTTGCGATGCTGGCCGACGAGTGCAAGAAGGCCGGCGCTCGAATCGTCACGAAAACCGACGTGAATGGCGTGGCGAAGCGGGAAGGCGGTTTCGTTCTCGACACCAGCCTTGGCGAGCTCGCCTGTGAATCCCTGGTCATCGCGACCGGTGGCCTGTCGTTTCCAACCATGGGCGCCTCGGATTTCGGTTACCGGATTGCACGGCAATTTGATATTCCCGTATTGCCCACCTGCGCTGCACTGGTGCCATTCACGCTGGACGAGCCCCTGAAGAGCATGGCCGGCGCACTTTCCGGCGTGGCTAAAGACTCGATCGCACAGGCAAACGGCCCGGATTTCCGCGAGAACATCCTTTTCACGCACCGAGGACTGAGCGGACCCGCGGTATTGCAGGCCTCCTCGTACTGGCGCGAAGGTGAAACCGTGCATTTCAATTTACTGCCCGGTCGGGACGCAACCCGGTGGCTGCTCGACACCAAGCGCGACAAGCCACAGCGGCAGTTATTGCCATTGCTCGCTTCGGAATTTCCACGCCGCCTTGCCGAGCAATTGCTGCAGCAATGGATGCCTGATGAAGCACAGAAGCCGCTGCAGGAAATCCGCGATGCGGAACTTCATCATCTCGGCGAGCGTCTGAATGACTGGCAGGTAGTGCCTTCCGGGACTGAAGGCTATCGCACTGCCGAAGTCACGCTGGGAGGCGTCGATACCAACGCGCTTTCACAGAAGACAATGGAGGCGCGCAAGGTGGCCGGGTTGTACTTCATCGGCGAAGTCGTCGATGTGACAGGCTGGCTCGGTGGCTACAACTTCCAGTGGGCCTGGGCGTCGGGTTTCTGTGCCGGCCAGTACGCCTGACATGAGGGGGTGTTCAATGAGACTACTGATACTGGTTCTGCTTGCCACGCTGCCGTGGCCGATAGTTGCTGCCGAAATCGAGACCGGCCCGGTACTGGTCATCACCCGCCATGCCGAAAAGCAGCAAGGTGATGATCCCTGCCTGACCAGGGAAGGCCAGCAGCGCGCAGCACGACTGGCTGCACTGCTAGAGAACATGCCGGTCAAGTCACTGCTCAGCACGGATTACTGCCGCACCCGCGAAACATTGGATCCGCTGGCCCGCCAGGCCGGACTGGATATCCAAACCTATTCGCCAATGGACGGCGAAGCCCTGCGCTCGCGGCTCTTCGATGGCAGGAACGGTGCAGTGGTGGTCAGCGCGCACAGCAACACACTGCCGGAACTGCTCGCCCAGCTTGGGGCAGAAGTTCCAAAAATCAGTGAGAGTGAGTATGGCAATCTCTATGTGGTGACCTTTAATAAGGAAGGGAAAGTGGGAGGGCTGGCCAGGCTAACCTACTGAAACGTCACCACAACCAGGAGAAAGCGCGTGGGTGAAGGAGCCTTGACGCGGATCCTGCAGGAACTCGCCGACGGAAATCCCGCCGCGCAGGGCGAACTGATGGACACCGTGTATCACGAGTTGCGACGCCTGGCGCAATCGCAGATGCGCCGGGAGCGCCACGGCCATACCCTGCAACCTACCGCCCTGGTCAACGAGGCTTACCTGCGACTGCTCGAAAGCGGCAGCGACTGGCAGAATCGCCGTCATTTCTTCGGCGCGGCCGCCGAGGCCATGCGCCGTATCCTTATCGATCATTCCCGTCGGCGCGGCGCGGAAAAACGCGGCGGCGGCCTGCGCCATGTCACTCTCGACGGCCTCGAGGTCGAGGGTGATCGCATGGACATCGACCTGCTGGAACTGGAAGAAGCGCTGACCGCGCTGGAACAGCACGACGAGCGACTCGCTCGAGTCGTCGAACTGCGCTACTTCACGGGCCTCGGCATCGAGGAAACAGCCGACGTACTCGATATATCACCCGCTACCGTGAAGCGTGACTGGGCCTATGGTCGCGCCTGGCTATTCGACTACATGTCTGCCGGAGACCGTGAGGGCGATGGCTGACAGGAATGCCACCCGGGTCCGTGAACTGTTCGACGACCTCGTCGACCAGCCCGCCGATGTGCGCGCCGCGAAACTGGACGAACTGCAGCAGGAATCGCCGAGTATTGCAGAGCGGCTTCGCCGCCTGCTGGGAGCGCATGATCGAGCAACATCGTTCGGCAGCATCCTGCAGACCGACGGTCGCCCCAGCAACCCACCCGAAACCATCGGGCCCTATCGCCTGCTGGAGCGTCTCGGCGAGGGCGGCATGGGAGTGGTGTACCTCGCCGAGCAACGCAAACCGGTCAATCGCCGGGTTGCCATCAAGATCATCCGCCCGGGCATGGCAAGCAAGGAAGTGATCCAGCGCTTCGAAGCCGAGCGCCAGGCGCTGGCATTGATGTCGCACCCCGGCATTGCCCGCATCCTGGATGGTGGCGAAACCGAAAGCGGCTTGCCGTACTTCGTGATGGAGCACGTGAGCGGGCTTCCCCTGCTGCGTTACTGCAATGAAAAGAAGCTGGATATTCGTGCACGACTGCAATTGATGCACAAGGTCTGCCAGGCCGTTCAGCATGCACACCAGAAGGGCGTAATCCATCGGGACCTGAAGCCATCCAACATTCTCGTCAGCGAAGAGCATGGCGAACCCCACCCGAAAATCATCGATTTCGGTGTCGCCAAGGCAATAGCCCAGCCCCTGACCAGCGCAGCCTTGCATACACGTTTCGGCAGCATGGTCGGTACACCCGACTACATGAGCCCCGAGCAATGCAGTTCCGGGAATATCGACATTGATACGCGCAGCGACGTGTACTCGCTCGGCGCCATTCTTTACGAACTGCTCAGTGGCCAACTGCCCTACAACTTCGAGCAACGGAAACTCGGCGAGGCCGATATATTGCTGGCGTTGCGTAACGAGCATCCACAGACGCTCTCACGCCGCGCGCGCGATACGAGCGAAGCGGCTGCCCGTGATCGTCGTTTTGAAGAAGGGCGCTTTCTCGCCCGGGCGTTACGCGGCGAACTGGACTGGATTGTCGGCAAGGCAATCTCGCCCATCAGGCAATACCGTTACGATTCGGCGCTGGCACTCGCAGATGACATAGACCGCTACCTGCACGATGTGCCGGTTCTTGCAGCGCCTCCTTCTCTTGCCTACCGCAGTCGCAAGTTTGTCGCACGGCATACGCTAGGCGTCAGCCTTGCCGGTATCAGCCTCACCCTTCTCGCCATCTTCTCGGTGCTGATGACCCTCCAGGTTGCCGAGACGCGTGCCGAGCGGAACAGGGCAATTGCCGAGGCGCGCTCGTCCGCGGCAGCCATCGAGTTCCTGCTGCACAGCTTTCGTGTACCACAGGAATTCGGGGAGATCGGTGGAAACCTCCCGATACGGACTGTTCTCGACAGGAACCGCGAAGCACTTCTCGAAGAAACCGAGCTGACACTGGACGCACGGCTGCGAATCAACATGGCGCTGGCAGATGCCTACCAGGCGCTCGGCCTTCATGAGGATGCAGCAAAAGTGCTCGAGGAGGCCGTTCAGTTCCTCAATGCGATCGGCGAGCCCATACCGACAAGAATCAAGGTGGACCTCGCCGATGTGGCTCGACTCTCTCATGACACGCAACGTGCACGTTCGCTGTTGGTCGAGGTACTCGAAGAAACGGAAGGCGGGAAAAATGACAAGTCCATTCGCGAAACGGCGCTTCTGTTGCTCGCCATGGTCGAAATGGATATGGGCAGGCTGGATGAGGCACGCCGCCTGCTTTCACTTGCCGATCCTGATGCCGAACGACTGACATCAAGTTCCAGCCTGGACAGCATCTTCGGACGGATACAGCTCTACAGTATTTCAGGCGAGCTGGATAAAGCCAGGGCACTCGCAACCGAAATGCAGGCCTGGTTCGAATCGAGGCGGGGCAGGAATTCCTTGCCGAGCATCCAGCTTCTCAGTTCGATTGCCGGCATCGACTGGGCAGAAGGCCGGGACAGCGCGGCCAATGAACGGTATCGGGATATCCATGCACGCCTGCTTGCAACACTGGGCGGCAATAACGAGCTGGTTGATCGCGCCGAGTTGAACATTGCAGCCACGACAACAGATGCCCATGAATCCAACCTGCTGCTTGAAAAGCTCCTTGTGAGGGGCCGTGAAACCCACGGCGCAGGGTCGCCACAGCTGGTCGAACTGCTCGCGACCGCTGCAGCAACGGGTGCGCGGCATAACGGCTGTGAAAACCGGTACCTGGAAATGGTTGACGAGGCGCTGGCAATAACTGCAAGACATTTTGGTGAAGGCCATGCCAGCGCCGCTTTCGTGCACTTCCAGAAAGCCCGCGTTCTTGCACTCTGCGGAGAATCCGACAGCGCAATGGCAGAGTTGATGATGACCGAACCGGTTCCGTTGCTGAAGCACCGTGCAATCCACGATGTGGACCTCGTATCACTCCGCGAACGCGACGATTTTGCACAATGGGCAACAACCCGTAAGCAGTAGGCAGCAGCCTCCAGGCACTCTTCGGCAAATCCCCTGCCTCGCCGATACCTGTACACCCTGCAGTCGATGCGAGAGAAAACCTGTACAGGCAATTCTTCAAACACGATTGCAGATCAATGACTTGGCGTGCGCTGCGACAGTCGCGGGATATTCACCGCATTGAATCCCGGTATTCCCGCAGCGCAGGGTAGGGACGAACCCACACCAAAACCCTGCCTGATGTTCCCGATGGACTCGCAACCTCCCCCGTCACCGGTGCGCCGCTGGCTTGTGCGGATCGGCATCGCCCTGCTGCTGCCAGGTTTCCTGCTGCTGCTGGCTGCGATGCTTGGTCTTTTCGCCAGCGACATCTTCGCACTCGGCGGCATTTCGGGTCTGCGCGTCCTTGCGTCAATCAGTATTACAGGTTGCCTGCTTGCAGCGATCGGCTACTGGGACGAGGAATGATCCGGGCGGGTCAAGAGGAGTTGTGATGATTCGCAAAGCCGACCTGTTCATCCTGCTGGCGGTGGCGATCTCCTTCGTCGTCTCCGGTTACCTGTGGTTCGGCGGTGATAAAGACGCCGGACTGTTCACCGCAATCTGGGTGCCAGCCATTCTCGGATTCGGCTGCTACTTCAAGCTCGTGCTGGTGCTTGGACACCTTCGCCGCAACAGCGGCAAGGGAGGTGCGTAATGGAAAGCCAGGTGATTACCGACGGAATGCTGCTGGTGATTGGCATCGGCGTATTCCTGCTGATGCTGATCGGCATCGTGCTTACCGTGCTCGAGTTCGACGGCGATCCTGACGACCGCTGACACTCATTCCCTGGCCAGCCGCGTCGATTGACTTCATCCATATTCGCGGCTTTTTCGAGGTCACTGCCGTTCAGGTATAAAAAAACCCCGCCGTTGGCGGGGTTTTTCCTGCATCAGGATGTGACGTCAGTAAACGTAAACGGCACCCGATGAGGTGGCGTCGTTGTTCGATTGCGTCTCGCTATCGACGCCTGTGCCGTTACTGTCCTCGCGGTGCGCACCGACTGCAAGGGTGTCGGTGTCATCGCTGATGGCGACGGAGAAACCGAACTTGTCGCCACCGTTGGTGTTGGACGCCTTGATGAAGTCGGTTTGCTGCCAGGCTTCGGCACTCCGCTTGAAGACATAGACTGCACCGGAACCGACATCGCCGTTGCTCGTCTGCGAGCCCGGGTTCACACCGGTACCTGTACTGCTTTCGCGGCGTGCGCCGACCACCAGCGTGTCGCCTAGACCGCTGAGATCAAGCGCGATACCGAAGCGGTCAGCACCATCGGTATTGCTGGCCTTGATGTAGGCCTGCTCGCTCCAGTTGGTGCGGTCAGCAGAGGTATACACGTAAACGGCACCCGCATCGTCGGCATCGTTGTTGGCCTGGGTACCGCTATTGATACCGGTACCATTACTGCCTTCACCGTAGGCACCCACAGCCAGCGTCGTACCGTCGTCGCTCAACTGTACGTCAGTCGCGAAGTTGTCGTACGCGTCGTTGTTATCGGCGGTAAAGTGCGCGGTGTCGTTCCATATTCCACTTCCGCGGGTGTACACATGCACCTTGCCGTAATTGCTGATGGTGTTCTGCGGAGTTTCCTGGCCAACAGCCAGCGTCTGGCCATCACCACTGATTGCCACTGCCTGGCCGAAACGATCACCGCCAGGACCTGGTGGCACGAGTGAATCGGCATCTTCCGTCCAGTTGCCGTCCGAATCACGGTTAAAGGTGTAGACGAAACCGTAATTTCCCTTGCCGGAAGCACCCGCGACGAGGCGGTCACCGGTATTGCTCAGCGTGACGTCCGAACCGAGCTCGTCGTAATCATTCAGGTCGCTTGCCTTGATGTAGGCCTGTTGCGACCAGTTACCGGAAGCATCACGGGTAAACACGTAGACTGCGCCGGCATCACTCTGCGAGTTGTCCGCCTTGGCATTCGCGCCCGGGTTGATGCTCTGTGCCGAACTGTCTTCCCATGGCGCACCAACGGCGATGGTATTGCCACCCGCACTGATATCCAGCGAACCACCGAAATGATCTTCAGGATCGGCATTGTCCGCCTTGAGATAGGCCTGCTGCGTCCAGTTGCCGCCATCACGCACGAAGACATACACCGCACCGGAATCGGTCATTGAATTATCCGACTCGTCAGTACCGTTGCCGTCTTCCTTGTACGCACCGACGACCATGGTCTGGCCATCTGCACTCAGCTTCACGACGCCACGGCTGTGGCTGTCGAAACCACCGAGCAATTCTTCGGAACCGCCGAAGAGATCACCCGTCTCGGCATTCGAGGCCTTGATGTAACCGATGGCGTCAACGAATGTGCTGTCTACCAGGATGGGGTCGGAATCGGTGCAGCCGTTGTCGTTGCACGCCGAAAGAATGTACTCCGCATTCGAACGCTTGTGCAGCGGTACTACGATGCTCACCGTGCCCGTACCCTGGCTGATATCACTCCCGACCTGGGTGTAGCCCGAGACGCCATCCGGATTCTGCTGCAACTGGTAATGCGTGGCATCGGTGACATCCGTCCACGTGAACGTGAATGTCTTGATGGGCTCGAAGCCCAGGCTCACGCTCGGCTTGGCCGGTGGCTGGTCGTTGCTGCCGGTGTCGGTACCGGTATCGCCACCACTATCGCTGCCACCGCAGGCGGCGAGGCCCAGGGCAAGCAGGATTGCGGAAAGTCCGCGCACCGCACGGCGCGCAAGAACTGGATATTGCATGTGTTCCATTGGTTCCCCCCTTGTTTCATCCATGCACGGTCTCGACCGTACGCAACCAGAAACTGGGTTTCTACCGGATGAAGCGGTGAATTTTCTGGCTGCTGGCAGCGCTTGGGTAAAGGCGAAGTTTCACGCCGGATGTTTCACGAAAATGCTCGCGGGAAGAGCCGCGTGGCGGCAAGACGGTGGCCTGCTAGACTTCCTGCCTATCGGATCAGCAGATCCACGAAAACGAGGAAGCGGCCATGAAGCCGATGCTGGATGGGGAGGAAACCGTAACCTCCGACCTGCCGAGACTGGTCGCCGCGCTGGAACGCCGTGCACCAATGGATGCAGCCGAGCTCCTTGCGAAATGGCCGGATGAAACCATTCTCGATGCCATCGAAGGCCTGCAACCGAATTTTGCCTTGCAGGTCATCGAGCAGCTTCCCGACGAGACGCGCGCACGGTTGTTGCCGCAGCTTCCCGAACAACGCGTCGCGCAGTGGGAAACCAACCTGAAATATCCTGAGGGCAGCATCGGCCGGTTCATGGAACCGACTGTTGCCGTGCTGGAAGAATCCACTTCCGTGGCAGACACCATTTCGCAGTTGCGCGACGTCGCGCAGCAGAAACTCTTTACCTACGCCTATTGCATCGATGACACGGGAAGCCTCACGGGTGTGGTGGTAATGCGCGACCTGTTGTTTGCCGAGAACAATGCGCGCCTGCGGGACATCATGGTGCCGGACCCGTTCGCATTCAGCCCGGAAACGCCGGTACGCGATGCCGTGCATGACCTTGCCGCCCGCAGTTACCCGGTCTATCCGGTGTGTGATGAAGACGGCAAGCTGCTCGGGCTCGTGCGCGGCTATGCACTGTACGAAGAACACGCCGAACAACTCGCCGCGACTCCTGGTCGCATGGTCGGCGTGCAGAACGAAGAACACGTCAGTACACCTTGGGGCCGCGCATTTCGCTTCCGGCACCCCTGGCTACAGGCCAACCTGCTCACGGCATTCCTCGCCGCAGCGGTCGTGGGTGTATTCGAAGACACCATCGCGCAGATTGTCATGCTAGCCGCGTTCCTGCCGGTGCTTGCCGGACAAAGCGGCAACTCGGGCTGCCAGGCAATGGCCGTCACCTTGCGCGGACTCGCACTGGATGAACTCACCGAGCAGTCGCCGCGGCGAATGGTGAAAAAGGAAGCGTGGCTGGGTTTTCTTAACGGCGGCCTGGTCGGCGTCGTCGCCGCGGGTGGGATGCTGCTTTACGCCTCGCAACAGGCGGATACGAATGCCTGGTTACTCGCCGTCATCGTGCTGGCGGCAATGACCGTCAGCTGCGTGATTTCCGGCATCACCGGTGTGCTCGTACCACTGACGCTGCGGCGCCTCGGCGCCGACCCCGCGACTGCGTCCAGCATCGTGCTGACGACCGCCACCGACGTCGTGAGCATGGGACTCTTGCTGGGATTGGCGACGGTGTTCCTGCTCTAGAAGAGTACGGGCAAAGAAAAACCCGCCATTGGCGGGTTTTCTCGTCTGGCGCGCCCGACAGGAGTCGAACCTGTGACCTCTGCCTTCGGAGGGCAGCGCTCTATCCAGCTGAGCTACGGGCGCAAAACTTGTTGTAGTAAGAACAGTTATCGGCTGTTCAGGCCGGCAAGCCTGCGGCTTGCTCGCGCTCGCCTCGACCTGCGGTCTCGGCCCCGGCCACCGGGCGATGCACGCCGGCGGCGTTCGGTCGGCCGGAAGCGGTGCTTCCGGAAACCCCGCCCTCACCCAGCTGAGCTACGGGCGCAAAACTTGTTTTCCTGGATCCCCGCCTTCGCGGGAATGACGCCGGTTTCGCGATTACGAAGGCGGCGCCTTGCTTGCGACCCTGACCTGGATAGTGACGGGCGCAAACGCTGTAATTCGGGCGCGAGTCTACCGCTAATTTCCGCCGGATTCCATTGGAATGCGGCCGCGAGAGGGCATTCAGCGGGCCCAGAGCTCGGCGAGTTCGGGCTGTGACCGCTGCCCGTTCGCCAGGGCCTGGGCACAGAACAGCTCGGCGGTGGCCAGTGCATCGCTCAGGGCATGGTGCTGGGTATGTGCTGGCAGGCGATAGTGCTGCCGCAACGCGTCGAGTTGCAGGTCGCCGGGTTTCAGCGGTGCTTCGCGCCGAGCGCGACGGTGTTTCTCTGCCTGCAGGGTATCAACCCACGGCGGCGGGAATCCGCCTGCGCCGGCCTGCCGGAATGCGGCATCCAGCAGGCGCACATCAAGCGCGGCACCATGGAATACGGGCCAGTGATCAACGAGTGCCGTGGCAAGCGCGTGCAATACCTCGGTCGGCGCGCGACCCGCTTCGAGATCGGAATCGGTCAGGCGATGCACGGTTGCGCTGTGGCCGACATCGGAAGTGGTTGCCAGCAGATGATGTTCGGCCTCACCGAGCCGGATGCGACCCTCACGAATCGCAACCCAGCCGATGCTCACCAGCGTTGCATCGTCGTCCAGGCCGGTGGTTTCGGTATCGATGACCAGCCAGCTGGTGTCACTGAAGCGATGGGCGTTACCGGGAATTTCCTGCGCCAGCCATTCCTGCCAGCGCGATTCGGCGGCTTCGGCCAGCCGGTTGCGTTGTCGCTGCCAGCGCCAGCGACGCAAGGCCGCGATCACCGCAAGCCGCCCCAGCGATTCTTCAGTGCCGCCTGCGCGGTACGCACGACCTGGAAGGCATCCTTCAGGTGCCGGCGCTGGAAAGTGGAAAGCGATTTCGGTGCGACGTAATTGTCGATGTCGCGATGTTCGCGCAGTTGCTGCGCCTGGTGCTGCAGGCGTATGTAGCCGATCAGCTCGAAGGCTTCGAGCAGGTTGCGTGCATCGTTGCGATTCAGCATTCCGGCATCCGCCGCCGCACGCAGTCGGCCCTGTGTATTCACGCGCGCCTCACCACTGGCCAGCGCATGGATGCGCGCAAGGTCGATGATGGGCACCAGGCCGCGATGCTTCAGGTCGAGTGCCTTGCCCTGCTCGCCACCGGATTGCAGCACGAACTGGCCGAGGAACCCGAGCGGCGGTTCGTGCGTGAGGGCATTGCCCGAGAGCGTGGCAAGGAAGATCTGGTTGTTGCGCGCGGCATCGCCAATCAGTTGCTTCAGTTCATCGACGAATCTTTCCTCGCCATGAACATGGCGCAGGTCGAAGAAGATCGACGCATACATCAGCGATTTCTTTTCCGGCTCGTTGATCCAGTTCCGGAAATACGACTTCCACGTTTTCAGCGGCTGGCGCCATTCCGGGTTTCGCGCCATCACCTCGCCGGGGCAATAGGCATAGCCACAGGCATCGAGGCCATCATTCACGAAGTTCGCCAGCTTCTCGAAATACGCATCGGCACCGTCCGGTGCATTGTCGGCATAGACGAGGCCGTTATCCTGGTCGGTCTTCATTACCTGTTCGCGGCGCGCCTGCGAACCGAGCGCCAACCAGGTGTACTCGCAGGGTGGAGGACCAAGCTGTTCTTCTGCCAGCGCGACCAGCCTGCGCGTGAAGGCATCAGACACCATGGTCATGAGTCTGCCGATCTGGTCGAAGCGCGCATCGGCTTCGGCAAGCTGCAGGAAGAGTTCCTCGGAGCGCGGCGCCAATGCGGCGAGTTCCTCGACCGTTCCCTGCCGCATCACCTGCCCGATGAAATACACCGGGTGCTCGGCGTGCACCGTCATCAGGTCGCCGATCGTGACCATACCGACCGGCCTGTCGTTCTCGCACACCGGCAGGTGATGCACGTTGAAGCGGATCATGTTCAGCAGTGCATCGAAGGCGAAGGCATCCGGCGTGTCGACATGCGGGTTCGCCGTCATGACATCACTCAAGGGCGTCGCGGGTTCGCGACCCTCGGCAAGCACGCGATTGCGCAGGTCCTTGTCGGTAAGGATTCCCTGCAGCCTGCCTTCGCCATCGGTAACCAGCAGGGAAGACACGGAATTCTCCGACATGCGCTTCGCTGCCTCGCGAATGCTGGCGTCAGCATCGATCTTGACCGGCGGCGACTGCATGACGCTGGCCAGCGTGACGGTAATGGCAGAAAAGCGCGGCTTGCGCTCCAGCGCGTTGCTGATGCGCGCCGCATGCTCGCGATTGAAATACTGCTCGACGCGACGTACCTGCGCACGCAGGCGGGAGAACGCGTCTTCATCGAGATGAAGCAGGAGCGAGTCGTCCACGGTAACCACATCGTATTGCGCGGCGCCGCCCGTCAACAGTGAAGGAAAGCCGAACGACTCGCCAGCCTCGAGTACCTCGACGCGCTCGCCGTTCGCATCGCGCAGTTCGACCGCACCCGAGCGCAGGATATAGAGCTCATGGTTTTCTTCACCGTGGTGAATCAGCGTGGTGTTGCGCGGCGAGTAACTGAGAGTGAGGTCGGCGATGAGCCGGTCGAGCGCGTCGCTTTCCAGCGCATCGAAAGGTGATGTCGCCGCGAGGAATTCGCGGATGTCGCGCAGGTCGGCAATGCGGCTCATGTTCCCTTCCCGTGTCGCCTTCCAGGCAGGCTCGCCTGACAGTCTAGCGAATTTTCACGTTTCCGCCGTCAAGACAAACGACAGGCCGGAACCGCATGACGATTCCGGCCTGCCGCCCTCGGCACCGAGGACTGCGTTACACGCGCAACACCTTTCCAGGCATCAGAACGCGTATTTTGCACCGAAGATGAAGCGGTTCAGGCCGCCGTCGACGCCACTTTCAAGCTCACGGGTAGCGGTCATGAACTCGCCGCCGATGGTGAGGTTCTTCACCGGGCTGTACATGAGCGTGAACCGTACCGACTGGGCTGACGCATTTGCGCCACCACCGGTAACCAGCGGGTCGTTATCGACTTCGATGGCACCCACCACGAAGGAGCTGCGCCACTGGTCGGTCCAGAAATGACGGTAGGCTGCAAAAGCCGAGGTGACGTCCTGCGCTTCGAGCGAACCGGTTCCATCGATGTAGGCATCCGAGCTGAAGCCGAGGCCGACGTAGCGACCGATACCCGAGCCGGTGGTCACCATCCACTTGAAGTCATCCTTGTCACCCAGCATGTGCTTGCCCGACACGCTGATGCCGAAACCGGTCGTGGATTCATCGAAATTCGCGCCGGCGTCCTCGAAGGTCAGCTGCCGCGCAATTGCCGCAATGGCAATGCTGTCGAGGTTGTAGCGCAGCACGATATCCGGCAGGCCGCCGTCATCGGTGACACCCACGCCACCGACAGTGGTTTCAGGGTTTTCCAGCGAGAACTGCCACGGGCCATTCGTGTAACGGACCTGCGCCTGGCGCACGAAGACCGTGGATTCGGCCGGGCCGATGAAGTCCATCACTTCCGGCAATGCGCCGACGTTCTGGAAGGTCGACCAGGTCTGGCCAAAGGTCCAGTTGTCGAACTGGATGAAGGCGTGTCGCATGCGCGGGTTGTAGGAATTCGAAACAACCTCGTTACCCTGCGAAGGCACCTGGAAATCAAGCTCGAAGAAGCCCTTGATGTTCATGCCACCGACTTCATCGGTAACGGTGAAGTTGAAGCGCGACTCCTTGGCGCTGAAATCGGTGTCCGGGCCTTCATCAAGGCCACCCACCGGGATCAGGCCGGGAATGTAGAAATCACGTCCGGCGTTGGCAGGTGCCAGGTCGCCGTCGCTGTAATCACTGATGTTCACGACGGTCTTCAGGTAGCCGCCGAACTTGAATTCGGGCTCGGCCTGCGCCGGTGCGGCAAGAAATGTCGCCAGGCCAGCGGCCAGCAACAAAGCGGTTCTGGTGGATGAAATCATCGTCTCAACTCCCGTAAGGACGGATCACTGTCGGGAGCTTTGTCGAAACGCGCCTCGCCTGCCATTATGCTTTGGTAGTAATACGGCCCGATGCGGATAGGACGAAAGTCTAATTCGACGCCTACCCTATAAATGAAAGACTGCTCGCAATACCGTCATCGCACGGCATTCAACGAATCATCCCCGGCTGATGGGGCACAGCATCCAGCGAGGAGGCTATCGTGACCGAACACAAGACCTATCCCGTACCCGATTCCATGGCGAAAGGCGCGCATGTCGATGCCGCCCGCTACGAAGAACTCTACAAGCGCTCGGTGGAAGACAACGAAGGCTTCTGGGCCGAGCAGGCGCGCGAACGACTTGACTGGATCAAGCCGTTTACAGAGGTAAAGGACGTCAACTACAACAAGGATGACCTTCACATCCGCTGGTTTGCCGACGGCTCGCTGAATGTCTGCGCCAACTGCGTGGATCGCCACCTGCCGGAGAAGAAGGACGACGTGGCGATCATATGGGAAGGTGACGACCCGTCGCGCGACGCGAAGATCACCTACGGCGACCTCTACGAGCGCGTCTGCGTGTTTGCCAACGTGCTGAAGGCGCGCGGCGTGAAGAGGGGCGATCGCGTCACCATCTACATGCCGATGATCGTCGAGGCTGCGGTGGCAATGCTGGCCTGCGCCCGAATCGGCGCGATCCACTCGGTGGTGTTTGGCGGTTTCTCCCCGGATGCACTGGCGGGTCGCATCGTCGATTGCGACTCTGACACGGTGATTACCGCGGACGAAGGTGTACGCGGTGGCAAGGCCATCCCGCTGAAGGTCAATGTCGACAAGGCCGTCGAGAAGGCCAGGGGCATCGTGAAGAACGTCATCACGGTGAAGAACACCGGCAATGATGTGCCCTGGGATGACTCGCGCGATGTCTGGTATCACGAGGCGGCGGAAAAGGTCGACACGCATTGCGAACCGGAAGCAATGAACGCCGAAGATCCGCTGTTCATCCTTTACACCTCCGGTTCCACCGGCAAGCCCAAGGGCGTGCTGCACACGTCTGGCGGCTACCTCCTGTATGCCGCGTTCACCCACGAGATGGTGTTCGACTACAAGCCGGGCGAGGTCTACTGGTGCACGGCGGATGTCGGCTGGATTACCGGCCACAGCTATATCGTCTACGGGCCGCTCGCCAATGGCGCGACCACGCTGATGTTCGAAGGCGTGCCGAACTACCCGGATGCCTCGCGCTTCTGGCAGGTCTGCGACAAGCACGACGTGTCCATCTTCTACACTGCACCGACTGCCATTCGCGCGCTGATGCGCGAAGGTAACGGGCCGGTCGAAAAGACGTCGCGCAAGAGCCTTCGCCTGCTCGGCACCGTCGGCGAGCCGATCAACCCGGAAGCCTGGGAGTGGTACTACCACGTGGTTGGTGACGAGCGCTGCCCGATCGTCGATACCTGGTGGCAGACGGAAACCGGCGGCATCCTGATTTCGCCGCTGCCAGGGGCGACCCCGCTGAAGCCGGGTTCCGCGACGAAGCCGATGTTCGGCATCCAGCCTGCGCTGGTCGACAACGACGGCAACATCAAGGAAGGTGCGACCGACGGTAACCTGGTCCTGCTGGATTCCTGGCCGGGGCAGATGCGTACCGTGTACGGCGAT
>JAWWBT010000051.1:0-15531 GCA_033720815.1 Gammaproteobacteria bacterium | reverse complement strand
TGCCGCGTTCGCCAGCTTCCAGCAGCTTTACGCCGCAGGCGTAACGCCAGAGACGGTCGACACGGGAGACGCAACCACAGATGCGCTGTATGGCGCCATCTACCCGCTGTTCCAGGGTGCGGACGCAGCGACCATCGGTGCGCAGAACCTCGCCGTCGCATGGTCGTTCAAGACTCAGTCGATTGGTGCCTCGCTGAACAGCGTGGAAGGCATGGCCACTGCGCAGGACAGCGGTTTCGCCCCGATCCCGAAGAACGGTGTGGATTACAGCAACGGTATCGCCACCACTGCTGACCTTAACCAGCAGTTGCAGGGCAAGTCTGATGTCTACGTTGGCATCATCGAGTTGCCGTATTTCCATGACGCCGAAAATCCGCTGAGCGGTTTCTGGCAGGCTGATGGCGCGGAATGCGTGATGGCACTGCCGTCGACGCCGACCTCGACCACGGGCGCCTGCCCGATGCCGGAGGTCAGCACCATGCTGCGCGTGCCGGTGCTGCTGACGGTACCGAATGCCAACAGCGCGACCGCGGGCGCGATTGCCGGTGTTGCGATCTTCGAGCACGGCATCACCCGTAACCGCAGCGACATGCTGGCGATTGCCGACGCGATGGCAGATGCCGGCCGTGCCACGATTTCCATCGACATTGCGCTGCACGGCATTACCGACACCACAAGCCCGCTGTACGCCTCGCCGGACAACCCGCTGTACCAGGGTGCTGCGCAGGCCTCTGGCGATGCGACGCTGGTCGAAGGGCTGACCGAAGCAACCTTCAACCTTGATGCTGACGGCGACGGGGAAATCGACAGCTCGGGCGCGCACTTCATCAACCTGGCAAGCCTGCTGACGACGCGTGACAACATGCGCCAGACGGTTTCCAACCTGGTGTACCTCGCCAAGACCATCCCGACGATGGATTACAACGCGGCCCTGGATGGCGGTGCTTCAGGCGCCGACTTCACCGGCCTGCCGATCGGTTTCGTCGGCCAGTCGCTGGGCGCCATCAATGGCACCACGTTCCTCGGCGTCAATGCTGATGCAAATGCTGGCGTAGTGAACGTGCCGGGTGGCGTGCTGACGCAGCTGCTGACGAACTCCAACACGTTCGCCCCGGTCATCAACGCCGGGCTTGAACAGAATGGCGTGATCGCCGGCACCCGTTTCTACGAAGAATTCCTGCGCAACGCGCAGACCGTCGTGGACTCGGGCGACCCGATCAACTACGCCGCCGCAGCCAATGGCAGCCATCCGGTGCTGATGCATGAAGTCATCGGCGGCTCCACCAGCCAGCCCGACCAGGTCGTGCCGAACTCGGCCACCGAGGCACTCGCCGCCGCGATGGGTCTCGCCCAGGTCGGCCCGGGCCTGTACACCGGCACCGAAGTCGATGCGCTGGTGAAGTTCACCGCTGGTGATCATGGCTCGCTGCTCGATCCGACTGCTTCGCTGTCGGTGACGCAGGAGATGCAGACGCAGGCTGCGAGCTTCATCGGCTCGAATGGCCAGCAGCTGCCGGTTGGCTCGGTTGACGCTACCGTCATCGACCAGCCGTAACGCAATACGCCTTTGGGCAAGCGAAGGGCGGCCTCCGGGCCGCCCTTTTCTTTTGCCCACAAGGAGACCTGCCTTCTGCGTCACTGCTGCAAGTGTTAGCATTTGCCGCTCGAAATCCCGCCCATCACTACCTGCGAGCAGCATGAGCAAGGACACGAAAACCGGCTTCTTCGGCCGCCTGCGTTCCCGCCTGAACAGCGGAAATTCCTTCCTGACGAAAGACATCGGCGAGATGCTTGTCGGCAAGACGGTTGACGAGGAAACGCTGGAGGAAATCGAAACCAGGCTCTTGATGGCAGACGTTGGTGTCGAAGCCACCACCCGCATCATCGAGCACCTCGAAGAATCCGTCCGCATCCGCGAAGGACAGGAGCACGTGCTCGGCGACAGCCTGCGAGAAAGCCTGCTGGAGATACTCCAGCCCGCCGAGCAGCCACTGGAAATCGACGCAGCGAAAGCCCCCTATGTGCTACTGGTCACCGGTGTAAATGGCGCAGGCAAGACCACCACGATCGGCAAGCTGGCGAAGCAGTACACGGATTCCGGCTTGAGCGTGATGCTCGCCGCCGGTGACACCTTCCGCGCTGCGGCTGTGGAGCAGCTACAGGCCTGGGGCGAACGCAACGATGTGCCGGTGATTGCACCAGGCACCAGCACGGGCGCCGACCCGGCCGCCGTCGTCCACGATGCCATTACCGCCGCGAAGGCCCGCGAGATCGACCTGCTCATCATCGACACGGCCGGTCGCCTGCACACGCAACGGGGGCTGATGGACGAATTGCAGAAGGTGCGTCGCGTGATCGCGAAACTTCACGAAGGCGCGCCGCATGAGACCCTGCTCGTGGTTGACGGCACTACCGGCCAGAACGCGCTGAACCAGGCACGCGAATTCAACCAGGCCGTTGAACTGACCGGACTGGCAGTCACGAAACTCGATGGCAGTGCCAAGGGAGGTGTGATGCTTGCCCTTGCCGAGCAGACCGGGCTTCCCATACGCTTCATCGGGATTGGCGAGGCCATTGATGACCTCGCGCCATTCAATGCCGAGCAGTTTGTCGACGCACTGCTGGACAACCAATAGTTCGAAGTTCGAGCGCCTGTTCCGCGATGAAGCGTTGCGAGCGCAGGCAAGACAAGGCAAAAATCCGCGAGAAAGCGGAATGTATGAATGGATACATGAGTATTTCGAGCGGATTTTTAACGCTGTATTGCCAAGCGCAGCAGCTTCCCAGTTAATTGCGAGAAACTCCAGTGATCAAGTTTGACCGCGTGAGCAAATCCTACCCCGGCGGAAACCAGGCGCTTTCCGAGCTCAGTTTCCATGTGGAGCCCGGGGAAATGGCGTTTCTCACCGGGCATTCCGGCGCCGGCAAGTCGACACTGCTGAAACTGATCGCACTGATCGAGCGCCCTACCCGCGGCAATGTCCTGATACACGGCCGGAATACCGGCTCGATCGGCCGCCTGCGCCTGCCCTATTTCCGCCGCCAGGTCGGGGTGATATTCCAGGATCACAAGCTGCTGAATGACAGGACCGTCTTCGACAATGTCGCGCTGCCGCTGGTCATTTCGGGTCATGGCCAACGCGAAACCAGCCGCCGCGTGCGTGCGGCGCTCGACCAGGTCGGCCTGCTCGGCAAGGAGCGCGCAATGCCGATCACGCTGTCGGGTGGTGAACAGCAACGCGTTGGCATCGCACGGGCCGTCGTCAACAAGCCACCCCTTCTGATCGCGGACGAACCTACCGGCAACCTCGACCCGGAACTGTCGGTCGAGATCATGTCGCTGTTCGAACGCTTCAACCAGGTCGGTGTCACCGTGCTGATTGCCAGCCATGATCACGAGCTGATCAGCCGCATGGGGCATCGTGTCATAAGCCTCAAGGGTGGCCGCCTGGTCGACGCGCATCTTGCCACGGGGGTCGGTCGATGAAGCGCGAACGCCCCAGCCTGATGCCCCGTTTCAGCGTTTCCGCATGGCTGACACGCCATGTGCAGGTGTTCTTCTACACGTTGGGCCGCCTCTACCGCACGCCGCTGTCATCGTTCATGACCGTCATGGTGATCGGTATTGCCCTTGCGCTACCTGCTGGACTCAAGGTCCTGGTCGACAATACCCGGGGGCTGTCAGGCAGCCTCGAAGGCGCGGCCAGGATTTCGGTATTCCTGCAACAGGACCTTTCTGAAAAGCAGCGCGATGCCGTAGCGGACGTTCTGTCGCGACGCGAGGATATCGCCGATGTGATCGTCATTCCTGCGGAGCAGGCGCTGCAGGAATTCCGTGAATTATCCGGCTTCGGCAATGCCATCGATGCGCTGGAAGAAAACCCGCTTCCGGCAGTCCTTGTCGTACACCCGACAGAAGCCGCAAGTGCCGAGACCGAGCTGCCCAAGCTGGTCAACGCGCTGCAGGAACTTCCGGAAACCGACATCGTGCAACTGGATACGCAGTGGCTGAAGCGCCTGAACGCGATCCTGCAGATCATCAATCGCGGCATCCTCGTCATCGCCGGCATGTTCGGCCTTGCCGTCGTGATTACTGTCGGCAATACCATCCGGCTGGAAATCCAGAACCGCCGCGATGAAATCGTCATCACCAAGCTGATTGGGGCCACTGATGCCTTCATTCGCCGCCCCTTCCTCTACACCGGCTTCTGGGTCGGTTTCGGCGGCGGCCTGGCAGCCTGGACGCTGGTCGTGATCGCCCTGGTGGCGATGGAAGGCCCTGTCGGACGACTGGCCGGCCTGTACGGCTCGGGCTTCCAGCTCAGCGGCCTGGGGCTCTCGGGAGGCCTGGGAGTGCTGGCAACGGGGGCCGGTCTGGGGTGGCTTGGGTCTGCCGTGGCCGTCACTCGGCACCTTGGCGAAATAGAGCCGAAATAATCGATAAATCAATAGCTTACGAAACGCTTCAGGGCTTTACCCAGCGGGAACTTTGCGGTAGATTGGCACTCTAATGAACCGACTGCTAATTATTGGCGCGAGGTAGGAATGAGCAAGGAAATTACCGCAAGAAACCAGGAACTGATGCTGGCCGGACCGGTTGGCAACCTGGACGCGTACCTGCGTGCCGTCAACTCGATCCCGATGCTGGAAGCCGACGAGGAACGTGATCTCGCCGTGCGCCTGCACGAGCACAACGACCTTGATGCGGCGCGCACGCTGATCCTATCGCACCTGCGCTTCGTCGCGCACATCGCACGTGGCTACCAGGGTTATGGCCTGCCGCTCGCCGACCTGATCCAGGAAGGCAATGTCGGCCTGATGAAGGCCGTGAAACGCTTCGACCCGGGTGTCGGCGTACGCCTGGTGTCCTTTGCCGTGCACTGGATCCGTGCGGAAATCCATGAATTCGTGCTGAAGAACTGGCGCATCGTGAAGGTCGCGACGACCAAGGCGCAGCGCAAGCTGTTCTTCAACCTGCGCAAGAACAAGAAGCGCCTGGCGTGGTTCTCGAACGAGGAAGTCGAGACGGTCGCCAACGAGCTTGGCGTGACACCAAGGGAAGTGCTGGAAATGGAATCCCGCCTTTCCAGCCGTGACATGGCGTTTGATGGACCGCAGTCCGACGACGATGACGAAAGAACCTTCGCGCCGAGCGGCTACCTGGAAGCCCAGGCCGCATCGCCGGCCGAACAGGTCGAGGCCGAAGACTGGGAAGCACGAAACGAAGCCCAGCTCGCCGCAGCCCTGCGCACGCTGGACGATCGCAGCCGCGACATTCTCGCCCGTCGCTGGCTGGCCGAGAAGAAGGCCACGCTGCAGGAACTCGCCAACGAGTACGGCGTTTCCGCTGAGCGCATCAGGCAGCTCGAAAACAACGCGATGAAGAAACTGCGCGGCCAGATCGCGGCCTGATCGCCAACAACCGTTACGGAAAAAGCCGGCCACCAGGCCGGCTTTTTCATGCGCAAATCATTTCGCCGGTGCAGTTACCGACTGGCTTTCCTCAGCCGAGGTACAGCTGCAGGTAATGATCGAGGAGCAAGGCCAGGAAGATGCCCATCAGGTAAGTGATGGAAAAGCCGAAGGTCTTCATCGGCAGCGTGTCGTCATCTTTCAGGCGCATCGCCAGCGTGTAATAGAAGAACACCCCGCCCAATAGCAGCGCACTCACCAGGTAGAGAATGCCCGACATGCCGATCAGGTAAGGCAGGACGCTGACGGCCAGCAGGATCACCGTGTAGAGAATGATCTGCAGTCGCGTGAACGGGATGCCATGCGTCACCGGTAGCATCGGGATATTCACGCGCGCGTAATCGTCGCGGCGATGAATCGCGAGCGCCCAGAAGTGCGGCGGTGTCCACGCAAAGATGATCAGGAACAGCAGCAGCGGCTCGGGGCTGAGCTCTCCGGTAATGGATGTCCATCCCAGCACCGGTGGCGCGGCGCCCGCTGCCCCGCCAATCACGATGTTCTGCGGCGTCGCACGTTTCAGGAACACTGTGTAGATCACCGCGTATCCGATCAGCGAGAAGAAAGTCAGCACGGCAGTCAGCGGATTCACGAGGAACCACAGGATCAGCATCGAGACCGTACCCAGCGTCAGTGCGAAGACCAGGGCTTCCTTCATGCCGACATGTCCCGTCGGCAAGGGACGGTGCCGCGTGCGGTTCATTTCCGCATCGGCACGATGATCAATGAGATGGTTCAGTGCCGCCGCAGATGCCGAAGCCAGCCAGATACCGGCGAGGCCGAAGACAAAGCGGTCCAGCGGCACCCAGCCCGGCACAGCGAGCAGCATGCCGACGATGGCGGTGAACGCAATCAGTGACACGACCTTGGGCTTGGTCAGCTCAAGGTAGTCGTTGAGGCGTTCCTTCCAGACGGGTTTACTTGCGGCTTCAGTCATTCCCTGGCTCGGCTTCGTTACGGGGCCACAGAGCGTACGCCAAGGTCACGATGGATGCCAACAGCAGCGCGGCACCGCCGTTGTGAGCGACAGCCAGCCACAACGGCAAGCCGTATTTCACGACGCTGATGCCAAGCAGTATCTGCGCAATGAGGAAGACGCCGACTGCTGAACCGAGCAGCCGCAGGCGTGCATCCCGTTCACTGCCCGCCTTGCGCGCGCGGAAAACAAGCAGGCCAACCAGCAACAACACGATCAGCGCACCAACGCGATGCGTCCAGTGGATCGCGACGCGAGCCGTGTTATCGAGCACACCACCCTCGTAATCGATGCCGAGGCCGCGCCACAGGCGGAAGCCTTCGCTCCATTGCATGTGTGGCACCCATTCATCCTGGCAGGTCGGAAAATCCGGGCAGGCCAGCGCGGCATAATTTGTACTCGTCCAGCCACCGAGAAAAACCTGGATCACGACAATGACCAGCGCCAGCACGGTGAAGCGGCGAAGGCCGATGAGCGCGTCGTCCTGGTTGAGCTTCAGGCCACCTCGGTTCCTGAGCCAGAACAGCCACAGAAGCGTGAAGGTTGCCATCCCACCGAGCAGGTGTGCCGTGACAATGATGGGTTTCACCAGCAAGGTGACTGTCCACAAGCCCAGCATCGCCTGGAAAATGATCAGTCCCAGCAGGCCCGCGGTGTATTTCGACCGCCAGTCATTTCGCCAGAAGATCGCGGCGAGGAGTGGCACGATGACCGACGCCGCAGACAGCAGGCCGGCAAGTACCGCCAGCCCGTTCACATACGCAACGATGCCGGTTGCCGCCATGCCGGCACTCAGGATCAACAGGTTGCGGCGGATACCGTTCCACCAGTTCGCCACCAGCGCCATCGCCAGGACAAGAATGCCAAGCAGCGCTGCGGCAAATCGATGCACCTGTTCCTTCCATGCCTTGTGAACCTCGACCGGTCGCTCCGGGAAGGCCAGGTTCGCTGCCTCGATGTGCTCTTCTGCCGTCGGCCATGACAGGTGGCCGTAACACACCGGCCAGTCAGGACAGCCCAGGCCTGCATCGGAAAGGCGTACGAAGGCACCCAGTACGACCACAAAAAGGGCCAGGAGCGTTGCAGAAAGGGAAAGGCGCGCCAGCGCGTTGGTCTTGTTCATGTGCGGATACTGCCCTTGTTCAACCGGCCTGCGAATAGCGCAGCAGGCGCCTCAGGTCGTCGTAAAGCATCTCGGGTTCTAGGTCGAGCGGGTAGCTCATCATCAGGTTGCCGAATGGGTCAACGAGCATGACGCGGCTCTCCGGCGTGTGTTGCGGCATGGCTTCATCGATTACCGCACCGAATTCGGCGGAATAATCGTAGACACGCAATACCGGGTGCTCGGAAAGGTCGATGTCGACTTCCGGGCTGGCGACCAGCACGCGCTGGACACGGTCCATGTCGCGATTCAGGCGACGCCAGACCTGGCGCGTTGTCACGAGCGCCTGCGTACAGGCTTCGTCGCAGGCACCCGGCGCAATGACGAGGATGGTCCAGTCTTCGCTGAATGGCATCGTATCGGCATCCTTACCCCGCGGTTCGAGTTCCAGCTCGGTCAACGCAACCGCCGGTTCAACCAGCTCGCCCTTGTTGACGCTGGCTTCCGGCGCTGCGTCGTGGAAATAGAAGAACCACACGTAGGCGGCAATGACAGGACCAAAGAACAATACCGCCATGAAGGCGAGTGTCATTCGCTTGCTCATTGCTGTTTTTTCCGTCTTGTTAACGTCATTCATGACTTGCGACTCCTCTATTCCGCCGTGGGCGGCTTGCGCCACCAGCGGCGCAACAGGATGATGAATATGATGACCAGCGTGATCGCCAGCGCCAGCCACTGGAACGAGTACGCGTAATGGCGCTCGGGCGGCAGGCCCTCCGGCTGCCAGTCGCGTGCAAATCCGTCACGTGCCGCTTCGTCCAGCCACAGCACCCGCGGGAGCACCTTCGCGTCGACACCAGATGCCGCAAGCTCGCCGGCGACATCAGATACTTCAGGAAACTGCATCGGCTTCGGCCAGGTCTCCGGCGGCTGCCCTGGCTCCAGGGCCAGGCCGGGCTGCGGTAGCGTTGCAAGGCGACCGCTGATTTCGCGCAAGTCCCCGTCAATGGCAATTTGCGGAATTTTCCCGGTCTCTTTCGGCAACCAGCCACGATCAACCAGCAGCAGCGTGTCGGTGCCGGCGATGCGGAACGGTGTCAGTACGTGCCAACCTGGCCGTCCCTGCTCCGGGCGGTTGTCGAGAAGCACCTGGTATTCCGAGAGGTATCGACCCTCAACCGCTACGCGCTGGTACTGCGGCAAAACGTCGAAACCGGTTGAAAGATTGTCCGGGCCAAGCTGCACGACCGCATTGCCACCGCTGTCGAATTCTTCCCAGCGCGCCGATTTTTCCTCGCCGCGCATGTACTGCCACAGCGACAGGCTAACGAGCAGCGGCAACAGCAGCGCGAAGGCAATCACCGGCACCAGCAGGTCACGAAACTGTCGTTTGCCCGTCTTCATATCGCGTGCTACGGTTTCGCCTCTCTTCAAGGGATGCCACCATGAAACTGCTGATCATCCTCGTTTTTCTCGGAATCCTTGTCGCGCTCGGTTCAGCCTTCTTTGCACTGACAAAAGGCACCGGCAAGACCAGCAAGAGCACGGTCAAGGCACTGAGCTGGCGTATCGGCCTGTCTATCGCGCTGTTTCTTTTCCTGCTCTTCGCAGCAAAGATGGGCTGGATCCAGCCGACTGAATCACTTCCGCAATAAAGCCCGAAATTTCACCCTGCAGACACGGCAAAGGCGCTGCCATGCAACGCCTTTCCCTGGTCACGTCCGATTTCTTCCAGATCCTGAAAGCTTGCTCCGCCAACCTGAAGCGCGAGCGGATTTTCGTCGGCCAGCTAGGCGAACGTCGGCGAGAACGCGGAATGTATGTGGCAATACATGAGCATTTCGAGCCGACGTTCAACAACGCTGACGGCGAAAAGACGCCGCGCTCAAATCACAGCCAGTAGACGAAAATGTAGAGCCCCAGCCAGACCACATCCACAAAGTGCCAGTACCACGCCACTGCCTCGAAACCGAAGTGGTGTTCCGAGGTGAAGTGACCCTTCAGCGTGCGACCCAGGATCACGGTCAGCATGATGGCACCGAGCGTCACGTGCAGGCCGTGGAAGCCAGTCAGCATGTAGAAGGTCGAACCGTACATGCCGGAACCCAGCGTCAGGTTCATGGCGGTGTAGGCGTGCATGTACTCGTAGGCCTGCAGGCCGACGAAGGTGAAGCCCAGCAGCACGGTCGCGGCAAGGCCGAGGTTCACCATGGTGCGGTTGCCTTCCTTGATGGCGTGATGCGCGATGGTCAGCGTCAGGCCGGAGGTCAGCAGGATGGCGGTGTTCCAGGCTGGCAGGCCCAGCGCACCCATCACTTCATATTCACCACCGACGTTGGCCGGACCATTCGTCGGCCAACCGCCTTCGAAACCGGACCAGAGCACGAGGTTGGTGAAGAAGTTGGCACCTTCACCGCTGAGCCAGGGAATCGAGTACTGGCGAGCATAGAACAGCGCACCGAAGAACGCGGCAAAGAACATCACCTCGGAGAAGATGAACCAGCTCATGCCCCAGCGATAGCTGCGATCGACTGCGTCATTGTTCATGCCGGCTTCGCTTTCCTTGATGACGTTGCCGAACCAGCCGACAACCATCACCAGGATCACTGCGATACCCGCGAACATCACGAACTGGCCGGCACCATAACCGTTCAGCCAGTTCGACACGCCGTACATCATCAGTAACAGGCCAATGGTACCGACGATCGGCCAGTGGCTGCTGTGCGGAACGTAATACTTGTCTTGCGCGTGTGCCATGATGCTTCCTCTTTACGAGAGTTCTATTCCTGGTCGATCAATCCCGGCTGGCAACCTGGTCGATCGGATAAAGGGTGTAGGACAGCGTGATCGTTTCGACGTCGGCCGGAAGATCCGGATCGACGATGAATCGCACAGGCATGTCCTTCCCTTCCCCTGCCCCGAACTGCTGCTGGTCAAAACAGAAGCATTCGGTCTTGATGAAATACTTGGCGGCAACGGAAGGCGATACGCTGGGTATGGCCTGGGCAACGCGCGGCATCTGGGCGAGATTCTTCGCAAAGAAATCCGCGGAATACATCTTGCCCGGCTTCACCGTCATGCGCGGCTGCGGCGGCGCAAAGTCGAAACCACCGCGAGTGTTCACGATGAATTCGACCTGGACGTCGCGATCTTCCACAACCTGTTCTTCCACCGTTACCGGCGCCGAGTTGGTCTTGCCATTGAGACCGGTGATATCGCAGAGCACGTCATAGAGCGGCACCAGCAAAAAGCCGAAGCCGAACATGCCCACCGCGACCAGCAGCAACTGCTGCACGGTGCGGCGCCCTTCCCTGGACAAGTCAGTGTTCTGCGGTTTCTCGCTCATCAGCTCAACCCGGCAGGAAGAAGAAGGAGCCCGCAAAGAAGGCCAGCGCGATCAATGCCAGGATGATGGCAGTGCGCACCGCGGCCTTCCGCTTGCTCTTCATGTCTTCGTTCGTCATTGCCTGCAATCCCGTATCAGGAATGGACGCGATGGTCGTCTTCGGCAATCACCGGCGGCTCTTCCCAGGTGTGATGCGGAGCCGGGCTCGGCACGCGCCACTCGAGACCATGGGAGCCTTCATACGGAGCAGCCGCTGCCTTGCCGGCACCACCCTTCACGGTGTGGATGATGACGTAGACGAACATCAGCTGGCTCAGGCCGAAGGCGAAGCCACCAATCGACGACCACATGTTGAAGTCGGCGAACTGGGTACCGTAATCCGGGATACGACGCGGCATGCCGGCGAGGCCCAGGAAGTGCTGCGGGAAAAACAGCACGTTCACCGAAATCGCGGACAGCCAGAAATGCCACTTGCCCAGTGTTTCGTTGACCATGTTGCCCGTCCACTTCGGCAGCCAGTAATAGGTGGCCGCCATCAGTGCGAACACGGCACCCGGCACCAGCACGTAGTGGAAGTGCGCCACCACGAAGTAGGTGTCGTGGTACTGGAAGTCAGCCGGCGCGATGGCGAGCATCAGGCCGGAGAAACCACCGATGGTGAACAGGAACAGGAAGGCCAGCGCAAACAGGTTGGCCGTCTCGAAGGTCATCGAGCCCTTCCACATCGTCGCGGTCCAGTTGAAGACCTTCACGCCCGTCGGCACCGCAATCAGCATGGTGGTGAACATGAAGAAGACTTCACCCGAGAACGGCATGCCCACGGTGAACATGTGGTGCGCCCAGACGATGAAGGACAGGAACGCGATCGCCGCGATGGCGTACACCATGGCTTCGTAACCGAACAGGCGCTTGCGGGCAAAGGTCGGGAGAATTTCCGACACCACGCCGAACGCCGGCAGGATCATGATGTAGACCTCGGGGTGACCGAAGAACCAGAAGATGTGCTGGAACAGCACCGGGTCACCACCGCCAGCGGCGCTGAAGAAGGTGGTACCGAAGTACTTGTCGGTCAGCAGCATGGTCACGGCGCCGGCGAGCACCGGCATCACCGCGATCAGCAGGTAGGCGGTGATCAGCCAGGACCAGACGAAGATCGGCATCTTCAGCAGGGTCATGCCCGGCGCACGCATGTTCAGGATCGTCGCGATGACGTTGATCGAACCCATGATGGACGAGAGACCCATCAGGTGGACCGAGAAGATCGCGAACGGGAATGCCTCACCGGTCTGCAATACCAGCGGCGGGTACAGCGTCCAGCCCGCGGCGGGTGCGCCACCCGGCAGGAACAGCGTGGACAGCAGCAGGCCGAAGGCAATCGGCAGGATCCAGAAGGACCAGTTGTTCATGCGCGGCAGCGCCATGTCCGGTGCGCCGATCATCAGCGGCACCATCCAGTTGGCGAAGCCCACCCAGGCCGGCATCACGGCGCCGAACACCATGATCAGCGCGTGCATGGTCGTCATCGAGTTGAAGAAACCCGGATCGACGAACTGCAGGCCAGGCTGGAACAGTTCGGCGCGAATGACCATGGCCATCGCCCCGCCGGTGAAGAACATCACCAGCGAGAAGATGAGGTACATCGTGCCGATGTCCTTGTGGTTCGTGGTGAACAGCCAGCGCTTGAAGCCGGTCAGCTCATGATGATCATCGTGGTGATCGTGAATCGCTTCAGCAGTCGTGCTCATTACTTATTCCTCCACGCGACGCTTAACGCGCGGCCTTGATGTCGGACGGGGAGACGAGATCGCCGGTGTCATTGCCCCAGGCGTTGCGCTCGTACGTGATGACGGCAGCAATTTCTTCGTCGCTCAGCATGTTGCCGAAGGCGGCCATTGCAGCATTCTGCTGCGAACCGTTCAGGACCATGTCGATGTGCGCGGCGATGTCGCCGGTGGCAATGGCGCTACCCTTCAGCGCCGGGAAGCCGGCCGCATCCATGCCTTCGCCATTGGCCATGTGGCAGGAGGCGCAGTTGGCGCTGTAAACCTGCTCACCCTGGCTCATTGCGACATCCATGGACCATTCGGTCGGCGCGCTTTCCGCAGCAGCCTCTTCGGCCGGTGCAGCCTGCTCGGCGGATTCCTCGGCCGGCGCTTCCGCAGCGGCGGCGTCCATCATGCCCAGCGAGGCGGTATCGACGCCGTACTTCTTCTGCTGGTCGGCAATCCACTGCTGGTACTCGTCCTGCGGGAGTGCTTCGACAACGATCGGCATGAAGCCGTGGTCGTAACCACAGAGCTCGGCGCACTGGCCGCGGTAGACACCCGGCTCCTGGACGTTGAACCAGATCTCGTTGATGAAGCCCGGGATGGCGTCACGCTTGCGCGCGAAATCAGGCACCCACCAGGCGTGGATCACGTCGGCAGACGTCAGCAGCAGGCGGACCTTCTGGCCAACCGGCACAACCATGCGGTTGTCCACGTCGAGCAGGTAGTTTTCCTTGGTGAACGGATCTTCGCCCGAGCCCAGCTGGCGAATGCGGTTGGAATCGGCATCCAGCGACGAGTAGAAGCCGAAGCCATCGTCGATGTAGTCGTACTGCCACTTCCACTGCATGCCGGTGACCTTGATGGTGACTTCAGACTGGCGGAAATCTTCCATCTTCAGCAGCGTCTTGGCTGCCGGCCAGGCCATCAGGATCAGGATAACGAAAGGAATGACCGTCCAGACCACTTCCACCGTGGTGTTGTGGTGGAACTTGGCCGGTTCCGGATTCCTGGAACGGCGGTGGTAGATGATCGAGTAGATCATCACGCCGAAAACCACGACTGCGATGCCCACGCAGACCCAGAAGATCAGCATGTGGAGGTCGTAGATCTCGCCACTGAGTTCAGAGGCGCCCTTGGTCATGTTGAGGGTGTAATCGGCCAGCGCTTTGGTCGACACGGTAGAGGCAAGGATTGCCGCCAGCCCTGTCAGCGCAGCCTTCAACTTGGTGAAGCCCATGTGTTGGTCACTCCCGGTTGAGTTCACTGCCGTGATTTCTGAAATCGGTCGTTCGCGGGGTATTTCCGGCCAGGATGGACCATGGCCCCGAAAGCCGCGCAAAACGGGCCGTTATGCTACTTCATCGCCCCTTGCGCGCGCAACCGGAAAAGGATTTTCAATATCGTGGAATTTTCAGTGTAAACAGCCACTTGGAAAAACATGGCCGGATGGATCGATGGAATTCCACCGCTTTTCAGGCAAGCCTTGCGGAAACATTCCCCAGCAGGCGTGCGAATTCCGTGGCGGAAGGGCTGTCCAGCCGCGGGAACCGGCCAAGCATCGGTGCCTCGAGACGATCTTCCAGCGCCTTCACGTTGGCATCCTGCACCGCCATGGAGGGATCCACTGCATTTGCCACCCAACCGGCGAGTTCCAGGCCGCGTGCCTTGATCGCCTCTTGCGTGAGCAGCGCATGGTTGATGCAGCCGAGGCGCAGGCCGACGACAAGGATCACCGGCAAGCCGAGACGCACTGCCAGGTCCGCGGTATCGGTACCGGGTCCCAGCGGCACGTGGAAGCCACCCACACCTTCGACGATGATGAGGTCATTCGCTGCCTCGACCTCGCCCGCCAGCGTAACGATACGATCAATATCAATGGTTTCACCGGCCAGCTCTGCCGCAACATGCGGGGCAATCGGCGGTTCGTAGGCGTACGGATTCACGCTGGCGTAATCCTGGCCCTGCCCTGCCGCGTCGATCAGCGCCAGTGCATCTTCATTGCGCAGGCCCTCCGGCGTCTGCTCGGAACCCGAAGCGATGGGTTTCATCACGCCGACACGCTTGCCGCTGTCCGCGAGGGATTTCGCGAGTGCCGCGGCAATCGTGGTCTTGCCGATTTCGGTATCGGTACCCGCAATGAAATAACCGCGCATGGTCACTCTCCCGGTTTCACGGTGGCCGGCCTGGCCGGCTCGTCGAGATAACGCACACCTTCAGGCAGGCGTGGCAACCACGCCGTGCCATAGACCACTTCGTAGGTCGCCGGGAGGCGCCCGTTTTCACGGAACTGTTCATAGGCTGCGTTGACCGCCTGCAGTCGCTTTCGTGTCATCAGGCCATGCGAGCGCCCCGCCGTGACGTTGTGCGCGCCGATGCGTTTCAGGTCGCGCATCAGTTCCGTCGCCGTGTCGTAGGTCAGCGTAAAGTGCTCCACGTCCATCACCACTTCGACGAAACCGGCGCGCACCAGCGCATCGCCGATATCGTGCAGGTCGAGGAAGCGGTTGACGTGGTTGAAGCCATCGACCTCGGAAAACGCCGTGCGCAATTCCTTCAGCGTATCCGGCCCGAACGTGGCAAAGGTAAACAGGCCACCGTGGCGCAATACACGACGGAATTCGCGCAGGGAAGCATCCAGGTCGTTGACCCATTGCATGGCAAGGCTGGAGAACACGAGGTCGACACAGTCATCCCCCAGCGGCATGTCGTCGAGGCTGCCCTGGACAAGATCCAGCTTGCGGAACCACGGCTTGTTGCGCTTCGCTTCGCGCAGCATCCCCGGCGCTATATCCAGCGCGACAAGATCGGCTTTCGAGAAACGTTTCGCCAGTGGCTTCAGCGCACGCCCGGTACCGCAACCCGCATCAAG
>JAWWBT010000050.1:0-15631 GCA_033720815.1 Gammaproteobacteria bacterium | reverse complement strand
ATCATCGAATCGTTGCTGGCGGCGATCCCGAGCATGGGCTGGATCGTGCTGCTGCTCGGCATGGTGTTCTACATCTTCGCGGTGATGGGCACGCAGATGTTCGGCGCGGAATTTCCGCAGTGGTTCGGTTCGGTGGGTGCTTCGCTGTACACGCTGTTCCAGGTGATGACGCTGGAAAGCTGGTCCATGGGTATCGCGCGTCCAGTGATGGCACAGTTCCCGTATGCCTGGGCGTATTTCGTGCCGTTCATTCTCATTTCCAGCCTGACCATCCTGAACGTGTTCATCGGCATCATCGTGAACACCATGCAGTCGGTGCATGCCGAGGAAGAGCAGGCCTACCACCAGGCGATGGAAGAAAAGGCGCATTCCGAGCGCGAGGAGATGGTCATGCTGCTGCGCGACCTGAAGCAGCAGGTGGATGAACTGCAGCGCAGGTTGTAGCGGTGGCTTGCGGCATCGGCTGCAAATGAGTCCGATGTCGTGCGTGGAAAGGGCGCATACTGGCAGGGTCACCCGTCAACCGCGGGTGCGATTGGCCGACCGGCCAGGAGCCCCACCATGCTGAATTCCGAACGAAAGGCCATCAAGGTTGGCCAGTTGCTTACGCTGCTCAACCAGCGAATGATGCGCCATCCGGAAACGTCGAAGTGCCGCATCCTTTCCATTTCACCGATATCGAACCCGCCGAAGGGCCAGTGCAACTGGTCGTCGTCGGTCACGTGGAATGCCCACGGCGAGAACCGCGACCTGGCAATGCCGATCGTTCGACGCCTGGTGAACAACGCGCAGAAGGAATTCAATATCCTTCCCATCGGCCAATCCTGAGGCTCGATGTGTGCGAATGAACGACCCCGCTTCGGCGGGGTTTTTTGTTGAAACTCCAGTTGCCGTGGTGGCACTGACGCAACGCGGCAGCTGCGCTATCATCCCGTCCTTCGTTTGAATGATCGCCTCCGCAGAAGGGGCGACATGATCCTGTGGGGGAAGGGATGGCGTCACGGAAGAAGGCGTTGCTGGTCGGCAATGACATCAACAATGTGGTGCCGGGCTATGCCTGGGCCGACCTGCTGGAAGACCTCGTCGCGTTTGTCGGCGCGAAGGGCAGTATCGAACCGTTGGCGGGGCAGTTCCCGTTGTTCTACGAGGAAATCTGGGCCTGGGCAGGGCGCGGCAAGCTCACCGAATTCCAGATCAAGCAGTTCATCGCCGAGAAGATCGATGGCATCCAGCCGAACGGCATCCACCACCAGCTTGTCGAGCTGGGCGCAAGCGACATCCTCACGACCAATTACGACTTTGCACTGGAGCGTTCGCTCGCCGAAGACCTTCCCGAGTTGCGCAACGAAGGTGTGGTTACCGAGCGTGACTACAGCCTGTTCCGTCATTACGTGCTCGATGGCACGCGTTTCTGGCACCTGCATGGTGACCAGGCGCATCCGGCGAGCATTGCACTGGGTTACGAGCATTACGCGGGTTACCTGCAGGGCATGCGCAATTACGTGGTGTCCGGTGTGCGCTACAAGGGCCAGCGTTTCGATGCGCTGCTGCGGCGAATGCAGAAGGGCGCGCTGCAGTTTCACAGCTGGCTGGATGTGTTCTTCTCTCGCGACGTGCACATTCTTGGCCTCGGCCTGGATTTCGTCGAAATCCACCTGTGGTGGCTGCTGACCTACCTTGCGCGTTCGCGGCGACAACCACAGAAGACCATGCGCTATTCACAGCAGGTGCATTACTACCTGCCATCCTTCCTTGAAGACGCGACTGCCGATCGCCTGCGCCTGCTGCGTGCACTGGGCGTGAACGTGGTCAGCATCCCTGCGCGCAGCAACGCTCGCCGCAGCTACTACGAACGGGTCATCGAGGCGATCGACAAGGCCTGAAATCGTTGTGGCGAAGTTGCCACCCGCGGTCCATAGTTAAGCCAATGTCAGCGTTCCACGGGGGGTGGGAACGTGACCGGACTGATTACCGAACTGCGTCGCCGCAATGTGTTCCGCGTGGCGATCGCCTACCTCGTGTTTTCCTGGTTGCTGCTTCAGGTGACCGATATCCTGCTGCCCATCTTCGAGGCACCGCTCTGGGTGCAGCGTGTCCTGGTGCTGTTACTCGGGCTGGGGTTTGTCGCGGCGATCATTTTCAGCTGGGTCTATGAGCTGACGCCGGAAGGACTGAAGCGCGAATCGGAAGTCGATCACCAGGAAAGCATTACGGGTGATACGGCGAAGAAGCTCGACATCATCGTGATCATATTGATCGTGATTGCCTTGCCGCTGTCCTTCGTCGGGCGTGATGCTCTCGACGTGGGCAACACGCCACCGGACCCGGCCAGTGACAAGGCAGGCACCAGCGAGGTGTCCATCGCGGTACTGCCTTTCCTCGACCTCAGTGCCGATGAAGACCAGGGCTATTTCGCGCTGGGCATGTCGGAAGAACTCCTCAATGCCTTGGCCAACGTGCCGGGGCTTTCCGTCGCTTCGCGCACATCGGCGTTTGCCTTCGAAGGTTCCGATCTCGGTGCCGGCCCGATCGGTGAAGCGCTGGGCGTGAATCACGTGCTGGAAGGCAGCATCCGCAAGGCGGGTGATCGCCTGCGTATCACTGCCCAGCTGATCGATGTGGATTCCGATCGGCACCTCTGGTCGCAAACCTACGATCGAAGGCTCGAGGATGTCTTCGCCATCCAGGACGAGATCACGACGGCCATTGTCGAGGCCCTGCGTGAACCATTGGGCATCACGGATGTTGCGGCCGCCGTGCAGTTGCCGGCCGGTACCGACAACATGAACGCGTACGAGCTGTTCCTCGAAGGACGCGAACATTTCATCCAGCGCGATCTCACCCGCAGCATTGCGCTGCTGGAACGGGTGGTGGAGCTGGACCCGGGATTCGCCCGTGGCTGGGTGCTGCTCAGTGCCGCGTATGCGCTGGCGCCAGGATGGATTTCGGAAGACCGGCCCTGGTTCGAGCTTGCCAACGCCACGCTCGACCATGCCGAAGAACTCGACCCGCAATCCTCGATGCTCCATGCGACGCGTGGACTGGTGTTGAACACCTTGACCCAGTCCCCGGAGACCTGGCCCGATGCCCGCGCGCATTTCGAGCGCGCCCTTGAACTGGACCCGCGCAATGCGAGCGCCCACCTCTGGTATGGCATCTACTGGGCGCAGGCAGGGTTCTTCGAACGAGCGTGGAAGCATTTCGCCGCCTGTCTTGATAGTGATCCTTCCTATTTCAACTGTCGCCGTCACCATGCCGTGTCGTTGCTTGCTGCCGGGCGTCGCGACGAGGGGCTTGCCATCATGGAGACAGTGATGCGCGAGAACCAGTTCACCCCCAACGCGCCCTTCGTTGCCACTGCCTACCTGGAAGCCGGTAACGAGGCAATGGCGCTCTACATGATCAATGACCTGCTGGGCGTAATGGACATCGAGGCGCCGGGCTGGATACACCTGGTGAAGGACCCTGCAGCCGACCCGTTGCGAAGGGAACTGCTCGCAAAACAGTTGCGCGAAAAGATGGAACACGCGAGCTACGGGGTCACGCTGCCGGCCAACCAGTTGCTGGTGACCATCCATCGCCCGCAGGATCTCCAGCTGGGGGACCTGGATTTCCTGTGGCCCATGATGCACTTCAAGGCTTACCGCGATTCTGGCCGGTTTGCCGACGACACCCGCAAGACGGGCATCGCCTATCTCTGGGACGAGATTGGCCCGCCGCCGTTCTGCGAGCGCCGTGGCGACAGCTACCACTGCGAACCCCCCGGAACCAATTAGTCCGAAGCCCCGTCTTTACTGGCGAAATGCGTACCTACCGTCCATAGTTAGTCCAATGTCAGCGTTCCACGGGGGATGGGAACGTGGCTGGACTGCTATCCGAGATGAAGCGACGGAACGTCTTCCGCGTCGCCATTGCCTACCTGGTGTTCTCCTGGTTACTGCTGCAGGTGGCCGGGCTATTGCTACCTGCCTTCGGCGCGCCCGAGTGGGTGCTCCGCGTTATCGTCCTGGTGCTCGCGATGGGCTTCCCTGGTGCACTGGTCTTCAGTTGGGTGTTCGAGCTGACGCCGGATGGATTAAGGCTTGAGAAACATGTGTCGGCCGAAGAGAGCATTACGGCGCATACCGCCAGGAAGCTTGATGTCATCGTTATTGTCATGCTCGTCATCACCTTGCCGATTTCCTTCTTCGGCCCGGACCTCCTGGGAGGCGATTCGTCACCAGCCAATAGTCATGATGGTCCGTCGGTCGCAGTAATTCCCTTCGTGAATATGTCCGGTGTTGCTGAGAACGAATATTTTTCCGATGGCCTGACAGAAACCCTGTTGCACATGTTGGCGCAGGTAGATCGCCTCAAGGTGGCGGCGCGAACGTCGTCCTTTGCATTCAAGAACCGCGAAATTGATATTCGCGAGATTGCCAGCCAGCTAGGCGTTAACCATGTGCTCGAAGGGTCGGTGCAGCGCTCTGGCGATCGAGTACGTATTACGGCGCAGTTGATCGACGCTGCGGATGGCTCCCACCTGTGGTCGGAAAACTACGATCGCCGGCTTGATGACATCTTTGTTATCCAGGATGAAATTGCAAAGACGGTTGCTGAACGATTGCTGGACGAGTTGCTACCTGACGAATCCGTTGTCCACCCGGATACGGAGAACACCCTCGCGTATGACCTCTACCTGCGTTCGAAGGAAGAAAACCGCAAGGGTAATTTCGCCGCTTTCGATCGTGCGAACGCACAGCTGCGCCAGGCATTGGTGCTGGATCCGGATTTCACGGATGCACGCATCGAGCTCGCGATAAACCTTTACCGGCAATCCACGTGGGGCAAGGCGCCAGCGGAATTCATTCATCGTGCCATTGAAATGCTGGAGGATGTCGAGCGTGAAAATAACGGACACGCGCGAGCTGCCGCCTATCGCCTGATGGTGGAGGCCTACCGCGATTCCGTTCTGCTCGGTATGAACCCCCAGGAAGATTTCCTCAAGGTGATGGAAGCGATCGTCGAGCAGTTTCCGCGCGATGAGGTCGCAGTCGACAACCTCATCTATCTTTACATCAATGAAGACATGCCGGGTGCTGCGCTGCGCGAGATAGCGCGGGTCCTGGAGTTTGACCCGATGAATGGCCGCCTCTATGACTTGCGTGGCCGTGCCTATGAGCTGCGGATGGAGCTTGAGCATGATATGCAGTGGCTACCACATGCGCGCACTGCCTACGAGCGGGCGGCGGAACTAAGCCCCGAAAACGCATCGGCCTTGGCGCGATTTGCCGGGCTTGAAGCCAAGTACGGGAACATGCAGGCGGCGCTCGCTATCGAGATGCGAGCCTTCAAGGCAGATCCCAATGATCCAGAGTTGCCGGTATCCGTGGCCGACGACTTGTATGCGATCGGCGAGATCGCCGTTGCAGACGTGTTCGCCGACATGGCTCGTGCCATTGATCCGGCGGCGCCGGCCGTACAGAAGATCCCGATTAATCGCGCTTTTGCGGTCGGTGATATGGAATCGCTTTACGCGGCATCGAAGCGCGTTATCGACCAGCGTGTGGAGAACCGCTGGGGTCTGCATGCGGATGCTTGTATGGGACTCGGGATTGCAGGTATTCGCCTTGGCCGTATCGAAGAGACGGCTGCGATCCTCGGCAGCTTGCGACAGATGCCGGAATTCCGTTCAAGCCTCGTATTCGCGGAAGTCATTCGAATGTACGTTCTTGCCGAGGGTGACGAGCAGGTTTTTCGAGAGGAGCGCGAAGCGCTGCTGGAGCGTATGGCGGATGATTTCGGTGGGCGCGAAAAGATTCCGGAAGGAATCCAGGAACTCCTGGCGCCACTGACCGATGACCCTGCCGATGACCAGAAGATGGTCGATGCGATCAAGTCAATGGGCCCCGGCTACCGTCATTATTTCCAGATCACCATGAAGCGGTTGACGGCATTTCCGGTCGTTCAGCGCTTGATCGACAGCCATCCGGAACTTGCCGGGGAACTGGCGCGCATGGTCGAAGCACGCGAGACAATGCTTGAGGAAGCGCGTCAGTTCTTCATCAACGAAGGGCTGGTCGAGGAGCCCTTGTAATGGGATTCCTGCGACAACTTCGCGAGCGCAATGTCGTCAAGGTCGCGCTGATCTACATTGTCACCGCCTGGGTGCTGGCGCAGGTTGCTGACCTGGCATTGCCGGCCTTCGATGCCCCTTCCTGGGTGCTGCGCGTGTTCCTGTTCTTCCTGCTGCTGGGCTTTCCCGTTGCACTCATCCTGGCCTGGGCGCTGGAGCTGACGCCCGATGGCATTCGGCGAGCCGAATCAACGGTGGGCGAAAAACGCATGTGGAGCATTTCGATCGGCATCGCGGTGCTGTCCATTGCCTGGTATGCCTACCAGGGCTCGCCCGGAGACATGGATCAATTCAAAGGCACACAGGCACAGCAAGAAACTGATGAAGGTGTGTCGATCGCGGTACTCCCATTCCTCGATTTCAGTGCCGACAAGGACCAGGGGTATTTCGCTCTTGGCATGTCGGAAGAGCTGTTGAATGTGCTGGCAAAGATCGAGGGGCTCGCCGTTGCATCACGCACATCATCATTTGCCTATGCGGGTTCAACACGAAGTGCACAGGACATCGGTCGTGAGCTCGGCGTCGACCATGTACTCGAAGGAAGTATCCGCAAGTCGGGCAATCGATTGAGGATCACGGCACAGTTGATCGATGTTCACAGTGATCGCCACCTGTGGTCCGAAGCTTATGACCGGGACATATCCGACATCTTTGCCATCCAGGATGAAATTGCCACGGCCATTGTTGGTGAACTGCACGAACCGCTGGGGATCTCGCCAGCGGATGCTGCGGTAAGCGTCACTGCCGAAACCGAAAACCTCGATGCCTACACCCTGTTCCTCGAAGGTCGTGAGCAATTCATCGTGAGGCGCATAGGCCCCGCGATCGACACGATGGAGCGGGTGGTTGAGCTGGACCCGAACTTTGCCCGGGCGTGGGAACTTCTTTCTGCCATTTACGTCGTGGCACCCGGGTGGGTACCCGACAAGCGTCCATTCCTGGAACTCGCGAAGCAGGCGGCCGAGCGCGCACTGGAAATGGACGACACCCTGGTGATGCCGTATGCGGTGCTGGGGAACTACTTCATGTCCAAGGGGATGGGAGACCTGGTCCTTGCACATGAATACCTTGCCCGTGCGCTGGAGCTTGATCCGAACAATGCCACCGCGCATTCATGGATCGCGCTGGTGTGGTTCTACGGTGGCTACCTGGACCGGACCATCGCGAGTTTCGAAGCCTGTCTCGAAGCGGATCCCGCCTACATCAATTGTCGTCGCAACATGGCGTTGACCGAGATCGTGCTTGGTGATCGTGCCAGGGGCTTGCAGCGATACGGGGAAGTATTGACGGTCTCGCCAATTGGCCTGGATGAGCCGGCCTACATGGGTGCCTACCTTGAGGCTGGCGAGCGAACCATTGCGGTGTTGCTCGGCAATCGTGCACTGGAAGAACTCGGCATCAATGCGCCGGGCTGGATCGAGCTGATTGAGAATCCGCCGCCGGCATTCATGGAACGTCGCCGGAAAATGCGCGACGACCTGGTCGCTGTCCAGGCTGATGCCGGCTATTTCAAGGGCACACATGTGAACTATTTCCTCGCGGCAATCGGATACCCGGAAGCCGTCCGCCTTACCAGCTATGACTACCTGTGGCCGTTACTGCGTATTCCGGCCTACCGTGAATCACGCCGCGTCGTTGCGGACTTGCGTGACCGTGCCGAGCCCGCGCTGTGGAAGGAGTTCGGCCTGCCAACCTATTGCGAAGCCCTGAAGGGCGGCGACTACTACTGCGAGGTGCCATGAGCTTTTTCCGGGAATTGAAGGAAAGGAATGTCGTCAAGGTGGCATTGATCTACATTGTCACTGCCTGGGTGCTGGCGCAGGTTGCCGACCTTGCCTTGCCGGCATTCGGCGCGCCCGAGTGGGTGCTGCGCGTATTCCTGTTCTTCCTGCTGCTTGGCTTTCCCGTCGCACTCATCATGGCCTGGGCGCTGGAGCTGACGCCGGAAGGCGTGAAGCGCGCCGAGGTGACGGTCGGCGAAAAGCGGATGTGGTCGATAACTGCACTTCTCGCCGTCGCCGCCGTCGCCTGGTTCCAGTACGCCGGGCCCGAGCTTGGCAGGGTAGGCGTGACCGACCAGTCCATCGCGGTGCTGCCGTTCTCGGATCTCTCGCCGCAGGGCGACCAGCAATACTTTGGTGATGGCATCGCGGAAGAAATTCTCAACCTGCTGGCGCAGAACCCCGAGTTGCGCGTCGCAGGTCGTACCTCATCATTCAAGTTTCGTGGCGAGGAGACCGACCTGCGAGACGTGGGACGGCAGTTGTCAGTGGCCCATGTGCTGGAAGGTTCGGTGCGCAAGTCCGGCGAGCGCTTGCGGATTACCGCACAGCTGATCGATGCGGAAACCGGCTACCACCTCTGGTCGGACACTTTCGACACAGAAGTGCGCGACGTCTTTGCGGTGCAGGACCGAATCGGGCGGTCGATTGTTCAGGCGCTGAATGCCAACCTGCAGGGGGGCGCTGCTGCCAGCAGCCAGGTAGCGGACATCGATGCCTATGGCCTGGTATTGCGCGGCCGTGCGCTGGTGGCGGCGCGTGGCGCCTATAACATTCGCGACGGCATCGACATGTTCGAAGCGGCTGCGATCATCGACCCGAATTATGCCGATGCCTGGGGTGAGCTGGCGTTCGCCTCGGCACTGGCGCTCCAGTGGCATCTCGGTGGCGACCCGATCGATTACGCAACGCTCAGCGAGATGGCGGCTGAACGCGCGCTCGCGCTGGACCCGCAGAACGCAGCGGCATACGTTGGTGTCGGCATGCGCAAGATGTATTCCAGCTGGGACTGGGAAGGTGCGGAAGCCGCGCTGTTGCGGGCCTTCGACATCGCGCCGGGCAGTTCGCGAGTGGCTAATTTCCTCGGTGACTTCTATGGCCGTTCGGGAGATCTCGATAAACAGAAGCACTTCGAAACACTGGCGGTGGACCTGGACCCGCTGTTCGCGATCAACCATCACGACCTTGCCGAGTATTACCTGCTTGTTGGCGATGGCGAGAAGGCATACGAATCCGCCAGGCGTTTCGAAGAGCTCACCGGACCAATCCCGAATTCCTCCGCCTTCATGATGTCGCTGATCCGGCTCGGCCGTTGGGAAGAAGCCGAGGCTCATCGTGACAAGCTGGTCGCTGCCGGGGGCGAACAATCGTTCCAGGCCTACTGGGCCGAGTTGACCTGGCGTGCGAGTCGCAATGATGTGGCGGGGCTCCGCGAATACGTTGCGCGCATCGTGGAGAGCGGCACGCTGGACCTCATCGGCGAAAGCCAGGTAGGCATGGCGTTTGCCGCAGTGGGCGAGTGCGACGAAGCGGCCTACTGGATGGAAATTGCCTATGAAAAGCACATCGGCCAGCTGACCCATCCGGCATTCAAGACCAGCGCTGCACAGTGCCCTGGCAGCAAAGCGTGGCAGGCATTCTGGCGGCATCCGGAAATGAAGGCGTTGAGCGACCTGCGGATTGCCAACGGCAGTCCGTCACTGCGGTTCTACTAGACTCGAATGAAGCCAGCGAAGGAAACGCCATGGGCCTGATCAACGAACGTCTTCAGCGCAATGCCTTCAAGGCGGCCTTCCGCCATGTCGTAACGACCTGGCAGGAATACGCGCCACCGCTACGGTGTCGTGAAATTCCCAGCGGGCGCCACGAGTGCACGGCGCCATGACGTTCTTCCGCGAACTGAAGCAAAGAAACGTCGTCAAGGTTGGTGCGATCTATGCGGTGACCGCCTGGCTGCTGATCCAGGTAGCTTCCATAGGCTTCCCGGAGTTTGGCGCGCCACCCTGGGCGCTGCGCATTTTCATTTTCGTCGTGTTGCTGGGATTTCCGCTGGCATTGATCCTCGCCTGGGCGCTGGAGCTGACACCGGAAGGCATCAAGCGGGCCCAGGGCTCGGTGGGCGAGAAGCGGATGTGGGCAATCACCATTGGGCTCGGTGCGTTGGCGATTGCCTGGTTCCAGTTCGGCCAGCCGGCATGGCGTAATGCCAACGATGTGGTTGACCCATCAATTGCCGTGCTGCCGTTCAGCGATCTTTCACCGCAGGGCGACCAGCAGTATTTCGGCGACGGCATCGCCGAGGAAATTCTCAACCTCCTTGCTCAGAACCCGGAACTGCGCGTGGCGGGTCGCACATCATCCTTCAAGTTCCGTGGTGAAGAGACCGACCTTCGCGAGGTGGGGCGCCAGTTGTCAGTCGCACATGTGCTGGAAGGTTCGGTACGCAAGGCGGGACAGCAACTGCGTATCACGGCGCAGCTCATCGATACAGAAACCGGTTACCACCTCTGGTCGGAAACCTACGACCGCGAGCTTACTGATGTCTTCGCCGTGCAGGACCAGATCAGCGCGGCGATTGTCGATGCGTTGAATGCGCGGATTGCTTCTAACCCGGGCGTTCGAGGGAAACGGCCGACAAGTAGCGAGGCGGCCTATGAACTCTACCTACGGGCACGATCGATGGGATCGACGCGAGAGATCGCGCAGGTCGAGGATGCGATTCGACTGCTTGAAGCCGCTTTGGTGCTGGACGATAGCTACGCCGATGCCTGGGGGCAGCTTTCCTACCTGTACGTCATCGGTGAATTCTGGGGCTCAAGCCTGCCCACTGACGTGGCCCTGGAGCGCGGCATCGAGGCAGCGAACCGTTCGCTGGCGCTGGATCCTGACAATGTAGATGGCTTGCTGGGGCTTGGTGTTACCAAGATGGTGCGCACCTATGAAATGGACGAAGCCCGCGAACTCCTGCATCGCGCCTACGAGCTGGCACCGAGCAACCCGGATGTCGTGAATTTCATTGGCGACTATTACGGTCGCATCATCGATCGTGACCGTCACCTGGAACTCGAGCATCTCGCCGCCGAACTGGACCCGCTGGTGCCGATTCACAGGCTGGACCTCGCCTGGTCCTATGCACTTTATGGTGAGCCCGAGAAGGCGCTCTACTGGCTGGAGCAGGCCGCGGCGTTGAACGACTCGCTGGACATCATTGCCGAGCCGAGCATCGACGTGTTGGTGTCTGTGGGAAGGCTGGAAGAAGCTCGGCAGATGGCAGCGCGGGTTCGTGAAGCCTACGGTGAACAGTCACGGCAGTATTTCCACGCCAGGGCGTCCCTACTGGGTGCAACGGGCAGGCATGCCGAACTGCGAATGTACCTGGATCAGGTCGAGAACAGCCCGCTTGTTGACGACATCGTAGAGACCTATCTCGCGGCTCACCACATGGCTGCCGGCGATTGCGACGGGGCGGCATACTGGATGGAGCGGGCACGCGACGCGCATGACCCCTTCCTTACCTACCCGCATTTCCTGACCGGCAGTGCCCAGTGTCCGGATAGCGAGGCATGGCAGGCCTTCTGGAATGACCCCCGGTTCAAGTGGCTCAGTGACGAGCGGCTTTCCAGGGGCTACGAAGCCATTTCGTTCTACTAGACTCACCTAAACGGTGCCGGGGGCAACATGGGCCTGTTCAGCGAACTCAAGCGACGCAACGTGTTCCGCACGATGGCGGCCTACCTGGTCCTGTCCTGGGTCATCCTGCAGGTCGTTTCGGTCGTTTTGCCGGCGCTGCAGGCGCCGGAATGGATACTCAGTGTGATCGTCGTGCTGCTGGGTGTCGGCTTCGTCTTCACGCTGGTGTTCAGTTGGGCCTTCGCGCTGACCCCGGAGGGCCTAAGGCGCGAATCCAGCGTTGATGTCACGCCGGAAGATCGTGCCGAGACTGCGCGCAAGCTCGACCTCACCGTTATTACGTTGCTCGTTGTCGCGATAGTCACTGCGGTCGGCCTGCATTTCGTCAAGGCTCCGGAGACGACAGCCCAGGCCGAGCGGCGTAGTGTGGATGATTCCTCGGTGGCGGTACTGCCGTTTGTGAACATGTCCGGTGTTGCCGAAAACGAATACTTTTCCGACGGTCTCACCGAAACACTGCTGCACATGCTCGCGCAGGTCGATGGCCTCAAGGTCGCTGCGCGCACGTCGTCTTTTGCCTTCAAGGGACAGGATACGGATATTCGTGAAATTGCCGCGACACTCGGCGTTGCGAATATTCTCGAAGGGTCGGTACAACGCGCCGGCAATCGGGTACGCATCACGGCGCAGTTGATCGATGCCGATGACGGCTCGCACCTGTGGTCTGAAAACTATGACCGCCAGCTCGATGATATCTTCGCCATCCAGGACGAAATTGCATCGGCAGTGGCCACGCGCCTGACTTCCGCGATCATGCCTAACGACGCACGCCTGGCAAACTCGACGAAGAACACGCAGGCCTATGACCTTTACCTGCGCGGCCTGGAACAGAAGGCGATCTATTCCTACGGTTCACTGGCCCAGGCCGAAGCATTCCTGCGCTCATCCCTTGCGATTGATCCCGGCTTTACCGATGCACGCCTGGCGTTGGCCGATACCCTGTACCTGCAATGGGAAACGGGGCTGCGCGATGTGAATACGTACTACGCGGCGGTGAAGCTGCTGGACGAAGTCATCGTCGCCCGACCGCAGGATGCAGTCGCACGCGCGATGCGGCTGCGCTATCCCTTGCGCAATCCGGAAGAGACCGGTGTGGACTACAGCTACGGCGATATCATCGGCGAGCTGCAGCAGCTGGCGGCGATGGCCCCGAACGAACCGGCCATCCATGAATTCCTTGCCAATGCCTACCTGTATACCGGCGAGCGCGACAAGGCGTCACGAGCAGTTGATGCCGCGCTGCGCGTGGATCCGCTTGACCCGGACCTGTACGGAACCCGCTATCTTGTCCACCTGTTGGCGATGTTTGATGCCGGTGCACCCTTGCCGGAACACCTGGCGAAGGCACGCGAGTCCATCGAGCGTGCCATTGAGATCAATCCCGGGAATGCTTCCCTGATCTACCGGCAGTCCAGCATGGAATGGTTGCTGGGTGATTCGCGACGGTCGTTCGAACTGTATCTCGCCGCACTGGAAGCAGACCCGAACGACCCGGAGCTGTCTGCAGACCTGGCCGCCCACCTCTACAAGCTCAAGGCGACCGGGATGGGAGATCACTACCTGGAGATGGCGCGAGCCATAGACCCGAATGCCCCGATCATTACCAAGGCGGAGATCGCGCGGCTGTTTCATAGCGGCGACATGCAGGCGGCGGTGGAACGATCGGCCGAAGCAATAACCCGTCGTGTGCGCAATCGCCAGAACACCTTCGAGGACGCCATCGAGACCTACACGCTGGGAATGATCATCCTCGAGCGCAATGCCGAGGCGCTGGCGTTTCTCGACAAGGAGTACCCCGAGTACCGAGAAGAGCATTCACTGCAGGGAAGGCCCTTCGAAATGCTCGTCAGGTTGATGCGGCACGAGTTGCTGGCTGACACGCTTACACCAGGGCAGCGGCGGGCAAATGCCGGGGAAATCTACCGATGGGTGCAGGACGAACGTCCCGAAGCGCTGGCCCGGCCATTTTCATTCAGCATGTTGCGCGCCGAGGTAGGGCAGAATGAGGAAGTGCTCAAGACACTCTCCCACACGGGCGTGCCGCGGTTTGACCCGATGTACCAGATGGAGACCCACCTGCGTTGGCCAGCCTTTGCAGTGTTCCGCGAACACCCGGATGTGCAGGAAGCTATGCGTGTCAACGAGAAGGCGCGACTGGAACTGGTTGCGGAGGCACGCGACATCCTGGCGCCTCGCTAGACTCGTACCCGCCTAGTCTTGCGGGGGCTTGCCCTGCGGTAACCCCCAGCCATACCGAATCGCCAGCATGCGCATGCCGAAGCAGAGCAGCGCGCCGGCAATGGCTGAATACCGCGTCGGCACATCGAGTGCTTCACCCGCGACCACCACCGCAGACCCTGCGAGCGCTGCCAGCGCGTAAAGCTCCGAGCGCAGCACCATCGGCGTACGGGCCACGAGGATGTCGCGGACCATGCCTCCCCCAATGCCCGTCAGCATGCCGAGGAATATTGCGGTCAACGGGCTTAAACCGAAGTCCAGCGTTTTCAGCGAACCGGCTACGGCGAATACCGAAAGACCCAGCGCGTCGAACAGCCTCACGGGATTCGTGAGCCGGTTGATCAAGGTGGCCTGGAAGAAGCAGGTCAGCCCGGCCGCACTGGAGACGGCAATGTAGCGCCAGTCGACCAGGGCGTTTGGCGGGATGGCACCGATGAAGACATCGCGCGCAATACCGCCGGCGGTTGCCGCCGCGAAGCTGAGTACCAGCACGCCGAACAGGTCGAGCCGGTAACGCAGCGCGGCCATGCCGCCACTCAGTGCGAACACGAAGGTGCCCAGCAGGTCGAGAATCAGTACGAATGTCTGCAATGCGGCTCCCGGGTTTCCGGAACAAGGGTCTCGCATAGCCTAACGCAGTGAGGCGGAAGTCGAAATTGGTGGAAATTCGCCGCATCGCTCGCTGCAACCGGCCACTTTGTTGGCTAGCCTCAAGAGTAGGAATGAAGAGACTTCAAGGAGGTAGCCATGGGCAAGAACAATGAAATCCTTGAATTCCTGAAAGAGCTGGGTTTCTTCGACAGTCTCGAAGCCAGCCATCTCGAGTTCCTCGCGGGGTGCGGCGAGCGCCGCGAGGTCGACTCGGATGAAGTCCTCTTCCGCTACGACGACAAGGCCAGCGAGTTCTTCATCGTGGCCGAAGGCGAGGTCGTACTGGAGGTCGCTGCGCTTGAAGGCCCATCGCTGAAGGTGCAGGAGGTGGATTCCGGCAAGGTGATCGGCTGGTCGTGGCTTATCCCACCCTATCGCTGGAACTTCCAGGGCAGGGCAGAGAAACCCTCTGTGGTCTATGCCTTTGACGGCGACAAGGTTCGCGAGCACTGCGAGGAAGACCACACCTTCGGATACGAATTGCTGAAACTGTTTGCCGAATTGATGTCGATCCGGCTCGCATATGCCCGGGATCGCATGGTCGACGAATGGCAGGTGCCGGGTTTTGCATGAGCATAGCGTGACGGTGTTCCGCGCAGCGTAATGCCATGCGTGTTGACCTGTAGGCAGGTTGAACCAATGGAGATGTTCAAATGAAGAAAGTGATGATGTTGCTGGCCGTTGCAGGCCTGTTTTCCGTGCCGGTTCAGGCGGGCCCGGAAGATGCTGCGATGGCCCCGGATGGCAAGCCGATGGCGGCTTGCGACAAGCAGAAGAGCCAGTGCACGAAGCAGTGTGACAAGGAGAAGCGGCTGTGGTTCTTCAAGGGCGAGGCTTATGAGACCTGCGCCGAGAAGTGCGAATCACGCCATGCTTCCTGCATGGATACGGTAGTGGAAGACGAAAGACTCCCGAAGGGCATGCGCGATGAGGAAGAAGATCGTCGGGATGCCGCCGAGGATCGACGCGAAGACGCCGAAGAAATGGCTGAAGATCGCCGCGAAGATGCCGAGGAGATGATGGGTGAGGGTCGTGACGCGGCCGAATCGCGTGCCGAAGATGCCAGGAAGAAGGGCAAGGAAATGCGTGATGGCGCCCGACAGGGAGCCGAGGGAAAGGATAAGGGCAAGAAGGCAGGTGATGACGACGAGGGAGT
>JAWWBT010000049.1:0-15668 GCA_033720815.1 Gammaproteobacteria bacterium | reverse complement strand
TTTCATTGCGCTCGGTTTCGGAAAGCGCTTTCGGCTTGGGCGCTTCAGTGGCAGCCGGCTTCTTCTTGCTGGCTTCGCGCTCCTTGATCTTGCGTAGCCGTTCCTCGCGCTCATGACGGAGACGCTCCTGCTCCGCAGCGTCCGCATCTTCACCTCGACTGGAAGCATCGGGTTTGGCTTCGCTGGAAGAAGGCGTTGAGGAACCACCTGACGACGAGGCCGCGGCGGTTGCCTTTTCTTCTTCCGCCTGGGGCTCTGCAACCGCCTTCTTCGACTTGATGCCGAGCGCAGCGTTCCAGGCTGCGTCGAGGGCAACAGCGACGTCGTCGGGAACCTTGACGCCCTGTTCCTTTATGTCCCAGACAAATTTCTTCAGCGGACCCGCATTGAGTTTCTGGCGAGGAATACCGACACGTTGCGTGGCGTTCAGCAATTCATGGAACTTCACGTCGATGACCAGCGTCGGACGATTGCGTTGCGCATCCTGCACATCAACATTCGTCGCTTCATACGAACCGCGTACAACCTCCGCACGCGCGAAGATGCCTCGAGGTTCTCGGCCCTGGCGAATGAAATAGACGGTGTCACCGTTGAAGATGCGTCGTGCGTTGCCGCAGGCCCAGGTGCGGTTCACCGGGGCGCCCCGCTCGACCGTCTCTGCCTGGTTGGCAATCGTGGCCCAGTCCCATTTGGTCGGATCCCAGCTGACCAGGTAGGTCGCCATCGTGATGTTCTCCAGTTCGTGAAGGCGTATCTGCCGTGAGCTTAGCCGATGGCCGCGTTCACTGTTAGCGACGCTTTCACGGTTTCGGGGCTTGTTCCGGGATTAAGTCAAGTCGCGCTACCTGCACTCGGCAATCCGGCCACGTATAATCACCTCATGTACCAGAAACGCCGTATCGGAATTGCCGCCCTTCTCGCCCTTGGCCTCATGGTCGCAGGCTGCGCGGACGGCATTGACTGGTCAGATCGCGAAATAAGGAATGGCGAGAATATCCTCGCTTCCCTGGCCTCTGTCAGTGAAGCAGCCAGGGTGGCGAATGCTGCTGACAGCGAGGCACGCTTCGAGCAACGCCGTGACGAGCTGCTCGGGCACCTTCGCCGGGCCCACCTGCTGGCCTCCAACGTGGACACCATCGTCCTGGAGAAGCTGCACCCGAGGATGTATTCGAAATTCCGGCTGACTTACCAGCGCGCATTGGCGAAGATGATTTCGGCCTACGAAAAGGGGAATATGGATGCAGCCGAACGTGCAGCTGCAGACATCCAGGACTTCATGAACTGGTTCCGGCAGAATCGCCACACCTTCCGGTGGTGGGACGAATCGCTGGAGTGAGTCACGTCCAAATTGACCTAGACCACCCGCCCGGCTACGCTCGGGCAATACTTGCATGAACAGGGATAAGAACGATGAGCATGCGGATTTCATTCGAACTCAGTGAACGCGACCTGAAACACTTCAAGAAGATCGCGAAAAGCGCACGTGGCGCCGCCAAGGACGCCACCGAAGACCAGATCGTCAAGGCGGCGGAAGACCTCCTGGATGAAGTGAAGGCGACCAAGACGCCGGACTTCATCAGCGAGCGTCTCGAAAGCCTGCGCAGCATGATCGACATGCTGCAGGACGAAGAGTGGGGTCTGGCAGACCCGGAACGCAAGAATGTGCTGTCGGCACTGGCCTACTTCTGCGATCCGGAAGACCTGATTCCGGATGCCACCCCGGGCTTCGGTTTCCTGGACGATGCGATCATGGTCGAGTTGATCGTTCGCGAGCTGAAGCATGAAATCGAGGCCTACGAAGATTTCTGCAAGTACCGCGAACGCGAGAAGAAGCGCACCGGCAAGGGCATGGACCGTGCCGAGTGGCTGCATAACAAGCGCAAGGAACTGCACTCGCGCATGCGTCGCCGCAAGCGCAGTTCGCGTGGCGGTACAACTCCGCGATTCCGCATGTTCTGAATGAATACCAGCGCGACACCGTGGGGAGCGGTGTCGCGAACTGGTACCTGGAATCCAGGCGCCACCTGAGCACAAACCCGGAGATCCCATGACGGATGAATCCCGCCCGATGCGCGAGCCCTCGATGCTCGACGCACTGATTCCTGTTGTCTCGCTGGTCATCATGCTGGCGGCATCGGTTTACCTCTATGGTGCCGACTCGTCCTACGGCGCAAACCAGATTGCGCTGCTGCTCGGAGCAGGCATTGCTGCCATCATCGGCATCAAGAACGGTTACGACTGGAAGACGATCGAGGAAGGAATCACCCACGGCATATCGATTTCCCTCGGTGCGGTGCTCATCCTCCTGGCGGTCGGCTCGCTGATCGCCACCTGGATTCTCTCCGGCACCGTACCCACGCTCATCTATTACGGCCTGCAGATCCTGCACCCGTCGATCTTCTATCCTGCGGCAGCCATCATCTGCGCCCTGGTCGGCCTGTCCATCGGCAGCTCCTGGACCGTCGCAGGCACATTGGGCATCGCGCTGATCGGTGTTGCATCGGCCATGGGCCTGTCCACCGCAGTAACCGCGGGCGCAATCATTTCCGGCGCCTACTTCGGTGACAAGATGTCACCGCTGTCGGACACGACCAACCTCGCGCCTGCCGTGGCAGGCAGCGAACTGTTTCACCATATCCGCCACATGATGTGGACCACGGTGCCCAGCCTCGTGCTGGCCCTGATCGGCTTCACGGTGATCGGCCTGGTACAGACACCGGATGGCCAGGTATCGGATTTCGGGAACATCAGCGAAATCCTCGCAACCGAATTCAACCTCGGCTGGTACCTGCTGATACCGCTTTTCCTCGTGATCTGGATGGCCTGGAAGAAGATGCCGGCCTTCCCGACCATGATGATCGGCGCGCTGGTCGGCGGTGTCTTTGCCGTGATCTTCAATCCCGAGCACGCCATCCACATGTCCGGACGCGCGGATGTCGCCGCACCCGCGGCGATGCTCAGCGGCATCTGGACCTCGCTGTTTGACGGTTACGTATCGAAAACGGGGAATGCAGCGGTCGACGACCTGCTCTCTCGCGGCGGCATGGCCTCGATGTTGAACACGGTGTGGCTGATCATCTGCGCGATGACCTTCGGCGCCGTCCTCGAATGCACAGGCATGCTGCGCAAGATGCTGACCGCTGCGCTGAAGATGGCGCACAGCACCGGCTCGCTGATCATGACGACACTGCTGACCTGCATTGGCGCCAACGTGATCGCCGCAGACCAGTACATTGCCATCGTGCTGCCGGGACGCCTGTACCGGCTGGAATTCCATCGCCGCAAGCTCGCCCCGGTGAACCTGTCGCGCGCCCTGGAAGATGCCGGCACCATCACCTCGCCGATGATCCCGTGGAATACCTGCGGTGCCTACATGGCCGGTACGCTTGGCGTACCAACCCTCGTTTACCTGCCCTACTGCCTGTTCAACATCATCAACCCGCTGCTGGCCTCGGGTTACGCCTTCGCCGGTTTCAAGATCGAACCGCTGCGCGAGGACGAGCACATCGAGGTGGTCGAGCAGAACACCTGATGCGTCGCTGATCCATGGACAAGCAACTGGAACAACTCGTCGGCGCGGCAAGGCAGCAAACACTGGCCGCCTTCGACAAGGCCGTCAATGAAGGGGATCGAGACCCGGCCGCAGAAGCCGCGACCTACCAGCGACGACGCAGGGATTACGCCACCTGGCTGCGCATGGAATCACCGGCTCCCGAGGCCCGCGAGCTGGCCGCCAGCCTGCTCGAACGGCACGGCATCACGCTGGAACCGGAGTTACTGGAGGAATTCGAGCTCGCCATTACCCGGATGCTTGTCGAGCTTTACGAGGAATTCCTGCGCCGCGCGTGATGCGGCAACGCGGAATCCAGCTAGCCGGCTTCACGGCAACAGGAACAGCACCGTACCCGCACCTGCCAGCGCCAGCGCGCCCTCGGCCCACCAGCGCCACGTCGATCGTTTCAGCTGGCCCAGGAACGCCACCCCCGAAATCGACGCCATTCCCAGGAATACGAGGGTATAAATGCCAAGCGGCCCAAGTTCGACCTGCAGGCTCGGATTCTCCGGCGCCAGCAGGGAAAACAGCAGGAGCGTGACCGCCAGGCCGATGAAAATGGACAGGCAGGAGCCGAAAATGATGCCATTGAGTGCGGTAAGAGGACGCATGAATTGTGAAGTCTCCGGGACTTTGGGGCCAACAGGATTGCTGGAACTACTGCCGGCCGGTATGTTCTATAGCTGAGAGACCTGTCCCTACCGGACAGGCCCCGATTCCAGCGAGAGCACATTATGCGGAAGTTCGAGCCGAAGCTTAAGACCACCCTGCTTGTCCTGGCATTCCTGCCGGCCAGCCTGCTGGCTGCGCCGGAAGCCGGGCACGATACCGAAGAGCTGAAGCCTTCACCCCAGCAGCCGCTGATCGAGCAGCTGGTCGCGCACTACACGGCGCGTGGCCATTATGCGGATCGCGAGCTCGATGACGAGCTGTCCGCGCAGGTCCTCGAGCGCTATCTCGAGGTTCTCGACCCGAACAGGATCTATTTCACGGCCAGTGATATCGAGGATTTCTCCGAATATCGCGACAGCCTGGACGAGGCACTCACGGGTGGCGAACTGGAACCCGCCTATCGCATCTACCGCGTGTTGCGTGAGCGTGTCGAAGAGCGCATCGGCAACGCAAAATCCCTGCTGGAAGAAAAACCGGACTTCACGGTCGAGGAAAGCTTCCGCTTTGATCGCAGCGAGACCGACTGGGCCAGCAGCGACGAACTGGACGAATACTGGCGCAAGCGCGTCAAGAACGAGGCACTCGGCCTCCTGCTCGCCGACAAGCCATGGGAAGAAGCCGTCGAGACGCTGACCCGTCGCTACGACAACTTCGAACGCCGCGTCCACCAGGTGAATGGGGGCGATGTGTTCGAACTGTTCATGAACGCCTACGCCACCACGCTGGACCCGCACACGCAGTATTTCTCGCCGCGGGATTCCGAGGAATTCGAAATTCGCATGAGCCTTTCCTATGAAGGCATCGGCGCATCACTGCAGACCGAAGACGAATACGTGAAAATCGTGCGCCTGATCCCGGGCGGCTCGGCCGAGAAAAGCGGCCTGCTCGACCCCGAAGACCGGATCACCGGCGTTGGCCAGGATGACAAGGGTGACATCGTCGACGTCGTCGGCTGGCGCCTTGATGACGTGGTCGACCTGATTCGCGGACCGAAGAATTCGGTCGTTCGCCTGCAGGTACTGCCCGCCGGCGCGGCGCCGGGTTCCGAGGAAAAGGTCATCCAGCTCACGCGTAGCGAAATCGAGCTGGAAGAGCAGGCAGCGCAGGCAGAAAGCCTCGACGTCGACCAGGACGGCATGCAGCGCCGTGTTGGCGTCATCGAAATCCCGGCCTTCTACCTCGACTACCGCGCCATGACGATGGGCGAAAAGGATTACCGCAGCACGACCCGCGACGTGCGGCGCCTGATCGGCGAACTCGAAGCCGAAGGTGAACTGGACGGGCTGGTCATCGACCTGCGCGACAACGGCGGCGGTTCGCTGCGCGAGGCAACGGACCTGACCGGCCTGTTCATCGACGAGGGCCCGGTGGTGCAGGTTCGCCAGTCCGGCGGCCGTACGGAAGTGCTTGCAGATACCGATCCGGGCGTAGCCTACGAAGGCCCGCTGGTCGTACTGGTCAATCGCTTCAGTGCCTCGGCATCGGAAATCTTCGCCGGCGCAATCCAGGATTACGGTCGCGGCCTGGTCGTCGGTTCCACCACCTATGGCAAGGGCACGATCCAGAACCTGATCGACCTTAACCGCTTCACCAACGCCGATGTGGACCTTGGCCAGCTCAAGATGACCACCGGCAAGTTCTACCGGGTTACCGGCTCCAGCACCCAGCACCGCGGCGTGATCCCGGACATCGAACTGCCCTCCCCGATCGAACTGAGCGAAGTCGGTGAGAGCTCGCAGCAATCTGCCCTGCCGTGGGATGAAATCCAGCCTGCCGGGGAAAACCTGCCGGAAATCCGGATCAAGGCCCGCGACCTTCTTCCCGAGCTGCGCAAGGAAATCGAGCAGCGCCAGGCCGGCAACGAGCTGTTCCAGATCTACGTGCAGGATGTGCAGAGTTCCAAGGAATGGCGCAACCGCAAGGTCGTATCGCTGAACCTTGAAACCCGCAAGGCCGAGCAGAAGCGCCGCGACGCCGAAGCGCTGGAGCGCATCAACCGTCGCCGCAGTGCCCTGGGCCTCGAAGCGGTTCCGGACCTCGAGGCAGCCGCCGAGGCGGACGAGGAATACGACCTGCAGCTGCAGGAATCGGCCCGGATCCTGGTGGACTACATCGCCGAGCTGACCCCCGCCGATTCTCGGGAGCGGCTGGCCAGCCGCTCTGCTGCAACGCCAGATAGCCCCTGAATCAACCATATCGCTCACTGGAACCCGGCCACTGGCCGGGTTTTTTTATATTAGAAACAAGCACTTGAAAGAAATCCGGGGAATTTCATGAGCGGGATATTGCAGCTGACAATTTTACTGTTATACTTAACTACAACACTAGCATGATAAACGGGTTGCCTGTCCCAGGCATCGAAGAGAAGGAAATTTCGACCCGAATGGAATGTTGCTACCGCAAAACGGTCATACATTTCGTCAGTCAACGAGGAAACAACGCCATGAAACGCAATCTGATCTTTTCCGTGGTCTCCGCCGGCAGCCTGCTGCTGGCCCTCGCCGCCTGCGGCGGCGGTGGCGGTTCGGACGCCGAGCAGGCGAAGGCCGAGGAAGAAGAGGTTTCCGTCCCGGTCGAGGTCGCTGAGACCCGCCGCGGCGACGTGAACGCCTATTACAGCGGTACCGCGACTCTTGAAGCGGAACAGGATGCCGAGGTTGTCGCCAAGGTTGGTGGCAATGTCGAGCAGCTCCTCGTCGAGGAAGGCGACCAGGTGAAGGAAGGCCAGGTGCTCGCAAGGATCGACGATGACCGCCTGAGCCTGGAAGTGAAGCGGGCCGAGGCCAACCTCGCCAAGCTGCAGCAGGAATATCGCCGCAACAAGCAGCTGTACGAGAACAACCTCGTCAGCTCCGAGGCCTTCGAGCGCCTCGCTTATGAAGTCGACGCGATGAAGGCCGACCTGGAGCTGGCACGCCTGCAGCTTGAGCACACCGAGATTCGTGCGCCCTTCTCCGGCGTCGTGGCGGCCCGTTACATCAAGGTCGGCAACATGATCGCCCAGAACGAAGCGGCCTTCCGTGTGACCGATTTCGACCCGCTGGTCGCGAAGCTCTACGTGCCTGAACGCGAATTGCACAAGCTTGCCGACGAGCAGCTCGCCGAAGTGCGCGTCGACGCCATGCCGAACCAGCGTTTCATCGGCTCGGTTGACCGTGTCAGCCCGGTGGTGGATGCGTCGACCGGTACGTTCACCGTGACGGTAAACGTCAATGATCCTACCAATACCCTCAAGCCGGGCATGTTCGGTCGCGTTGCGATCGTCTATGACCGTCGCCAGGACACGCTGCTCGTACCGCGTTCGGCAGTCATTACCCAGGATGCGAAAAGTACTGTTTTCGTCGTCAACGAGGGTACCGCCCAGCGCCGCGTGGTCGAGACCGGCTATGCGAACAACGGTTCCATCGAGATCGTGTCCGGTCTTGAGAAGGGTGACCGCGTGGTCACCGTCGGCCAGAACAGCCTGAAGGATGGTGCGCGTGTATCCATCATCAATGGCGATACGGTCGAAGACCCGGTCAAGGCTGAAGAAGAAACGCAGGTCGCTGCGGCAAACGAACAGTAATCCGGAACACACAAGGGTATTTCCCGTTGACTGACATCTCGGGGGGAGAAAAGACAATGAACATGACGAAGCAATTGACCACTGCCTGTACGATCCTGCTGGGCATCGCCCTTGCCGGTCCGCTCGCGGCGCACCCGCACGATGACCACGGTAGCAGCACGCCGATGTGCGACCGTCTTGACCGCGAAACCAGCCATGTCACTTTGAATGGCGACTTCAATTTCAACGACGACGAAATCGTCCTTCGTGACGAGGATGATCGCGAGCTGATGGTGATCACCGAGGATCGCGAACTTTTCTACAAGGGTGAAAAGCTGGCGCTTTCCCAGGAAGGCCAGGTGCTGGTTAACACGTATTACGAAACCTTTTCGGATGCGATGAACGACTTCACCGACCTTGCGGGTGATGCTGCAGGAATCGGTGTCGACACAGCCACCACGGTACTCGCTGCGCTCTTCAGTGGGGACATCAACGAAGCCGAGCTGGAGGCAAAGATTGAAGCCAAGGCGGCGAAAATCGAAGCGTCTGCCGACGCCGCATGTGCGCGACTGGCGTCGCTCGAACAGATCGAGCTGGCGATGGCAGAAGAAATAGACGGCTTTGAACCCGTCCTTTTCCAGCGCGACTGATCAAGACCCTCGGGGGCCGTTCGCGGCCCCCTTTTCCAAGCTATTCCGGCCCATTCGATTCCGGCATTCAACAAATAAACGAGAAGCAGGAACGCCATGAAAATCGTCGATATCGCCACTGATCGCCGAGTCACCATCTTCATGATCACGCTTGCAGTGATCATCTTCGGCTTTGTCAGCTACAGCCGACTCAACCTCAACCTGCTGCCGGAGCTCAGCTATCCCACGGTGACGGTGCGCACGGAGCTTCAGGGTGCGGCACCGCTGGAAATCGAAAACCTCATCACCAAGCCGATCGAGGAAATGGTCGGAACCATCAAGGGCATCCGTAACATCCGTTCGATATCGCGTTCCGGCCAGTCCGATGTAACCCTGGAATTCACCTGGGGTACGAACATGGATTACGCGGGTGTGGATATCCGCGAGAAGCTCGACCAGCTCACCTTGCCGCTCGATGCCGAGCGCCCTGTCCTGCTGCGCTTCGATCCGTCTACGGAACCGGTGATGCGTTATGGCTTCCGGTTCAAGGATGATGCGGTTGCTGACCTCAGCGGTGAAGAAAAGCTGAAGCAGTTGCGTCGTTTCGCTGACGAACAACTCGTGAAGGAACTGGAATCCATCGAGGGTGTGGCGGCCGTGAAGGCCAGTGGCGGCCTGGAAGATGAAATCCAGATCCTTGTCGACGAGGACAAGCTCGCACAGCTGAAGCTGCCCATATCAACCGTTGCGGAACGACTGCGCGCCGAGAACGTCAACCTTTCCGGCGGACGCCTGAAGGAAGGTGGCCAGCAGTTCCTGGTTCGAACAATCAACGAATTCGAAAGCGTCGAAGCAATCGGCGAAAGCATCGTGGCGACGCGCGACGGCCGCCCTGTCTACGTCAAGGACATCGCGGAAGTACGGCGTGGCTTCAAGGAACGCGAAGCCATCACGCGCATCAACGGTGAACAGGCAGTCGAGATTGCCATCTACAAGGAAGGCGATTCCAACACGGTCAGCGTGGCCGGCAATGTCGACCGTCGTGTCGCGCGCGTTGCACCGCAGTTACCATCCGACATGGAAATGACCAAGGTCTATGACCAGTCCGTCTTCATTTCCCAGGCGATTGATGAAGTGGTCAACGCGGCCATCATCGGCGGCATCCTTGCAGCGCTGGTGATCTATTTCTTCCTGCAGAATTTCTGGGCAACGCTTGTCATTTCGGTGGCGATCCCCGTTTCCATCATCGGCACGTTCATTGCCATGTTCATGATGGAAATCAGCCTGAACATCATGTCGCTCGGTGGTATCGCACTGGCCGTTGGCCTGCTCGTCGATAACGCCATCGTGACGCTGGAAAACATTTCCCGGCACCGCGAGAAGGGCGAAGACGTACTGACCGCAGCACGGCGGGGTACCGGTGAAATCGGCACGGCCATCGTCGCATCGACGCTGACAACCATCGCCGTGTTCTTCCCGCTGGTGTTCGTACAGGGCATTGCAGGCCAGCTGTTCGGAGACCAGGCGTGGACCATTACCTGGGCACTGCTGATTTCGCTGGTCGTGGCACTGACCCTTATACCGATGCTGTCGTCCCTGCGCGCACCGAGCCGTCACAATCCGGAGCTGCCCGACGAGCTGGAAGAACCATGGGTTCCGAAATACCGCGTCGTTCGCTGGTTCCTCGCCATCTTCAAGGGACTCAAGTGGGTATTCACGACGATTGCATTCGGCATCACGTGGGTCGTCCTGCGCATCGGCCGGGGCTTCTCGATTGCCGGGCATTTCCTGTTCAAGTACCCCGTGGCACTCTTCCAGTGGCTGTACGAACGACTTGACCAGGTCTACCGCCCCACCCTGTCCTGGTCGCTAAGGCATCGTGCAGAAGTGCTGGTGATTGCCATTGCAGTGTTCATGAGTTCACTGCTGCTGGTGCCTCGACTTGGTGTCGAGCTCATTCCGCAGCTGTCCCAGGGTGAGTTCCATGTCGAGATAGAGATGGAACCTGGTACACCGCTGGAGGAAACCGATGCCGCTGTTGCTGCCGCCGCACAGGCCGCTGAAGCAATTCCCGGCGTGGCAAAGAGTTATGCGGTTGCTGGCACGGGCAATCGCCTCGACGCCAACCCGGCCGAGGCAGGCGAAAATACCGGCAAGCTGAATGTCGTGATGAATCCGGGCGCAACGCGCGCGGACGAAGAGCGCGCGATGGATGAACTCCGCAATACGCTCGACAAGCGCGCCGGACTGGATTACACCTTCGGCCGCCCTGAACTGTTCACGTTCAGTACGCCGCTGGAAGTCGAAGTAACGGGTTACGACCTTTCGGCGCTCCGCGAAACGGCTCGCATGATCGTCAATGCAATGGAAGAAAGCGATCGATATACCGACGTTGCTTCCACCATTGAACAGGGACACCCGGAAATCCAGATCCGTTTTGACCATGAGCGTGCCGCGCAACTCGGCCTCGTTGTTGCAGACATTGCAGACACCGTGGTCGACAAGGTTCGCGGCGAGGTCGCCACGAAATATTCCTGGCGTGACCGCAAAATCGATGTGCTGGTCAGGAACCAGGAAGAACAGCGCGCCTCCATCGAGGAAATTCGCAACCTCATCGTGAATCCGGAGAGCGATCGTCCATTGACGCTGTCAGCCGTTGCCGATGTCACTGTTGCCATGGGGCCGGCGGAAATTCGCCGCCGCGGCCAGCAGCGCGTGGCGCTGATCACCGCGAATACGGCTTATGGTGACCTTGGAACCGCGGTTGCAGAAATTGAAGACACCCTGGCCAGGCTGCCGCTGTCGCCGCTGACGACCGTGCAGGTCACCGGCCAGAGTGAAGACATGGAAGCCTCGTTCACGTCGATGCAGTTCGCCATCGCGCTCGCCATCTTCCTGGTTTACCTGGTCATGGCTTCGCAGTTCGAATCATTGCTGCACCCCTTCGTGATCCTGTTCAGCATTCCGCTGGCACTGACCGGCGCGATTGTTGCCCTCTTTGTCACCGGCTCCACCATCAGCGTGGTGGTCTTCATCGGCTTGATGATGCTGGCAGGTATCGTCGTAAACAACGCAATCGTGCTGGTCGACATGATCAACCAGCAACGCGACAAGGGAATGCCACGCCAGGAGGCAATTGCCGAGGCGGGCCGGTCACGCCTGCGCCCGATCATCATGACCATGATGACAACCGTGCTGGGCCTCATGCCGATGGCAATCGGTGTCGGTGAAGGCGGCGAGATCCGTGCGCCGATGGCCATTACCGTTATCGGTGGCCTGCTGGTCTCCACGCTTCTCACACTGGTTGTCATCCCGGTGGTGTATGCCGTGATGGATGAAGGCAAGGAACGCCTGCTTGCCGTTTTCCGCAAGCAGGCCTGATGAACTCGAGCGAGCGAGGTTGAAAGCATGAGCATTACCGCGATTTCACTGCGCCGCCCCATCACGATCGTGATGGTGTTCGTCAGCCTGGCGGCATTCGGCCTGATCTCCTCGCGGCTGCTGCCGCTGGAGCAGCTGCCTGATATCCAGTTCCCCGGCTCCTTCATCAACGTGCCTTACCAGGGTTCATCACCGGAAGAAGTCGAACGATTGATCACGCGTCCGATCGAGGAGGCGCTTGCCACGATGAGTGGCATCCAGTTCATGCGTTCGACATCCACGCAGAACAGCGCCCAGATCGGCATGTTCTTCGGCTGGGATACCGATGCAGCCGTCAAGGGCATGGAGGTGATGGACAAGATCGACTCGGTGCGCGGCAACCTGCCGGATGACGTCGACCGGATCTTCGTTTTCCGTGGCTCGACCAGCGACCAGCCGATCCTCAACCTTCGTCTATCCAGCGAAAGTGTCGCATTGGAAAATGCCTATGACCTGCTCGACCGCAACCTGAAGCGACGGCTTGAACGGCTTGAGGGTGTGTCGCAGGTGCGGCTTGAAGGCGTGGAGCCCTGGGAGATCCGGATCGAGCTGCTACCGGCGCGCATTGCTGCGCACGGTGTTTCCATTGCGGAAGTGAACCAGCGCCTGCAGCAGGCCAATTTCTCCATCACCGCTGGCGAAATCACCGACCAGGGTCGGCGACTGCGTGTCCACCCGATGGGACAGTTCGAATCCATCGAGGACATAAAGAACCTGCTCCTGCGTCCGAACCTTCGCATTGGTGATGTCGCAAACGTTGTGTACGAAAGTCGCGAGCGCACTTACGGTCGCCACCTCGACCAGCGTTATGCCATCGGTATCGCGGTACTGAAGGAAACAGGCGCAAACATGGTGGCTGTTGCCGATCGCGTGATGGCTGAAATCGAGAAGATCAACAAGCTGCCCCAGATGCGCGGCATCAAGATCTTTTTCCTGGACAACCAGGCGGAAAGCGTCAAGACGTCACTGACGGACCTGACCATGGCAGGTGTCATCGGTGCCCTGCTCTCGCTCGTGGTGCTGTACTTTTTCCTGCGACAGGTTTCGACGACCCTGATGGTCACGCTGGCCGTGCCTTTCTCGCTCTCCATCACACTGGCAGCGATGTATTTCCTCGGTATCTCGCTCAACATCCTCAGCATGATGGGCCTCATGCTGGCCATCGGCATGCTGGTGGACAACGCCGTCGTCGTCACGGAAAACATCTTCCGAAAGAAGCAGGAAGACAATGGCCTTGACGACGAAGAATCGACGATTGTCGGCACCAAGGAAGTTTCGACTGCGGTTACTGCAGGCACGCTCACCACGATCATCGTGTTCCTGCCGATCATTTTTGGCGAGAAGATCGATATCACGGTATTCCTGGAACACGTGGCGGTAACCATCATCGTGTCCCTGGTTGCCTCGCTGTTCATTTCGTTGACCATTATCCCGATGATCGCGTCGCGCATCGATGTGCCTCCGCCACGCGAAGGCGGGCTGATTCCGCGACTGAAGCGTGCCTACGAACGCTTCCTGCCCTGGTCACTGCACCGGCGAGTGCTGGTATTCATCCTGACACTGTTCGTGCTGGTAGGTGGCTTCGTGACGTTTGGCGCATTCGTGAAACAGGACATGTTCCCGCAGGACACGAATCGCCGACTGTTCATGCCCTATCACCTTGATGGCACCTACTCCCTTGAGACCGTCGAGGCGGCCGTGGACAGGATCGAGGAATACCTTTATGCAAATGCCGACGAGTTCGAGATTGATTCGGTCTACACCTATTTCGAGGAAGGCCGCGCCCAGTCGTCCATCCTGCTGAAGGGCGAAGACGAAGGTGCGACCAAGTCGGTTTCCGAAATCCAGGACATGATCCGCGAAGGCCTGCCGGAGCTTGCCATCGGCAAGCCGAGCTTCGACTTCAACCAGTCCGGCAACCAGGATGGCATCAGCATTCGCCTCAGCGGCGAGTCTTCGGAAGTCCTGTTTGAACTTAGCGATGAAGTGGCCCGCCTCCTCGAGAGTGTTGAAGGCATGGCTGATGTTCGCAGTGAGACGACAGGTGGTGATCGCGAAATCCAGGTCATCGTCGACCGCGACCGGGCGCTCCGCTATGGCATGTCTACCCAGGAGATTGCGCAATCGATCGCCGTCGCAATGCGCGGCCAGAACCTGCGCGAGTTCCGTGGCGAATCGGGCGAAATCGAAATTCGCGTGGAATTCGCGAATTCCGATGAGCAGACGATCAGTGACCTCGAGCAGCTGCCGCTGTTCACCGCGAACGGGGATCGCATTACCCTGAGTGCCGTTGCCGACCTTGCGATTACTCGCGGCCCGGCGCAGATCACGCGGTTCAATCGCGTCACGTCGATCACCCTGCAGGGCGGGCTGGAAGACGGCGCCACCATGGACGAAGTACGCCCACGCATCCAGAAGATGATGGATAACGCCGCGTTGCCGGCAGGCTATACGTGGTCCTTTGGCCAGGGTTTCGACCGCGCAGAACGCACGCGTAACGTGATGGGCGAAAACATGATTCTCGCCGTGCTGCTGATCCTCATCGTGATGGCGGCATTGTTCGAGGCGCTGCTGCAACCTCTCGGCATCCTGCTCAGCATCGTGTTTTCCTTTGCCGGCGTGTTCTACTTCTTTGCCCTGACCGGCACGACCTTCTCGTTCATGGCGATGATCGGGCTGCTCATCCTGATGGGTATTGTCGTGAATAACGGTATCGTCATGGTTGATCACATCAACAACCTGCGACGCGAAGGCAAGACGCGTTTCGATGCCGTCGTCCAGGGATGCTCTGATCGCCTGCGCCCGATCCTCATGACGGTGGCCACCACGGTTGTCGGCATGACGCCGCTGGCACTCAGCGATACCTCGGTCGGTGGTGGTGGTCCTCCTTATTTCCCGATGGCACGCGCCATCATCGGCGGGCTGGTCTTCTCGACACTGATTACGCTTATCGTCCTGCCTTCGGTCTACGTGATGCTCGATGACCTCGGCCGATGGGGTCGCCGCGTCAAGCAGCGGGCCAAGGCAGGCCGTGCCGCGCGGGCAAGCCTGTAAACCGTAATGGCGCAATTGAAAAAGGGGCCGTATGGCCCCTTTTTCATCCTAACCAGGGATAGTGATCATCCCGCCTTCAGGGCAGCAAGCTCCTCGGCAGACGGTCCTCCCTGCTTTCTTTTTTCCAGCGGTGGCAACATGAGCTGGGCAAGGTCCCAGAAATCCTGTTCGATCACGTTGACCGGAATATCGGCATGTATCGAATCGATGGAACTCGTGTTGCCCGGGCTCGGTTCGATGCGCGCAACGCACCCCGGATCAGGAACGGTGTCGGCATTGCCTTCGTAGGAACAGATTTCCCGAAGGTGATTCACACGCCGCTGCAGGCGTTCCTGGCGCCTGTCATCGTTCTTCAGCTTTGCAACGATATCGCGGATCGGGCGCAACAACGCAGTTGCTTCCTCGTTGCTGCCGTAACGCCATTCGCCGGGATGCTTCAACTGTGTAGACCGCGCGAGCGCGGCAATGTCGTTCTCGCTGAAGTGCAAAACGAGGTACTGTGCGAGCGCAATCAGCTGCAGGTTGATCTCGCGACGTGAACGAACACTCAGGCCTTCCCATGCTGGCGGTTCACGATCACGGACGCGCTCAAGTTCCGCCAGGCATTCCTCGCGCTGCGAAATGGCCGGCGCCATTTCCTCTTCCACCTTGAGGACTTCGTCAGTCAACCGCTTGCGACGGAAGTAGAACCAGAACGCCTTGCTCTTCGCAAGCTTCTCCTGGAGCACCTTCAACGCCTCGGCCTTTTCCTGGTAGGCCTCATCGACCAGCTCGAATTTCATTTCGAGTTGCTGTT
>JAWWBT010000048.1:0-15786 GCA_033720815.1 Gammaproteobacteria bacterium | reverse complement strand
CCCCGCGCCCGCGATAGCCGCGGCGCCCGCCCCCCCCCCCCCCCCGCCCGTCGGCCGGGTCCCTGTCCCACTCTAAAATACCCTCCCCCCGGGGGCGGCGCCTCGGCCCGGCGCCCCGCGCCCCGCTTCCGACTCGTATTCAACGTGCGCGGTCGCGATCGTGATACCACGATCCTTATCTTCCGGCGCGTTATCGATCTGGTCGTACGCGCGCGATTCGCCGCCGAACTTCTTACCCTGGACAATAGTCAGCGCCGCCGTCAGCGTCGTCTTGCCATGGTCAACGTGACCAATCGTGCCAACGTTCACGTGCGGCTTTTTACGCTCAAATTTTTCCTTGGACATCGAAATGTCTCCCCGATGTAGACGTGATACTCAACGTTTCAGCACCAGACGGCACGCTGCCGCGGATACCATGCTCTGGAGCCCATAACCAGATTTGAACTGGTGACCTCTCCCTTACCAAGGGAGTGCTCTACCACTGAGCTATATGGGCTTAAACCTGTACGGAACTTCGCTACGGGCTTCAGCCTCGAAACTGGAGCGGGTGATGGGAATCGAACCCACATCATCAGCTTGGAAGGCTGAGGTTCTACCGTTGAACTACACCCGCCTTTGCAGGCCCCGATTCCATTCGGACCTTGCCACCCCGTTTGCATCGGCGGGGCTCCGAACACTGGCGCAGCACTGAAAGTCGATGTATTCGCTTCGGCGCGCCGGCCACCGTGAGCACGATGACCTCTTAATATGGTGGAGGGGGGAGGATTCGAACCTCCGAAGGCTAAGCCAGCAGATTTACAGTCTGCCCTCGTTGACCGCTTGAGTACCCCTCCGCGGACGTAAGCCGCGAATTTTCACGGATTTTCGCAACCGCTGTCAAGCAAACCGCAGCGCAACACGGGAGTGCTGGCTGCGGGCCGCGTAGTTTAGAGAGGTTGGATTTGATCCGCAATGCCCCGGAGAAGAAATTCGGGGATTTTTTCAGGCGGCAGGAACAAAGGGCTCGAGCGCAGGACGCGCAAAATGGAAACCCTGGACCAGGTCGACGCCGGCGTCGCGAAGGAAGTGCCAGTCAGCCTCGCGCTCGACGCCTTCACCAATCGTGATGATCTGGAGGTCACTTGCCAGCTCGAGCAGCTTGCGCAGCATGACCTGCTTGAAATCGTCATCCGCCACGCCATGCACCAGCTGGCGATCGAACTTCACGTAATCGGGCCGGAGACTGGCCAGCAGCCCGAGGGACGAGAACCCGGCCCCGAGGTCATCCAGCGCCACCCCGCAACCCGCCCGGCGGTAAACATCGAGGATGCTGCGAAGGCGATCAACATCGGCGATTTCTTCGGATTCGACAATCTCGAACACGAAGCGATCAAGTGACAGGCCCGAGTCGCGCGCTGCCTTCAACGTGGACTGGAGACAGAAGGCCGGATCGTAAACGGAAGTCGGATTGAAATTGATGAAGACCTTGCCCTCGGGCGCGCGCTCCGCAACGCTGCGAATCGCCGCCAGGCGCGCCGCACGGTCCAGCTGGAACATCAGGTCCGCCGCCTCCGCTGCCGCAAAGATCCGCGGCGCGCCCACAAGCCCGCCCTCTTCATCACGCGATCGCAGCAGGCACTCGTGCGCATAAACACTGCGACCGTCAGCGGCCGCAAGAATCGGTTGCAGGTGCACCTCGAGGCCACCGTTATCGAGCGCATCCACGAGCCATTCCGCGCGCGACAGGGCAATGAGCCCGGAAAGCGGCCGCATCCCCGACACGAGCAGGGACGACAGGGAGGCGCCTGCAGGACAAAGCGCCGCGCGGCAATGGGAAAGGACCTCGGAACTGAGGCGCTCTTCCAGTTCGGCAAGGAACGCCGCGGGCGACAACGGCGCGAAATCGACCCACACAACGTCATGCGACTCGGGACTGACACGCGCCCCCAGGGCGACCAGCACCGACTCCAGGTGCGCACCAAGATTGGGCAGGGTCCACGACAGCAATGCCCGGCTCGCTGCCGGGTCTACGCGACGAATGCTTGTACATGTTGTACAGGTCATGAGCCCTCCATTTGCGGCTTTACTGGCGAATACGGGCCCATGATAGCCGATTCACGGAAAACTTGCATAACTTTTGTACAAGGTATAGCCTGCAATCGAACATGACATATCTCCCCCCGAGATATCCCCTCTCATAGACCGAATAACAGAACGACCAAAGGAGCCTCACCATGGTGAATCTCGCAGTACTCCACTCGACCCTTCCGACCAATATTCTCGAGGAAGGCAAGAACCTCACGGTCCAGGCGGCCTCCGACAACCTCAAGGATTTCATCGACACCCTGAAGGGAGACGACAAGACCCCGGACGTCCTGATCCTGGACATGAAGCTGCTTGGCGACGCCGTCGAAGAAGGTGTCAACAAGCTGGAACAGGCCTTCAAGCCGGAAATCACCGTCATCGTGTACGACTTTGCCAAGGCAGAACTCATCGACCGCCTCGCAACGGAACGCCGCCACATCGTGCGGTCTCCGCTCGCCGTGCGTGACCTGAAGGCAATGATGCTGAACCTCATCGTGCGCGACCTGATGAGTGGTGGTGGCGCGAAGGCTCCGGCAGCCGCAGGCAAGGCCGGCAACGCCGACTCGATCATCCCCGACAGCCGCCCGCCGCAGCGCTTCTACACCGACCAGGACCTGACCATGCTGCAGACCGTCAGCTCTGCGGTGGACTGCGAATGCCCGAACCAGATCTCCCACCTTGTCATCGCGCTGAACAATTTCGAGAATTACTCGAAGCACTGCGAAAACAAGAGCGAGGAAGACGCGAAGATTCACAACATGCTCTACCGCGCCACCGGCCAGGCACGCGCGATCATGGAAGAAGCCACGCGTCGCCTGTGCGAATTCGAGGACATCGACCTGAAGGAACTGAAGAACGCTGCGAACAGCTGATCGCATTCCGGAGGAAGCAAGAAAAAGGGCGTTGCCAATGGCAACGCCCTTTCTTTATTGGTGCCGGCACCAGGAGTCGAACCCGGGACCTACTGATTACAAATCAGTTGCTCTACCAGCTGAGCTATACCGGCAAAAATCGGTGCGGGTCGCGCTTTCTTGGCGCCAGACGCCTTCCTGGCAATCACCCCGGCCGCTGCCGAAGGCCGTATGGGGAATCAGCCTTCCCCGTCTCGGCGGAAATCCGCCGCTGCGCAATCGCGAGCACGCTTCTCCGGAATCACTTCGTCCGCCCCGAGTACACCGATGGATTGCGGCTCGAGCCGGTCATCGCCCCGTTCACGGTAATCCAGCCAGTAGACGGTCGCATCGCGGAACCGCTCGGCGATCTGCGGGTTGAAACCCAGCCGGCCGATTTCCGCGGCGCGCTGGTCGGCGCGGTCCGGCGTGGAGAACAACCCGAGTGAAATGGCATTGCGATTTTCCGAGCCGGTGACGATGAACAGGTCGTTGACGCCCTTTTCACGCAAGCGCGCCTCGATTTCCTTGGCGTCGCCGCGTGAATCCTGTGGCGGCAGGAATACCCAGAAACCGGAGCGGATCTGGCCGCCGGCCTCACGAAGCCGCGCATCGTAACCGCGATCCGCCAGCCGGGCGCGGGCAATTTCAGCGACCTCCAGCTGGTCAAACGGGCCCAGGGACACGCAGCGGTAATCGACGTCGCTCGTCGCGCTACTCGCTGGTTCTTCTTCTTCATCATCAACCACTGCTTCCGCTTCGACGGCAGCGACTGCTTCGGGCGGCGAGACTTCCTCTTCGCCTGGGTCATCGGCAGCCGCATCTGCAGGCTCGCTGACCGAAGGCGCATCTCGCTCGGTGGCAAGCTGCAGCCCTGCACCCATGTCTTCAGCGGCACGACCGGCGGGCAAGCCGTCGTCGGCAGGCTCAACCCATTGCGTCCAGGCGAAAAAACCCAGGTTGGCCAGTATCAGCAGCAGCATGAAAATGCGCATGAGGTCTATCCGGTTCTCCGTTCTTCTTCTCGCGCTTCGGCAATCCGGCGCATGCCGTCGAGAACGAGGCGAGGGTGAAATTCCATTGCATGATCGAGATGCGCTTGCAGCCGTTCGGCGTCGCCACCGGTAATGAGCAATCGCGTCGCAGGATCTGCCGCCGCAAGACGTGCAACCACCCGGTCAACCAGGCCCGCGGCGGCGTGCAGCGTACCACTGCTGACAGCGCTGCGCGTTTCACGCCCCAGCAAATCGCCCGAGCCTTCATCCAGCGCATCATCTTCATCGGGAATGCGGTCGGTATTGGCATAGAGGCTGCTGCGCATCAGGCCGATACCCGGCGCGATCAGGCCTCCGAGGTGACGACCATCACCACTGACGGCATCGATGGTGATGGCGGTACCGGCATCCACAACCACCGCCGGGCTTCCCGGTTCGTAGGCGGCAATGACCGCCAGCCAGCGGTCCACGCCAAGGCGCCAGGGTTCAGCATAGGCACACCGCACTCCGGCCGCTTCCGCCTCTGTCACGATTCTCTGCACCTGCAGCTCACGCGCGGATTCAAGTTGCTCGACCAGGGCCGCATCGCGCTCATCGCGCGCCACGCTGGCAAGCCAGATTGAATGTGCAGCGGGTAATTCGGCAAGGGCTGCAGCAGCAACGTGGCCCTCGGCATCAAGCGGCAGGCGGCCGCCTGCCTGCCATCCATCCTGCCAGGCTCCCCATTTCACACTGCTGTTACCGCGATCAAGAAAGAGCTGCATCACGCCACCTTGCGCAGGCTGACATCGCCGGCGATAACTCGGCGACGCTCGTCGCCGACTTCGATTTCCAGCGCACCATCCGCTGCTACGCCAAGCGCCTTGCCCTGCCACTGCGCATCACGATCGTGCACGACCACGTCCGCGCCGGCGAGCACATCCGCTGCGCGCCATTCGTCGACGAACGCGGCAAAGCCTTCACGCTCATAGGTTTCAAGAATGCCCGCCCACTCATCCAGCAGGCGTGCAGCAAGCGCGTTGCGCGATACCGGGTGACCCGCGGAATGCAGGTCGATCCATGACTGGTCGATACCACGCGCGGCAATATCCGGCATTGCGACGTTGATGCCAATGCCGGCAACAAGCCGACAGGCCCCTGGCGGCTCGCCGCGCATCTCCAGCAGGATGCCACCCAGCTTGCGTCCCTGCAGGTAGATGTCGTTCGGCCATTTCAGGCCGACCTCGCCAACACCGAGAGCTTGCAGTACGCGACGGGCACCCACGCCCATCGCCAGGCTGAGCGCCGCGAAATCCGGCGGCAACTGTTCGAAGGGCCAGCTCAACGAGAAATAGAGGTTGGCACCAAACGGTGAAACCCAGTTGCGGCCGCGACGACCCCGCCCCGCCGACTGGTGCTCGGCAAAGCACGCGGCAACGGTGGCGCCGCTATCGGCAGCGCGCATGAGTTCCGCATTGGTAGAGTCGATGGAGTCGAAGACCTGCAGGCGATCGACCGCAATGTTTGCGGCGTGACGAATCATTCGCTCGTCCAGGAGTTCCAGTGGACGGCCCAGGCGATAGCCCCTGCCGCGCACGCGATGCACATCGAGGCCGAGTGCCTCCAGCGCCTCGACCTGCTTCCAGACCCCGGCGCGCGAGACACCCAGCGCCTTGCCGAGCGCCTCGCCGGAGTGGAAATCGCCGTCCGCAAGCTGCCGCAGGAGCGCCTGCCGGGTTTCGCTCATCGCGGCCATCCGCTTATCAGAGGCCGAACAGGCGATGCAGCAACATCACTTTCGGGAACTGGTTTTCAGTGCCTTCGCGCAGTCGCACAACATTGGTGCGATGGGTAAACAGGATGAACAGGGCCATGGCGACACCGAATACCGTCAGCGGGCCAAACCCGGTAATCAGCAGTAGGTACAGGGCAACCGCGATGGGTGCCACGATCGAACCGAGGCTGACGTAACCGGTGAGAATGAGCACGACAGCGAAGATCAGCAGCGCCACGACCAGGGCCGGCCAGGCAAGGGCACCAAGGACGCCGACGTAGGTGGCAACACCCTTGCCGCCACGGAACCCGAAGAAGACCGGCCACACATGGCCAAGCATCGCCGCGAAACCGCAGGCTACCGCGATCCATTCCGGACGGAAGGCAGCTTCCGGCACCAGCGGCAGGCTGATCGGCGCAATGACTGCAACCGCAAGCACACCCTTGCCGACATCAATGAGCATTACCCAGAAGGCAAACACCTTGCCGCGCGTGCGCAGCGCGTTCGTGCCACCGGCGTTGCCACTGCCTTCGCTGCGGATGTCCACACCACCCTTGATTCGGCCTACGACGAGGCTGCCGATGATGGAACCCACCATGTAGGAAAGAATGAATTTGACGACCAGTTCGACCATGCGCTTGCCCCTTTCGCTGCGAGTGTCATTGCGGCGCGTCATGCCGCCGCGGCAATTCGCGGGAATTGTAGCACCGGCGAGGTTCGAGCCGGCCACCCCTCCGCGACGCACCAATTCCTTCGGCCGTAAATATTTCGTGTCCGAAGCTTTACAGGAAAACCCTGAAATTGTTAGGGTAGTAAAAGATTCGCATCCTAACTATTTGAGTCCAAATTTTGAACGCAAAGAACCAAGCGGCCGCGAAGGCCATCCAGGAAACCGATGACAGCTACGACGAGCGCATCCTCGGATCGCTGCGTCGCATCATCCGGGCTGTGGACCTCTATAGCCGCTACCTCGCGTTGCGCTACAGCCTCACCGGTCCGCAGCTGATCTGCGTACGCCAGCTGTTGAAATACGGCCCGATGGCACCGGGCGAGCTGGCCAAGCGGATCGCCCTGTCACCAGCCACCGTTACCGGCATCGTCGACCGCCTAGAGAAGCGCGGCATCGTCAGCCGTGAACGCAGCCAGACGGACAAGCGCAAGGTGCTGATCGCGCTCACCGAGACGGGTGAGCAGTTGGTCGAGCAGATGCCGCCGCCGCTGCATGAAACGTTCTCGCGCCGCCTGAACCAGCTCTCTCCCGAAGAACAGGAAGAGATCGACCAGGTTCTGGCGAAGATCGTGGACATGATGGAAGCACAGGACATGGCGGCTTCGCCGCTGTACGACTCCGACGCACCGCTGCCGGCCACCACGCTGTCGCCGTTCCTCAACAGCGGTGAATTCCCTGATGCCGCCACCGAGCTGGAAAGCCGCATCAATCCGGCAGGCTCGCGACCGGGCGAGCGTCCGAACGGCAAATGAATTGAATGCATGAAGACCTGCCGGACGGCAGGTCTTCGAACAACCGACTCTGAAGAAACTCGAAAGCAAAAGACTCTCAAGGAGACAAGACATGGGCATCGTAGTCCAGAAATTCGGCGGTAGTTCGGTCGCAAGCGAGGAGCGCCTGCGCCTCGTGGCCCGAAAGATCGTTGCCACCCGCAACGAAGGTCACGACGTGGTCGCCGTGGTGTCTGCCATGGGCAACACCACCAGCGAACTGCTCGACCTGGCGACGAACCTCGCACCGCACCCGGAGCGCCGTGAACTCGACATGCTGCTGTCGGCCGGCGAGCGCATCTCGATGTCGCTGCTGTCGATGACGCTGCAGCAGATGGGCGTCGATGCCATATCGCTCACCGGTCCGCAGTCGGGTATTCACACCACTGATACGCACTTCAACGCGCGTATCAAGGAAGTACGCCCCGACCGCGTCAGCCGCGAACTCGACGGCGGCAACGTCGTTGTCGTCGCCGGTTACCAGGGCGTGAACTCGCGTGGCGAAGTGACCACGCTCGGCCGTGGTGGCTCGGACACCACCGCCGTGGCCATCGCCGCAGCACTCGGCGCGGAACGCTGTGAAATCTGTTCCGACGTCGACGGCGTATACAGCGCCGACCCGCGCGTCGTGGAAAACGCCGAACAGATCGATCGCATGAACCACGAGGAAATGCTCGAGCTCGCCCGCCATGGCGCCTCGGTACTCAACTCGCGCTCGGTGGAATACGCCTGGAAGCGCGACCTCGACATGCGCGCGCGCTCGACCTTTGATGACGGCGAAGGCACGCTGATTACGCGTGATACGCCGGAGCACGATGTCTCGGTAACCGGCATCGCCGGCCACAAGGCTCTCGTGCGCATCAATACCTCCAATGACGAGGAATCCTTTGGCGTGGTTGCCGACCTGCTCGGCGATGCCGATGCCTTCCTCAGCATCGAGGTCGGTGACGGTCGCCGCGACCTTTACGTTTCCGCCGAGGACATCGCCGACATCAAGGCACTCGGCAAGCAGCTCGAGTCCGACCTGAGCGGCGGCGTGCATGTTGAAACCGGAATCGCCTCTGCATCCGCGGTCGGCCTGCGTGTCGGCAGCTGCGAAGAAACCAAGGCGAAGGTTGCAGCGGTGCTCGACGAAGCCGGCATCGATGTTCGCAACACGTTCTGCGACAGCCACTCGATTGCCTGCATCGTGCCGGAAGACCAGCGCGTCAAGGCAATGAACGCCCTGCACAAGGCCTTCATCGAAAGCAAGACGAGTGGCGAACCGAGCAAGGACAAGGCCGTTGCCTGAAAGCAGGCCGAAAGGCCTGACGCCAGGTAAACACTGACTCGAAACGAAAAAGGTACACATGAGCGATACAGCGATCGAAAAACCGGAAGTCTTCTTTCGCAGCGCCGACGCCCGCGATGGCGCGCGCATGTATGAATTCGTGAAGGAACATGGCGTGCTCGAACTGAACACGGCCTATGCCTACATGATCATGGGCGCGCATTTCGGCGGCAGCTGCCTCGTCGCGGAATGCCCGGACGAGACCGGCGACGAACTTGCCGGCTTCGTGCTGGCCTACCGCCCGCCGACCCGCCCGAACGACATTTTCGTGTGGCAGGTCGGAACGCACCCGAAAATGCGCGGACGTGGCCTGGCCAAGCGCATGCTGCGCCAGCTGGTTGCACTGCCGGCAAACGAAGGCGTCGACCACGTCAGCGCCACCGTCGCGACGGACAACGAACCTTCACGCGCACTGTTCCGCGGGTTTGCCCGTGATGTCGATGCACCGTGCAAGGAAACCGAGTTCTTCACCAGCGACATGTTCCCGGGCGACCACGAGCCGGAAGACCTCTTCCGCATCGGCCCGCTGAACAGCGCCGGCGCCACCGAGGACCTGGATCCTGGAAAGGAAAGCCAGACCTGACCGGCTTGCCGGAAGCGCCCCAAGGCGCACCAAGAATTCACAACCTGAAATACTGAAATACGAAATCCCTGGAGGGAGAAAGAAAGATGAACACCATCGAGAAATATGAATCCGAAGTCCGCGGTTACTGCCGTGCCTTCCCGGTCGAGTTCACCACCGCCAAGGGCGCGTGGCTGACCGATGCCGACGGCAACAAGTATCTCGACTTCTTTGCCGGTGCCGGCGCGCTGAACTACGGCCACAACGACGACACCATGAAGAAGGCCGTGCTCGAGTACATCGAGAATGATGGCATCACGCACAGCCTCGACATGTTCTCGAACGCCAAGCGCGAATTCCTCGAGCGCTTCTACGAAGTGATTCTCGAGCCGCACGACATGGGTCACTACAAGGCACAGTTCCCCGGACCGACCGGCACCAACGCCGTCGAAGCCGCGCTGAAGCTGGCCCGCAAGGTCACCGGCCGCGAAAACATCATGTCGTTCACCAACGGCTTCCATGGCATGACGCTCGGTTCGCTCGCCGTCACCGGTAACGCGTTCAAGCGCAAGGGCGCGGGCGTGACCCTGGGTGATGTCAGCCCGATGCCGTTCGACGGTTACATGGGTGATACCGACACCATCGAATTCATCGATGCCATGCTGGCCGATGGTGGTTCCGGTGTGGACAAGCCGGCTGCTGCCATCATCGAGACCGTGCAGGGTGAAGGTGGCGTGAACGCCGCGAAGCTTGACTGGATCAAGCGCCTCGCCGACGTGCTGAAGAAGCACGACATCCTGCTGATCGTCGATGACATCCAGATCGGCTGCGGTCGCTCGGGCCACTTCTTCAGCTTCGAGGAAGTCGGCATCAAGCCGGACATCATCACCCTGTCGAAGTCCCTCTCAGGCTACGGCATGCCGTTCGCGATGGTGCTGTTCCGTCCGGAGCTGGATGTCTGGGCACCGGGTGAGCACAACGGTACCTTCCGTGGCTTCAACCCGGCGTTCGTTACCGCCACCAAGGCGCTGGATTTCTGGACCAATGACGATTTCGCCAAGTCGGTTCGCAAGAAGAGCGAAATGGCGATCAAGTCGCTGGAAAAGACGGCTGCCCTGGCAGAGAAGTACTGCGGTCACGTCCGCGGTCGCGGCCTGATGCTGGGTATCGGTTTCAATGACGATTCGCTCGCGGGCGAAATCGCTGCCGAGTGCTTCAAGCACAAGCTGATCATCGAGAACGCCGGCTTCAACGACGAAGTCCTGAAGCTGCTGCCGAGCCTCACGATCTCCGAGGAAGACCTGCAGAAGGGCCTGGACATCATTCACGAGGCCACCAAGGCTGTTATCGAGCGTCACGAAAAGGACGCTGCCTGATAACCGCCCTGACGCGGCAACCGGCAACGTGAAAGGCCGGGATCTTTCCCGGCCTTTCTCTTTGCACAGAAGAATTCGATAAACGACGACGGGAGAAACCAACAATGATCGTGAGAAAACTCGCCGACCTGGCCGGCACCGAATTTGAAGTCGGTGGTGAAGACAAGGGCTGGACCAGCCGCCGCCTGCTGCTGAAGAGCGACGGCATGGGCTACTCCGTGCATGACACCATCATTCATGAAGGTGCCGAGCTGCACATGCACTACAAGAACCACCTCGAGGCGGTGTACCTCACCGAAGGTCGCGGCGAAATCTACGACGAGACCACCGGCGAAACGCACCAGCTCGAAAAGGACACCATCTACGCGCTGGACAAGAACGACAAGCACATCCTGCGCGCCAACAAGGGTTCGCACATGCGCATGGTCTGCGTGTTCAACCCGCCGGTGTCCGGTCGCGAAGTGCACGATGAAACCGGTGCCTACCCTGCCGACCTCGACTGAACGGCAGGCATCCCGGCGTAGCCCTTGAAACGGCCGCAGGGAGCACATAGGTAACAGGGAACCGCGGGCTTGCTCGCGGTTCCTGCTTTTTGGGCATTCCATTCGACAACAGAGGAGATCAACAACCAGGAGGCTGGCCATGCTGAAGGAACCCGCATTCCATCCTTTTGAGCAAGAAGCAAAAGACCTGTACCCGAGCCGTTACATCGACTCACCACGCGTCACGCCGCGCAAGGACCCCGTGGTCTACGGCAAGCCGGGTGAAGGCCCACTGTCCGCCGGACAGCTGGAATTCTACGACCGCAACGGTTACCTCACCTTTGACAATCTCTTCTCCGAGCGTGAGCTGGAGCGCTACCAGCGCGAGCTTGCGAGCCTGAACGACAACCCGCTGGTACGCGAGCGCGAGGAAACGGTGGTCGAACCGTATTCCGGCGACGTCCGTTCGATCTTTGCGGTGCACGAAATCAGTAATGTCATCCGCAAGCTGTGCACCGACGTACGCGTGGTACGCATTGCCGAACAGATCCTGGGCAGCCAGGTCTATTTCCACCAGACGCGCATCAACTACAAGCCAGGCTTCGGCGGCCACGGCTTCTACTGGCATTCGGATTTCGAAACCTGGCACGCCGAGGACGGCATGCCGAACATGCGCGCGGTCAGCTGCTCCATCAGCCTGACGCCGAATACCGAGTACAACGGCCCGCTGATGGTCATACCGGGCTCGCACCGGGATTTCATCGGCTGCGTCGGACGCACGCCGGAACAGAATTACAAGGAATCGCTGAAGAACCAGGAATTCGGTACGCCGGATCCGGACAGCCTCCAGCGTCTCTACAAGCGGGGCGGCATCGTGTCACCGACCGGGTCCATGGGACTGGTGACCTTCTTCGACTGCAACCTGATGCACGGGTCGAACTCGAACATCACGCCATTGCCGCGCAGCAATGTGTTCATGGTGTTCAACAGCATCGAGAACCAGCCGGTCGAACCCTTCGAGGCACCGGCGCCACGACCGGAATTCATCGGCAAGCGATCCGGCATTCGCCCGATCGAAGCCATCCAGGCGGACCCGGACGAGCAATAGGCACAGTGCTTCGCAGGCATGAAAAAAGCCGGCCCTCGGGCCGGCTTTTTCGTTCCTGTCGCAGCCTTACTGCTGTCCGTCTTCGCTCTCCGCGGCAGCGATGGCGGAAGTGACTATCTTCAGCAAGGTATCGCCACGTTCTCCTGCCAGCTTCCGGTATTCGTCACGGATCGGCAGGCTCGCCTCGCGGAAGGCTGCGCGCTGCTCCTCGCTCAACGACGTGATCGCGATATCGCCCTCTTCACGGATGATGTCCATGCGTTTCGCATTCAGCTCACGCTGGAAATCGAAGATCATGCCATCGAGCTCACGCTTCACGTCCATCACCATCTTGCGGTCCGGTTCCGGCAGTCCATCGAAGAACTGCGGGTTGCTCACCACCGTGGCAATGAACGGCAGGTGACGGCCTTGCACGAGATGGCTCTGCACCTCGTAGAAGCTCATCTCCTCGATCGCGAAAACAGGGTTCACCTGCGCATCGATCATGTTCAGCTGCAGGCCGGAATACACCTCGGAGTAAGCCATCGTTGTCGGGTTGGCCCCGTACAGCTCATATGCCTTGATCAGCAGCGGTGAATTCATGGTGCGGATCTTCAGCCCTTCGAAATCGGCCGGGCTTTCGATGGCCTTGTTCGCCGTCCAGGCCATCCAGCCTTCCTGGAAGATTCCCAGCAGGTGCAGGTTTTTCTCGCGGTAGGCCGCGCCGAGCGTGTCGTAGAGCGGCTGGTTCGAGGTCAGCACCTTGTGGTTCACGGTCTCGTCGTCCGAGAACAGGAAATGCTGCGAGAACAGCTGCACTTCGGGAATCACCGAACCCAGGTGGCCCGGCGAGGCCATCGCGAACTGGATCTGGCCCAATTGCGCGAGCTCGGTGAGCTGGCTGGAGGTGCCCAGCTGGCCGTAAGGATAGACGGTGACGCTGATACGACCGTTGCTGCGCTCCTCGATGCGCTTCGCAAATTCCGTGGCGTACTGGTGCTGGACGCTGCCCTCGATTTCCTCGATGGCGAATTTCCAGGTCTGCTGACCGGCTGTATCCGACTGCTGGCCATCCTGCTGGCTGCTGTCACCACAGCCGACCAGGGCCAGCGCAAGCGATGAAAACAGGGCAAGGAACAGGTGTCTCATGAGGATTCTCCGTCGGAAATCGATGGACCGATCCGGAACGCGGGGTGCAATGCGATAGCGGTATGCCTATCCTGTTGCGTTCCGGCAGCGATGTGGAACCAAGCTACCATGATGAATTACCTGGTGCGAATCATGGCCATGGCCGACAAGTCGATGGCGTGGCTGGAGAAGGCGGCGCTGGCAATCGGCGTGATCGGCATGACCCTGGTCAGCGTGAGCAATGTCTTCATGCGCAATGTGCTGGGCGAAAGCCTGACCTTTGCGGATGAACTGAACCAGGCGCTGATCATCCTCGTCACCTTCCTCGGCGTCGGCTATGCGGCGCGCCAGGGCCGCCATATCCGCATGACGGCGCTGTTCGACCAGCTGCCACGGCTGCCGCGCAAGATCATGATGATCGTCATCGCTGCCTGCACGGCGGCGCTGCTCTTCCTGCTCTCCTGGTATTCGCTGGATTACGCACTGCATACGCGCAGCGTGGGAAGCGTAACGCCCTCGCTGCAGATCCCGCTCTGGATCATCTATGCCGTCGCACCGATTGGCCTTGCAGTTGGCGGTGTCCAGTACGTGATGACCCTGATCCGTAATCTCGCCAGCCACGATGTCTATATTTCGTTCACTCACACGGACGAGTACGACACCAGCCACTCGCCGACGCAGGAGATCTGACATGGCCACGATGATGTTCGTCACCATGATCATCCTGCTGCTGCTGGGATTCCCGCTGATGGTGCCGCTGCTCGCAGCCGCCCTGCTCGCCTTCGTCTTCTATATCCCGGCGCTGGACCCGCAGATCCTGGTGCAGCAGATGATTGGCGGCGTGAAGCCGCCCGCGCTGATCGCGGTTCCGCTGTTCATCTTCGCCGCCGACATCATGACGCGCGGCCTGACCGCAAACCGACTGCTCGACCTGGTGATGTCGTTCATCGGCCACGTGCGCGGCGGCCTGCCAATCACCACGGCAGCCAGTTGCACGCTGTTCGGTGCCGTCAGCGGCTCGACGCAGGCAACCGTGGTCGCCATGGGCAGCCCGCTGCGGCCACGACTGCTCAAAGCCGGTTACACGGATTCCTTCAGCATGGCACTGATCATCAATTCCTCTGATATCGCGCTGCTGATCCCGCCGTCGATCGGCATGATCGTGTACGGCGTGGTTTCCGGCACATCGGTGGGTGAACTCTTCATCGCCGGCATCGGGCCCGGCCTGCTGATCCTGATGCTGTTCTCGGTGTACTGCTATTTCTACTCGCGCATCAAGAACATCCCCACGCAGGAGCGGCGTGACTGGAGCGAACGTGGTCGGGCATTGCGCGCGGCACTGCTGCCGATGGGTTTCCCGGTCATTGTCGTGGGCGGCATCTATGCCGGCACCTTCAGCCCGACGGAGGCGGCAGCCGTTTCGGTCGCGTACGCGGTCCTGCTGGAAGTGGTGATCTTCCGCCAGCTCGGCTGGAAGGATATCCCTGACCTCGCGGTGTCGACCGGCATGATCACCGCGGTGGTCTTCATTCTCGTTGCGGCGGGCGCAGCGTTCTCGTGGACGCTGTCGTATGCGCAGATTCCGTCACTGCTGGTGAATGACATCCTCAACCTCGACCCATCGCAGCCAACGATGGTGCTGATTGCCGTGTGTGCCGCCTTCTTCGTCGGCTGCATGTTTGTCGATCCGATCGTGGTCATCCTGGTGCTCACGCCGATATTCGCACCGATCATCCAGGCGGCAGGCATCGATCCGGTACTCGCCGGTACGCTGATCACGCTGCAGGTCGCCATCGGTTCGGCAACGCCACCGTTTGGTTGTGACATCTTCACGGCCATCGCCGTGTTCAAGCGACCCTACCTCGAGGTGATCAAGGGTAGTCCGCCGTTCTTCCTGATCCTGCTGCTCGCGACAGCGTTGCTGATCAGCTTCCCGCAGATTGCGCTGTTCCTGCGAGATCTCGCCTTCCGCTAACGCAGTTTCGACCAGGCCCGTTTCCTGCAAGCAACAAAAAACGCGGGGCAATGCCCCGCGTTTCTCGTATCGAATATGGCGTTCGATCAGTTACCGCGGTGCTGGACCCGGTGAATGGTGAGATCGAATGCCGGCGGCAGGTTACGCGGAGGTGTTTCGAACCGCAGCGTAATCGTGTCACCTCCCACCAGCGGCAGGAAGAACATCGACTGGTTTTCACAGACCACGCCCAGCTTGCTCGCCGGCACATTGATCGCACCGCCGCTTTCCTCGATGGAAAGCGTCATCGGCAGGTCCGCGGGCTCGATGCACAGGCCGACTCGCAAGCCCTTCGCATCGGGCGAAATGAATCGCAGGCGCGCGTGCCAGCCTTCAGCGGTTTCCTTCCAGGTGAGATCGGTGCTGTGCCACTGCTTCTGGTCTTCGTTCAAGGGGCGATTCACGTCCAGGAGCGGCGGGGAACTGTGGCGACCGTCGTAGAACCGCTGCTTTTCCTTCGCATTCAGCGCCGTCAGGTGCACAGTGACCGGGTCGGGCGGCGGGCCGCCGGCACAGGCCGAAAGCAGCAGGATGGACAAGGACAGCATCAAGAGGCGAATGGTCATGGATCTTCCCCAGTACGTAAATGACAACAGCACGCGATG